>NZ_JAUSXY010000001.1:1879981-2193311 GCF_030944625.1 Arthrobacter sp. SLBN-112
ATCCATGCGCAGCGGGCGGCCGTTGATCTGGTAGTTCCCGTACGTCATCCTGCGCGCCGGTGAGCCAGCGCCACAGCCATGCGGGGCGCGTGGCCGCGTTGAAGTAGTCCGCCACCGGTGGGCGCGGCGGCATGGAGAGCCCATGGTGCAGGTCCCGTTCCCGCTTGCTGGAGGAACCAACATCTCCGGCCACCACCAACGTCTCGACCCCCACCGCCCGTGCCCGGTTGATATAGCTGGCGGTCTCCTCAGGGTCCTTCCAGAAAGCGATCTGGGCCCACAGGTTGTTCGGGGCCACCTTGGCCACCTCTTCCAGAGAGCATCCGGCCCAGGCGCTGTGAATGAAAATGGATCCTGCCCTGACCGCTGCCCTGGCGACGGCGGGATCGGAACCCGGATGGAAAATGGTCAGCATCCCCATCGGCGCCACCATCAGCGGCATGGCCAGGGAATGTCCCAGCACGGTGGTGGATGTGTTCAAGCCCCTCAGGTCCACCATTGACCGCTGGCGAAGCATGAGGGCATCGAACCGATCCTCGTTGGCCCGCATGGTGGTCTCATCCAGTGCGCCGCCTTCCAGGTAATCGGAAATCATCTTCGGAAGTTGCCTGCGGGAAGCCTTGCGATAGTCGTCAATGCTGACAATCCATTTGTTTCTCAAGAGTCCTGCTCCAATGTGAGGTCTAGATAACTTTCGCCAGGAATTGTTTGGTGCGCTCATGCCGCGGGTCCCGCAGCACTGTCCGTGGGTCGCCCTGCTCCACGATTCCGCCGCCATCCATGAAGATGAGGTGGTCGCCGACTTCCCGGGCGAAGCCGATTTCATGGGTGACGACGATCATGGTCATGCCGGCATCAGCGAGCTTGCGCATCACGTCCAGCACTTCGCCCACGAGTTCCGGGTCCAAGGCGGACGTGGGTTCGTCGAACAGCATCAGGCGCGGCTCCATGGCAAGCGCCCGTGCGATGGCCACGCGTTGCTGCTGGCCGCCGGAAAGGGACGCCGGATACGCGTGGACTTTCTCGGAAAGCCCCACCCGCTCCAACAGGACCCGTGCCCGGTCCTGCACGGCTTTCCGGCTTTCCCTCCGCACCCGGACCGGGGCCTCGCAGATGTTCTCCAGAACCGTCATGTGGGGGAACAGGTTGAAGCTCTGGAAGACCATGCCGATGTTCTCGCGCATCCTCGCCGCCTCGGCGTTGTTCTGCGCGTGCAGCCGGCCCTTCCTGATTTTCACGCCAACCGGCTGTCCCTCGACAAGGATGTACCCGCCGTCGAGCGTTTCCAGCTGGTTGATGCAGCGCAGAAAGGTGGACTTGCCCGAACCCGAAGGTCCGATGATGCAGGTGACGCTTCCTTTGGGGATGGTCAGGTCGATGCCTTTGAGGACCTTGAGGTCACCGAAATTCTTGGTGACGCCTTGGGCTTCAATCATCACGTCGCTCACGGCTGGACCTCCTGCGGTGTGGTGGGGGAGCTCGCGGGTTTTGGTTTGCGACGGCGGATGGTCCGTCCTGGCGTGATTCCGCCCCGGTTGAAGTGCCGCTCGATGAAGTACTGTCCCAGGCTCAAAATGCTGGTGACCAGCAGATACCAAAGGCTCGCGGCGATGAGCAGGGGTATGGTTTTGAAGTTTGCGCTGTAGACGAGCTGCGCGGAGTACAGCAGTTCCGGGAACGCCAGGACGCTGACCAGGGAGGTCGTCTTGAGCATGGAAATGGTCTGGTTGCCTGTTGGCGGGATGATGATTTTCATCGCCTGGGGCAGAACGATCCGGGACAGGATGGCGAACCGCTTCATGCCCAGGGCCGTGGCCGCTTCCGTCTGGCCGCGGTTGACGCTCAGGAGTCCCGCGCGCACGATCTCTGACATGTACGCACCTTCGTTGAGGCCCAACCCCAGGATTGCCGCCATGAAAGGAGTGATGAGCACGTTGGCGTCAGCGGAGAAGAACTCAGGCCCAAAGGGGATTCCGACGGCGATCCGCGGGTAGATCGCGGCGATAAAGCCCCAGAACAGCAGCTGGACGAAGACAGGAACGCCACGGAAGAGCACAGACCAGGAAGGCCGCGGCGCCGGCCACGATGAAGTTTGGAGCCAACCTGGCCAGCGCCAGTAAGACCCCGACGACGATGCCGACCACCATGGAAATGGCAGTCAGGCCCAACGTGCGCAGGAGACCCGTGAAGAGCCGCTCCGAGGTGAACCATCCGAAGACAATGTTCCACTCAAAGCGCGGGTTGGTGACCAGGGAGTAGCCGACCAGGAAGATTACAAACAGGACGATCGCCGCCGTCAGCCACAGCGCGCCGTGACGCTGGTGGGGACGCCCCAGCAGGAGTTGACGGTCCAGCCCATCGTTTGCCGTGGCCTTTGCGTTCGGCTCCGTGGCGGTGTTGGCGATGTCCACGCTACTGCTCTTTGTTGAAGGCGAAGTCAGAGATTGCACCGCTGCCTACACCCCACTTATCGAGGATCTCCTTGTACTTGCCGCTCTTGGCCAGCGACTCCATACCGAGCTGGATGGCTTTCTCAAGCCCGGCGTCCTTCTTGAACCCAATGCTGACGGGGGACAGGTCCTTCTCCCCGAGCAGTTCAATCTGGCCGCCCTGCTTAATGGCGTAGCCCAGCGTGGGCCCGTCAATGTAGACGGCGTCGATCCGGCCGGCAGTCAACGCGAGGTTGGGGGCCTGCATGTCCGGGTAAGTCATGGCTTCAATGGCCGGATTGCCTGCAGCCGTGCATGCTGCGGACAGGGCGGGGAGGCGCTTGAGGTCCTGGAACGAACCCTTCAGCACGCCCACGCGCTTGCCGCACAGCGTGTCCACTGTGAGCTTCTGCGGGTTGCCCGGAGCCACGCCGATTCCACTGCCTGACTGGTAGTAGTCCACGAAGTCCAGGACTTTCCTGCGCTCGGCGGAGGGGGACATCTGGGAGATGGCCATATCGAACTTCCCGGCGGCAATTCCGGGGATGATGCCGTCGAACGGCCCGCTCTGAACCTCTGTCTTCAGTCCCAGGGTCTGGCCCAGGGCCATGGCGATTTCCGGGTCCACGCCGACGGTTGTGGTCCCGTCCGGTGCCATGAAGTGCAGGGGCGGTGAGCTCTGGCTCATAGTGACGGTCAGGGTTCCCTTGTCGCGGACCGCTTTCGGGAGGGCTGCCGCTGCGGCGTCGTCGACGCTGACGGCCGCTGCGGTGGTTGAGGGTTTCTGGGTGTCGGATTTGGAAGAAGTGTTCATATCGGGATTGGAGCATCCCGTGAGTATTGCGCTCGCCATGGAAATCGCGGCGACGGTCACCAATATCGATCGAAACTGATTCATCTACACGCCTTCGGAAGTGGGGGAGGAGGGTGGTATCGGAGAGCTTCCAACCTTGGTGGGCAGCAGTAGCTGTGTTACAGATCACTTTGCTGTCCGGTATCATGTACCGTACATCATGCACGATTTTCCGCCAAGACCTCTTTTGGCCCCGCCGGATTGTGACGGCGGTGGCGCGACTGGTCCTGGCCCTGCCTCCGATTGACCGACAATTCACATAGGATTCCGAAATGAACGCCGCTTCGCCTGAAGAAGAAGTAATCATCCCCGGCCGGCCGATGCTGGTGGACCAGGTGTTCGAAGCCATCCTGTCCCTCCTGCTGGATGACAAGATCTCCACCGGCTCTCCGCTGAGCATTGATGGACTTGCCAAGCGCTTCAAGGTGTCCTCCACGCCGGTACGGGAAGCCTTGGCGCGGCTGGAAACCACGGGCATGGTCCGGCGGGAAGCACTGCGTGGGTACAAGGTTGCGCCGGAGCCCACAGCCGGCGACGTCGCCGCGCTTCTGACTTCCCGGGAGATCCTCGAACCGGCGTGCACCAGCATTGCCTGCACCAACTCCACTGGGGAATTGGTGGCGGATCTGGAACGGTTCCACCGGGACCTGGAGGCGTCCCGCCACGGCGGTGACACCTTCGCGGGGTACCGGGCCTATTGGCAGGCAGACGAAAACTTCCACCGGCGCATCGTGGAAGCCACCGACAACGAGTTCCTGCTCCGGGCCTATGGATCCATCGAGGGCCATATCCAGCGGTTCCGGCTCCTGGTTCACAACGACATGAGCGGTGACCATACGGTCCAGGAACACCAGGCCATCATCGACGCCTTCAGGGCGGGTGACCCCGCAGCGGCCGCCGCCGCCATGGCTACGCATATCGAGGGAATCCGGTCCCGCTCGCTCAGCCTCCCCAAGTTCGGACAGCAGGCTTAGTTTGACCTACGCGCGGGGTGCAGCCGCACCGCCGATGGGTATGCTGCATTTAATAGCCATTTGGTCTTCGGAAGAGGTGCAGCATGCTCAGCGGCGGAAGCTTAGGACCCAGCGTCGGCGCATTGGTGGCTGTGGCCGTCGCCCTGTACATCGTGCTGGTGGTGCGCCGCCGGAAGTGACGGCGGATCCATGCGGTCTATATTCCCTGGCGCGCACGGTATTTGGGCCGCGCAGGGGAACACCAGCGTCGAAACGTGCAACGGCTCCCCGCCGATGGATCGACGGGGAGCCGTTGCGTGGGGTTTAGCTGATCAGAACCCCGACGACGAGGCGGTGAACGTGGCGATCGGTGTTGCGAAGGGGTTACCGGCCAAGTCTGTGAGGTTCGAGTTCGGAGTGTAGGAGGGTGTCCCTGGTACAACCGATGTGTTGACCGCTCCCTGACCGGTAGGCGCGTTCCCCAGCTTGATGGTGAGGGTCTTCGTTGCAGAGTCCCAGGTCAAGGTGGAGGCTGTGCCGTTGGCTCCAAAAGTGGCTGCCGTGGTGCCCACATAGTCCCCACCGAGCAAGATGGTCCCGATGTTGGGGGCAGTGCAGGAGCTGCTGGTGAAGCTGATGGTGTCGTTAGTTGCTGGCGTACCATTCGTAATCGTAGCGGTGCCGCTAAGGGATCCACCGCTCCAACCGGCGCAGAACTTTGCCGGATCCATTGCTTCCGAGTAGGTGATGGTTACTGTGTCACGCGCATCGGGAGTGCCTGACTTGGCGCCGTTGGTACCGTTCGCCAATGCGATGCCGGCCACGGCCGGCGCCGCGGTGTCCTTGATGACCTTGGCCGTGACCGTAGTGCTGTTTCCAGCTGGATCAGCAGTAGTAGCCACAATTGTGATACTCGGGACGTTCACGGGGTTGCTGTCCTGGAGGGCTGACAGGTTTAGGTTGCCCGTATTCCAGCTGGATCCCGACCCCGTTGCCGGGACGCTCGTGGCAGGGTCGCTGACAGTTAGATTCACGGTTGAACCGGAATCGTTAGTCCCGCTGACCTGGTAGCTGGTGACATTTCCCTTCAGGACGTTGGGCAGCTTATCTAGGGTCAGGACGGGTGCCACCGTGTCCTTCGTGTCCGATGCAGTGGCAGGGGCACTGGTGTTCCCCGCGGCGTCCTTCACCGTGACGGTGTAGGTGACCGTCCCGTCGCTCAGCGACGTGAGATTCAGGTTCATCGACCAGGCGCCTCCAACAGATGTGGCCGTGCCGGTGACCGGTGCTGGAGACCCCGGGCTCATTGCCGAAACGGTGACGGTGGCCCCTGCTTCCGCGCTTCCCGAAACAAGAACCGAAGCAACTTTGGCGCTGTTCACGTACGGTGGCACGCTCAGGCCCTGCGCCGCGGCCGGAGCCAGCGTGTCTTTCGTGGAAGTAGCTGTCCCGGCTGGGCCGGTGTTGCCTGCGGCGTCCGTGGCCGTGGCCGAGTACGTGACGGTGCCCTGGTTCAGGCTGCTCAAGTCCAGGCTGGCAGACCAGCTACCCGTACCGGAGGCCGTTACCGTGACCGGCACGGAATGCGCGGAACCGGCGTCGCTGGCAACGAAGGACACTGTGGCCCCCGCCTCGGCGGTGCCGCTGACCGGAACCGAGGAAACGTTCCCCGAATAAACGTACTGGGGGACTGTGGTGAAGCCGGGTGCGGCCGGCGCCTGTGTGTCGATCCGCACCGTCTGGCTCTGCGCGGACCCGGCATTGCCCACCTTGTCCGTGGCGAAGTACGTGAGCGTGTGCGTTCCGTCGCCGCTGACGGGGACGACGGCCAAGGCGCCGCTCACCGTCTGCTGCGCACCGCCGTCGAGCACGTAGGAAATGGAGACGACGCCGGACCCGGCAGCCCCGTCATCCGCCGTGACGGTCACGCTGACCGGGCTCGTGTTGTTCCACCCTGCCGCGTTGGGCGTGGGCGAGATACCTGAAACCGTGGCCACAGGTGCGGTGGAATCGTTGCTGGTGCCGTTGCTTCGCGGGCTCTCGGCGCCGGTCCAGAGGGCGATCGCAGGCGTCACCGTGTAGTACCAGACGCCGCCGGGCACGGACTGTTCCGTGCAGGTCAGCGTGGTGACGGTCCCGGCACAGCCGCCGGTGGCGGGAGTGGCCGTACCGCCGCTGGCCGCGGAGTAACGGGTCACGGTGTAACCCGTGGCGGCGTGGCCATTGACGGTAGTCCCGCCGGCCCAGCTGACCGTCAAAGCGGCGCCGGTGGCGGTGACCGCAGGCTTGGATCCTGGCGAGAGTGCGTCTGCGGCGGCGGCTGCGTTGCTGCTGCTGGTGGTGGATGCCCAGAACGCGTAGGCGGCGGTTCCCGTGCCCAGCAGGAGCAGCAGGGCGGTGACGATCCAGGGCAGCCGGCGGGACGGGCGGCGGAGGAAGAGGGACGCGTTACGGATGGCGAAGCTCATTTCCGCACCTCCGCCGTCACGGGGACGCTGAAGGTTGCGCCCTGGCAGGCGGCGAGGGAAGTGGTGTCCATGGTGGCCGCTCCGGGGAGGGTGATGAGGGCTGACGAGTTCGCGGCAACGTAGGTTGCGGGGGTGAGCGGCGCAGCACCGGTGAAGGTGACGCCGGTGGTGGTGCAGCCCGGATGCGTGGCATCAGCGGCGGCGGGGCCGTTGGCAGTGACGCTGTAGACCTGCACGGAGTAGGGGTTGGGGTTGGTCAGGCGGAGGACGACGTCGGCGCTGCCGCCCGGGTAGAGCGCCGTCTTCGGGTTGTCGCCGGCTATCAGGGCGTCAACGGTGACGGCCTGCATGGTGGCCGCCGCGGCGGACCCGGAGCCGCCGCCGGCCACAGACCAGTAGGCGTAGGCGGTTCCGGCGCCCGCGGTGACAAGGAGGCCGGCGAGGGCGGCCGCCTTGACGGCGCGGCTCCTGCTAATGCTGGTCATCTCAGTTCCCCTGTCCTGATCCCGAGTACGTGAGCTGGAGGGTTGCGCCTTTGCACCCGTCCTGGTTCCTGGAGCTATCCAGCATGCCTACCCGCGGCCAGGCGGACTGTGCCACAAGAAGTCCGGACAGTGAACTGCTTCCGGCCGGCGCCACCAGGGGGTACGGCCCGCTGTACTGCGTGAGGGTGAAGTCGGCCGCCGTGCACGCCAGGTTCTTCGCCACGGCATCCGCGCTCCTGGTAACCCCCGCGATAGCTACGGACAGGTTGGTCAGGGACAGGGACTTGTTGTTCGGGTTGCTGATCTGCAGGTCCAGTCCCGCCGAGGATCCGGGCGACAGTGTCCCGGGGACGTTCCCGGAGAGGGCGAACTGCTTGATGGTGGAATCCAGGACCAGTTGGACGTTCGCGTAGGCGTACTGCGACTTCCCGGCGGAGTCCTTCCCGGTCCCCACCAGGTACAGGTTGAAGTTCCCGCTCGGCGAAGCGGCCGTTGTTGCCACCTGCAGTGTGCTCGAGTTGCCGGTTACCGGGTTGGGCGAGAACGTTGCCGTGGCGCCGGCGGGCAGTCCGCCCAGGACGCTGAACGAGACGGAGTTGGGGAAGTTGTTCCGGGTCAGCTGCAGGGTGTAAACGGCGGTGGCCCCGGGTGGGACGGTGACGGAATCCGGGGTGGCCGCCACCGAAAACGCGGTGGTCATCTTGTAGTTCACGGTGAGGCTCGCGGCAACGCTGCCCGATACCTTGCCGCTGGTTCCCGTGATGGTCACGGTGTTGGTGCCGGCTGGGGTGGTTGCGCTGGTGGTGGCGTTCAACGTTGCGGTTGCGGTGCTGCCGGAGTTGAGGGTGACGGACGACGGCGTGAAGGCGCCTGCCGTGCCGGCCGGAAGTCCCGCGGTGGCCAGGCTAACCGCTCCGCTGAAGCCGCCGGTGGACGTCAGGGTCACCGTATAGGCAGCCGACTGGCCCTGTTGGACGGACTGGCTGGCAGGGGAGACCTGCACAGTGATGCCCGGTTTGGGATTGTTTGCCGCCGCGATCAGCGCTCCCGCGCTGGCCAGCAGCAACAACAGCGCGATCAACGCTGCCTTGATACCGGTCCGCGTTCGACGCCGCGGCTGTCCGTCCTGCTCGTGCACCCTGTGCCCCCCTTGTTCTTTGGTGCGAATGACGGCAAGCCGGGGGCGGAGTTACACCGCCCCCGGCCAGCTGTTTATTTACTTGCTGGTGACGGTCACGGTGATGGAAGCGCCCTTGCAGGCGTCCTGGTTGACCGTAGCGCTGTCCACCAGGGTCAGGGTTCCGGTGCCCAAGGCTGTGGCGGTCGGGCCGGCGGGAACGTTGGTGGTGCCGGTGGGAGCCGTGGCCGTGAACCAGGCAGGCAGGCAGCCGTCAACACCGGTGGTGACCACCGGGTTGGCCAGCGTTACCTGGGTGTTGCTGGTGTTCGGATTGGTTGCGGTGTACGTGATGGTCTGGGGCGCACCGGGGGCGACACCCGCGTCCACGGTGACGTTGATGGTTACGGGGCTGGTGCTTGCGGCTGCCGTGCCGGATCCGTAACCGCCACCCGTGGTGCTCCAGTAGGCGTAGGCGGCACCGCCACCAACAGCTACCAGGGCTGCGGACATTGCGACGGCGGCGATCTTGTTCTTCTTGGTCATTTTGCGCACGGAAAGTCTCCTTGTGTGTGTGATTGAGAACCCGTTCCCCCATAGGTGGCTCCATCGAGGTGCCTTCCGGTGGATCGATGACCCAATATTCGCGAACGCAAAAGGCCGCAACAACACGTAGCGGTACCCGAATTTCCAGTGACTTGAGAGTTCCACTACTTGGTTTGGGTAAGCGATTACTCGCATGCGTGAGCGCCGCCCTGACCTGCGCGCCGCCGTCGTGCTTCTATCGCTTCAACCCTCTGACCACGAACAACCCGCGACGCGCAAACGCATTTTCGACGCAAAGTTTCCCAGCCGCGCACGTTATTTGGGGCGCGAAATGGAGCCTGAGCGTCGGGGTCAAATATCGGTGTCGGCAGCGGATGTGCGCATCGAAGTAACCGGCTTCTACCGCGTGTCCACGTCCTCGAAAACCAGGAACGTCTGCGTATCCAGGACTCCCGGCATGGTCTGCAGCTGGTCGAAGATGACCCGCCGCAGGTCGATGTTGTCCACGGCCCGGACCAGGAGGATCACGTCGAAGTCGCCGCCCACCAGTGCAATGTGGTGCACCTCCGGAATGGCGCCCAACTGGTCCCGGAGTTCGCGCCAGGCGTCCTGCCGGAGCTTCAGCGTCACGTATGCGGAGGACTTCAGCCCTGCCTTGATCGGATCCACCAACGCCGTGAACCGGGTCAGTACACCTTCGCCGGTCAGCCGGGCGATCCGGGAGTAGGCGTGCGCGCGGGAGATGTGCACATTTTCGGCCACCTGGGTCACGGACATCCGGCCGTCCCGCGTGAGCTCGGCGATGATCCTCCGGTCGATCTCGTCCAGGGCAACTTCGGCCGGTGCATCTTTGCCCGTCAAATCGTCCACATCCCCGCTCGGTAATCTCCCCTACAGATACAAATCGTCTTCCATAGTAGGTGGATTTGAGGAGAGTTTCCGTGGCCCGGGCGCGCAGGGATACGAAACCGGCAGCAGAAGCGCTGCTGGAAGAATCATGGTTGACCGGATGCGGCCTTCCCTAGGTCATCAGGGCGCCGGGATCAGGACATGTGGTGGCGGCTTTCGATCCCCTCCGCTGCGCCGCGGATGAAGTCGCAGTCGCCGGGGGAGAGCACGGTTTCGCCGTGCCGGTCCTGTTCGAACTGGACTCCTGTGCTCTTCATGATGGCCGCCGCGACGGTGCGCGGGAGGATCGTGCACCCAGGGTTATCAACCAGCCATTGCCGCGTGTCCGAATCGAGCTTGTCCCACAATTTGGCTATTTCCATAGCTAACGCCCCCGCCTGTCACTGCTGTTAGGAAAATGCCGCAGTCCCGGATGTCCCGGGACGATGCGTACCCGCATTATCCGAGTGTGGTCCTTCGGGAGGCAGGGGTCAATGCACTTCTTTCCAGCTCCCGCCAGCCTTTGGCGTCCCGATGAAAGCAGGGCCTGTTTCTTTGCCCGTCAAATCGTCCACATCCCCGCTCGGTAATCCACGTCACAATGACAAATCGTCTCCAACAGTCGGCATTTCCGGGCAGCTTCTCCACGATTCTGCTGGCTGCTGGATACGAAACCTGCTGCGGGACCATACTGGGAGCGAATAGTGGCAATCGAAGGACGGACCAATGACGATCTCCGCAGACCACACCGCGCCGGACACCACCAGCACCGAGCCAGCAGGAAACGCGCTGACCGATGCTGTGAAGAAGTTCGGCATCACGGTGGAGGACTACATGCTCCCCGCCCGGCACCAGATCCAGATGGTGGACCCGGAGGGCCGGCTCATCCCGGAAAGCGAGCAGGGCACCCAGCCCGGCCACGAATACCCCGTGCCCGGCGACAAGGAACTGCTGGCAGCGTACGAACAGCTCGTCGTCGGCCGCCGCGTCAACGACCAGAACTCCGCCCTGGTCCGGCAGGGCCGCATGGCCGTCTACCCCTCCAGCCATGGCCAGGAAGCCTGCCAGGTGGCCGCGGCCCTCTGCCTGTCGGACAGGGACTGGATGTTCCCCACCTACCGCGACGCAGTGGCCGTGATGACCCGCGGCGTGGACCCGGTACAGGTGATGACCATCTTCCGCGGCGACTGGCATGGCGGCTACGACCCCCTCGAAAACAAGGTGGGCATCCAGTGCACGCCGCTGACCACCCAGTTGCTGCACGCCGTCGGCGTCGCCCATGCGGCCAAACTCCGCGGCGAGGACACCGTGGTGCTGGCCATGTGCGGCGACGGCGCCACCAGCGAAGGCGACTTCCACGAGGCACTGAACTTCGCCGCCGTCTTCCACCTGCCGGTGATTTTCTTCGTCCAGAACAACAAGTACGCGATCTCGGTGCCGCTGGCACACCAGTCCGTGGCGCCGTCGCTCGCGCACAAAGCCGTGGGCTACGGAATGGCGGGGGAGCGCGTGGACGGCAACGACGTGGTGGCCCTCCTCGCCGTCCTGGACCGCGCGGTGAAACTCGCCCGCGAAGGCTCCGGCCCGCTGCTGGTGGAAGCCAACACGTACCGCATGCAGGCCCACACCAACGCCGACGACGACACCCGCTACAGGGAAAACAGCGAGGTTGCCGAGTGGCGGGCCAAGGACCCGGTCAACAGGATGCGCACCTACCTCACGGACCGCGGGCTGTTGGACGACGACGGCGAGTCCCGGATCAGCGAGCACGCCGAGGCCGTTGCCGCGCAGCTGCGCGAAGGCCTCAGCGAGGACGTCCCGGTGGATCCGCAGGAACTCTTCCGCCACGTTTTCGCCCGGCAGACGCCGCAGCTGAAGGAAGAATCCGCCCTGCTCGCCGACGAACTCGCCCGCGACGCCGCATCTACTGATTTCCAGGAGGCCGGCAAGTGAGCCCCACCATCACCACCTCGTCCGAGGCCAACGGCAACGTCTCTGCCGCCACCGCCCGGGCCGCAGCCTCGGCCGCCGCGTCCGCCGAGGCCGCCGGCCCGCAGCCCGTCACCATGGCCAAGGCCCTCAACACAGCGCTCGCCGACGCCATGCACGCCGACTCCTCCGTCCTGGTGTTCGGGGAGGACGTGGGCATGCTGGGCGGCGTCTTCCGCATTACCGACGGACTCACTGCCACGTTCGGCGAGCAGCGCTGCTTCGACACCCCGCTGGCCGAATCCGGCATCGTGGGTATGGCCGTGGGCATGGCCATCAATGGCATGCGCCCGGTGATCGAGATGCAGTTCGACGCGTTCGCCTACCCCGCGTTCGAGCAGATCGTCAGCCATGTTGCCAAGATGCACAATCGCACCAAGGGCGCCGTCAAGTTGCCTATGGTGATCCGCATCCCGTACGGCGGCGGCATCGGGGGAGTGGAGCACCACTGCGATTCCTCCGAGTCTTACTACGCACACACCGCCGGCCTGAAGGTCTACACCCCCGCCACCGTGGCGGACGGCTACCGGATGCTCCGCGAAGCGATCGACTCAGACGACCCTGTCATCTTCATGGAGCCCAAGAAGATGTACTGGACCAAGGACCAGGTGGACCTGGGTGAGCTGCGTCGCCTCCACGCGGAAGGCACGACGACGGGACGCACCTCCGAGGGCCGGGCCGCCGTCGCCCGTCCCGGCACGGACGCGACGCTGATCGCGTACGGGCCGTCCGTCCCCACCGCGCTTGCCGCCGCCGAGGCAGCTGCGCTGGAGGGGCGCTCGCTGGAGGTGATCGACGTGCGGACCATTGTGCCGTTCGACGATGCCACCGTGTGCGAGTCGGTCCGCAAGACCGGCCGGGCCGTGGTGATCGCCGAGGCGCATGGCTTCGCCTCCGTGTCCTCCGAGATCGTGGCCCGGGTGCAGGAGCGCTGCTTCCACTACCTGGCCGCCCCCATCCGCCGCGTCACCGGGTTCGATGTCCCGTACCCGGCACCCAAACTCGAGAAGTACTACCTGCCCGGCGTGGACCGCATCCTCGACGCCGTTGACGACCTTCAGTGGGAGAACTGACCATGAGCGAACCACGCGTGTTTTTGTTGCCGGACCTCGGCGAAGGCCTCACCGAAGCCGAACTCGTTGCCTGGCATGTAGCCGTGGGCGACGAGATCGTTGTGGACCAGCCGATCGCCGAGGTGGAAACGGCCAAGTCCGCGGTGGAGGTGCCGTCCCCTTATGCGGGGATCGTCACCGAGTTGCACGGGAAGCCGGGGGAGACCCTGGATGTGGGGAAGCCGCTGATCTCGGTGACGCCGCTCTCCACTGGTGTCGCCGCTCCGGTGTCCGCCGCGGATGATGCCGCCCCCGCCCCTTCGCCGGACAGCATTCGTCCTGCGGACGATGCTGCCGGCTCAGGAAGCGGTCCCGGACTGCCCAATGCTCGCAAGCTCGCATCGGGTCCCTCGTCCGGTTCCTTAGATGCCACTCCCGGGGCGGCGTCATCCGCGCCGGCTGCGTCGGCGGCGGCAGCCGAGACCTATCGTGAGGAGGAGAAGGCGGGGTCCGGGAATGTCCTGATTGGTTATGGCACCCCTGGTGGGCATGGCCAGGCACGGCGGACCCGTGCGCGGAAGTCTTCTGTTGCGGTGGTTGAGCCTGTCGAAACCAAGCCTGTCGAAACCACCGAGGACGACCTCACCCTCCTGCGCACCCGCGTGCCCGGCAAGCTCGGCGCCGTGATCTCACCGCTGGTCCGGCGCATGGCCCGCGAGCACGGCGTGGACCTTGGCGACATTTCAGGCTCCGGCGACAGCGGCCTCATCATGCGCCGCGACGTCGAAGCAGCGATCTCGGCGCCGGTGGTTGAGCGTGTCGAAACCAAGCCCACACCGGAAGCCGAGCCTGTCGAAACCCACGGATCTCGACAAGCTCGATCATCGGAAACCACCGACTCCCGCACCGGCCTGCCCATCTCCGCCCGCACTCCTGTCCGCGGCGTCCGGAAGGCCGTGGCTGCGAACATGGCGCGCAGCCGCTCGGAAATCCCGGAAGCAACGGTCTGGGTGGACGTGGACGCCACCGCACTGATGGAGCTGCGTGAGGGACTCAAAGCCAACGGTGCGGAGGCGCCAGGCCTGCTCGCCTTCATCGCCCGGTTCGTCACCGCAGGGCTGAAGAAGTACCCGGAACTGAACACGCGGATCGAAACCGCGGAGGACGGCTCCCAGGAGATCGTCGGATTCGACGGCATCAACCTCGGCTTCGCAGCCCAGACCGAACGCGGCCTGGTGGTGCCATCCGTCCGCGGCGCCGAGAAACTCAGCGCCCGGGAACTGGACGCGGAAATCCGCCGGCTCACGCAGGTGGCCCGCGACGGCAAGGCAACGCCCGCCGAACTCGGCAGCGGCACCTTCACGTTGAACAACTACGGAGTGTTCGGCGTGGACGGGTCCGCGGCGATCATCAACCACCCGGAGGTGGGCATCCTCGGGGTGGGCCGCATCATCGACAAGCCGTGGGTGGTCAACGGCGGCGTGGCCGTCCGGAAGGTCACAGAACTCACCCTCACGTTCGACCACCGGGTGTGCGACGGCGGCACGGCAGGCGGCTTCCTCCGGTTCGTGGCGGACGCCATAGAAAACCCCACGTCCTTGCTGGCCGACATCTAAACCGGAGGAAATCTAGGGCGCGGTGGGGCCGGGAACGTCCTGGTCCGTGACGTCGTCGGGCTGGTGGGCGCGGTACACGAAGTGCTCCACCCGGCGGTCGGGGACCAGCCAAATCAGCGCCACCACCGTGTAGACAGCGATTCCCAGGAGGGGCTGGGCGAGTGTCAGCGCGATGCCCAGCAGGTAGATCAGCGGCGAGGCCTTGCCTTTCCAGTCCCGCCCCAGGGCCTGGGCAACGGCCCCGGCCGTGCCCTGCTTGCGAATGAGTGCCTGCTCCAGGATGTAGAAAGCGATGGCAGCGCAGAGCAGGTTGATGCCGTAGACCAGCACCGGAACTTCCACGAACCCGGACTCATCCATCCATCGCGTGGTGAAGGGAAACAGGGAGAGCCAGAACAGCAGGTGCAGGTTGGCCCAGAGGATGGCGCCGTTCACCCGGTCTGCCAGCTGGATCAGGTGGTGGTGGTTGTTCCAGTAGATCCCGACATAGACGAAGCTGAGCAGGTAGCTGAGCAACGTTGGCAGGACCCCGGCGATCCCATGCCAGGTGGGTTCCTCCGGTACGCGCAGCTCCAGCACCATGATGGTGATGATGATCGCCAGCACGCCATCGCTGAACGCCTCGAGTCGGTTCTTGTTCACAGTTCTGCCCTCCTTCAGAAGCATAATGCGCCGTCCCCTGACCGGGGCGCCGGGCGTTCGACGGCGGCCGCGCGCCGTCGTCGAACGGCGTTACTTTTTTTGAACCAGGGTCTTTACGCCCTGGCCGCAGGTCACTAAAGTGATTTAGGTCATAGTCCGGATGGGCGCCCGGGGGCGTCCGGAGAGGGGGAGTGCATCAACACCGACCATTATCGGAAGCCAAATGACAACCACTACGTTGAAAGCCCCTCCTAGGAGGGGCTTTCCCTTTGCTCCCGACTCCTGCGAACCGGAGACCGGCGTCAGCCGGCCAGGCCGCCCAGGCCGCCCAGGCGGGCCCGGAGGAAACGCTGCTCGGCTTCGTTGTCCGTAAGGATCAATGCCTCTTCGAACGCCACCCTCGCCTCGTCCTCGCGGCCCAGCCGAACCAGGAAATCACCGCGCGCCGCGGCCAGGTACGGGTACCGGGCAAGCTGCGGCTCGGCGCCCAGCGCATCGAGCTCTGCCAGGCCTTCGGCCGGCCCCACCGCGAAGCCCAGGGCAATGGCCCGGTTGAGCCGGACCACAGGGGAGGGCCAACGCTCCATGAGCAGGTCGTAGAGGCCCAGGATCTCCTGCCAGTCGGTGCCGGACCAGGACCCGCTCTCGTCATGCACGGCCGCGATCGCTGCCATGAGGGCAAAGCGGCCGGGCGGCCGGTACGCCAGGGCCTCGTGCAGCAGTGCCACTCCCTCCGTGACGGCATGCTGGTCCCACTTTGACCTGTCCTGGTTCTCCAGCAGGATGAGATCCTGATTCCCATCCACCCGGGCATCCCTGCGCGCTTCGGTGAGCAGGACCAGGGCCAGGAGCCCGGCCACATCGGGGTCGGCGGGAAGCAGTTCCCGCAGCAGCCGGGCAAGCTCCACGCCCCGCTCGGCAAGGTCCCGGCGCACCAGGTCCGCTCCCGACGGCGCCGTGTGCCCGGTGGTGTACACGAGGTACACCACAGACAGCACGCCGTCCACGCGCTCGTGCAGTTCATCCGACGACGGCACCCGGTATGGGATGCGCGCGGCGGCAATCTTCTTCTTGGCCCGGGTGATGCGTGCGGCCATGGTGGCCTCGGGGACCAGGAAGGCCCGCGCCACCTCGGCAGTGGAGAGTCCGCACAGGAGCCGCAACGTCAGGGCCACCCGGGCTTCGAGGGGCAGGGCCGGGTGGCAGCAGGTAAAGATCAACCGCAGCCGGTCGTCCGGAATTTCGTCACCTTCGAAGCCGTCGCCGTCGCCGTCGCCATCGTCGTCTTCGCGGCCGAGGAGCTTGGGCAGCGCCTTTTGCGCCGTTGCCGCGCGGCGGCGCATGTCCAGGGCCCGTCGTCGTGCCGTCACGGTCAGCCAAGCCCCGGGATTGTGCGGGATGCCGTTCCCGCCCCACGTGGACAAGGCGCTGGCGTACGCGTCCTGGACCGCCTCCTCCGCGGTGTCGATGTCGCCGGCAATCCGCACTGTGGCCGCCAGCACGAAGGCCCACTCCCGGCGGTGCGCATCGGCAACCGCGGCAGCAACCTCCGAGCCGGCGGCCCGCGCCATCAGCTGACCACCCGGACGGGCCACACCTCAACCCCGACGCCGGCGGGAACCTCTTTGCCGATCTGCAGCGCCTCGTCGAGGTCGGCCGCCTCGATCAGGTAGTAACCGCCCACGGTCTCTTTGGACTCGGCGAATGGCCCATCCGTGACCAGGAACCCGCCCGCCCCGTCGCGCCGGATGGAGGTGGCCGTCGAGGACGGATGCAGGGCGGCCCCGCTGATCAGCGAAGCTCCGCGGCGCTCCATGAACTCCTGGTAGCTGGCGCTGATCGACTCGCCTTCAGCCTGCCTGGTCACCGCTTCGTCCTGGTAAATCAGGATCAGATACTTGGACATTTTGAACTCCCTTCGCTTTTCAATATGAGCCCACTGTTGGAGCCCCTACCCATACGACGCGCAGGGCAAGCCCGGATCGACAACGCTGTGCAAGAAAAATCGCCTGGGCAGCGGGACTTCTCCCGCCGCCCAGGCGAATAGCCGGCTAGCTCAGCTCTGAACAGATGTCCCGTTGCGTACCTGACTGCTGCTGGAACGGCTGCGTCAACGTGTAGTTGCTGTCGGTGGTGTACTTGACCACACCCGTGTACAGGATGGTGGACGGACCGCCCAAGTCAACCTTGTCGAACAGCAGGACCAGGTTTGCGCCCGAAAGCGACCACGTAATGTCACCTGTGGCGGTGTCGGTGGCACTCCTGGTGACCGAACCCTTCGTGCCAAACGTCACGGACGTTCCGGATTCGGCATTGGTCACGGTGATGGTCGTTCCGCGGCCTGCAACGATGGTGTAGATGATGCCGTCCTTGATCCGTGTCATGCGAACGTCCTGGGTTCCGCCGGTTGAACTGAGGGTGACGTCAAAACCGGGGCAAGCAGGATAAGCGGGGACGGGCGGGGCGGCCTGAACCGATTGTGGAGCGATGAGCGCCATCGTTCCCAGGAGCGCCATCAGTAGCAGGCGCGTAAGTATTTTCCTCATTTTAGGTTTCTCCATTTTTGCCTGAATCGAGCAATATGGTTGGCGCACCACCAAGACGGGGAGGAGACCGTTCGCCGCGCAAAGTCGGGGCTGTGCCCTGTGTGCAGCCCCGGAACGGGGCTGTGTAGTGTCTTTGGCCGCAGTGCGGCCCACGCACCAGCGTACGGAGAGGCCTTCCGGTGTGAACAGGTCTTGACAGGTGTCCGGGTTAATCCAGCCAGGCGTAAAGGATTCGTTAAAGTTTCGGCCGGACGGGGGGATAGCGGCCTCGACCGCCATGACCGGCCAGTATTTTGGATGCAGTGCCGCCTTCTCAGGGACCCCCAACCTGGAGAAGGCGGCACGCCTGCGTCATGGGCAATCTTCCATCTATTTCCAAAGTACCCCGCTGCGGGGGCCTTGCCGCAAGGCCCCCGGGCTGGCGCATACTGGGTGCCGCATACGGGCGGTCCAGTGCAGGCACAGAACGGGGACAACATGCATGATGTGGTGATTGTGGGGAGCGGGCCCACGGGATTGATGCTCGCGGGGGAGCTGCGGCTGGCGGGGGTGGATGCCCTAATCCTGGAACGGCGGCCCTCCCAGGAACTGGCCGGATCCCGCGGCGGTGGAATCCATGCGCGAACCATCGAACTGCTGGACCAGCGCGGCATCGCGGAGCGGTTCCTCGCGGAGGGCAAGACAGTGCAGGCGGCAACGTTTGGTGCCACGCAGCTGGACCTGGGCAGCCTGCCCACCCGCCACCCCTACACGCTGGCCCTGTTCCAGAACCACATCGAACGGCTGCTGCTTGGCTGGGCCGAGGAGCTGGGCGTGCAGGTCAGGCGCGGCGTGGAGGTCACCGGGGTAGCAGCGGACGACGACGGCGTGGACGTTCGGCTCGCCGCCGGCGGACCCGTGCGGGCCGGGTTTGTTGTGGGCGCCGACGGCGGGCGCAGCGTGGTGCGGCGCTCGGCCGGGATCAGCTTCACCGGCCCGGACGCCACGCGCAGCAGCTTGATTGCCGAAGTGAAGGTGGCCGGCGAACCCGTGCAGCAGGGCAAAGTGGACACCCGCGGCATCCACGGACTGTACCCGATGGGGGACGGCATGGTTCGGGTGGTGGTGACCGAAGCGGAGCTCGGCCCTGCCATCGAGCCCGCCATGGAGGACCTGCGGCGTGCTCTGAACGACGTGTTCGGCACGGACTTCGGCGTGCACAGCCCCGCGTGGCTCTCTCGTTTCACGGACGCCACCCGGCAGGCGGAGTCCTACCGGAAAGGCCGTGTGCTGCTGGCCGGCGACGCCGCGCACGTCCATTCCCCAACGGGCGGGCAGGGCATCGGCCTGGGCCTCCAGGATGCCGTGAACCTCGGCTGGAAACTGGCGCAGGTGGTCCGCGGGGTGTCCGGGGAGGATCTGTTGGACACCTACCAGGCGGAGCGCCACCCGGCGGGCGCCCGGGCGCTCAAATACACCATGGCGCAGTCCCTGTTCCAGAAGGCCGATCCGCGGCAGGAGGCGCTGCGGGACCTGCTGGACGAGGTCCTCCGCCGGGATGGTGCCGGGGATCCGATTGCGGGATTGGTCACCGGGCTCGACGTTGACTACGGGCCCGGCACGGGCCACCCCCTCTTGGGGCGCCGGATGCCGGACCTGGACATCGCCGCCGCTGAGGGATCCACGCGGGTGTACCAACTGTTGCACCAGGGCCGTCCCGTCCTGCTGGAACTCGGCGGTCCCGCCCTGGACGCGGGCGCGTGGGCCGGGCGGGTGCAGCATGTTGCCGGGACGTACGACGGCGCGTGGGAGCTTCCGGTGCTGGGCGTGGTGGCTGCGCCTACGGCAGTCCTGGTGCGTCCGGACGGCTACGTGGCCTGGGTTGGCCAGCACACAGCTGCGGGCCTGCGGGAAGCGCTGGCATTGTGGTGTGGCGCCGCCGGCTGATTCCTTGGCTGATCTTGACCCAAAATTGTGGGGTTCCGCGCTGTTGCCCGGCGCGGAACGCTTGTAGGCTGGCCCAAGGTCAGGCAGACGGCCAGCGATGCACCGTCTGAGGAATATCTATGACCGCTCTCCCCACCACAACCAGGCCGCTTCCGGGCGCGCATCCGCCTCCCACATAGCTGGCGTGGATGTGGCCCAAGGGAAATCCATGGTTCGGGGGTGGGCCACATCCACGTCTTACACTCCGGGAGTCAGCAGCGTGGCTGGCTCCCGGGTCGGCGCCCAACACAAACACCCGCCGGCTGGAGCCTCAGTCATCGAAGTAGGCGGCCTTGGGCCGTGAACCCGTAAACCTGTCCACCAGCGACTGGGCGAGGTCGTTGAGCTTTTGGTTCCGTGTGTTGGAGGCGCGGCGGAGCAGTTCGAAAGCCTGGTCCTTGCTGCACTGGTTCTGCGCCATGATGATCCCGCAGGCCACGTCAATGGCTGTCCGGGTGTCCATTGCGGCCTTCAGATGCTCGGCACGCTGGTCCGCGGATGCTATTCGGATGGCCAGGCGCAGGGCCATGCCTGCCATGTCCGCGAACCTCACTGCCTCGGACACTGCGCGCTCACTGAAGAGTCCAGTGGCGGGAGCAAAAAAATCCAGGACGGCGCCGGCGTCGTCCTGGAGTGCCATGGGGACCCCCAGTGCGCTGGCGATGCCCGCGGCCGAGAGGGCCTCGCGGTACTCCGGCCACCGCGGGTCGGAGTCGACGTCGCCGAGGAGGACGGGAGCACCGGTCTCCAATGCGTCCACGCAGGGCCCGTCCCCCAGGGATTGTTCAATCCTGTCCAGCACCACGGCATTGCTGCTGCTGCCGCCAATGGTGGCTGTATGTTTGCGCCGCCGCAGCGTGACGGCGCAGTCAATCGATGTGCCCGTGGTCTCGGTCATGGTGGCCGCCGCGAAGGTGGTGATGGCGTCCAGGACGGATTTGATGTCCTCCGTGGCACCGATCAGGTCGACGAGCCGCTCGAAATCCTCTGCCATATCCTGGTCCACCATCTGTTCAATGTAGAAGGCGCGGCGCCCTGCCACAAGCCATGATCTGTGCCCTGTTGTCAGCGTCCGCCCAGCTTCCGTTCAGGGCAGTTATGGAAACGTTATATATGCTTGCTTAGTGGTTTTCAGGTCAAACAGTGGAATTTTGTCAGCCGCGGAGCGCCCGGCAGTGCCCGGAGCAGGGCTTATCGCCGGGCGCAAGCATGCCTTGGACGGGCTTCGCACCATCGCCGTGGCAGGAGTGTTCTTCTTTCATACGGCCACCGATGAGGTCCCCGGGGGATCCATCGGCGTGGACGTCTTCTTTACGCTTAGCGGCTTCGTGATCACGCTGCTGATCATGAAGGAGTGGAGCTCCACCGGCCGGCTCCACCTGGGCATCTTCTACGCCAAGCGCCTGGCCCGGCTCTGGCCGGCGTTGCTGGCGCTCTGCACCGTGATCCTCGTGGCCGGCTTCCTGTTCCCGGCCTCCGGCTGGGGCGGCCAGGCCGGTTTCGTCCTGCCGGCCGCAGCCTACGTGATGAACCTGGCGCACTTTGGCATGTTCGGCGACTCCATCGCCGGGGAAACCCTCGGCCCCACCTGGACCCTGGCCGTCGAGGAGCAGTTTTACCTGGTGTGGCCCCTGCTGCTGCTGGCGATGCTCCGGTTCTGGAAGGTCCGCACCGTTGCCTTCGCCACATTGGCAGTGGCCGGCGTCTTCCTGCTGAACCGGTTCCTGCTGGTCAGCGCGGGCCAGCCGCTGGCCCGGATCTACAACGGCCCGGACACCCGGGCCGACGAGCTGCTGATTGGCTGCGCACTCGCCCTGCTGTTCACCTCCCTACGGCACGGCTCCCGGCTGCACGGTGCGTTGGTGTCCGTGGCCCGTTGGGGAGCCCCCCTGGCTGCCATCACGTTGGCGGCCGCTTTGTTCCTGCTGAAGGAACCGGACACGCCCGGCGCGTGGTTTACCGCTTTCTGGACGGCCGGGCCCGCGGTGCTCGCCCTGCTGTCAGCGGTGTTGATAGGCGCGCTGGTGCTCCAGCCGGCGGGTTTCCTTGCACGGATACTGAGCCACCCGTGGCTTGCCAAGCCCGGCCGCGACCTTTCGTATGCGATGTACCTCTGGCACTTGCCGGTCTATCTGCTCCTGATGCGCCTGATCCCGGCGCTGCCCCTGCGCATCGCACTGACCGCGGTCCTCACCGTGCTGGTGGCGTGCGCGTCCTTCCGCTTTGTGGAGCGGCCGCTCCGGCGATGGGCGAACGCAAAGCTGGAGCCCGCCGTCGAGCCTTCACCCCAGGAGCGCGCCAAGGAGCCGGCGGCTGCCTGAGCGGGCCGGCCCCGCATCCCAACCGGTCCAGGGCGTGGTCAGCGCCCGGCCGGTGTCATCAGTGCTGGATGCTTTCCTGGTCGCGGTGCGCTGCGGGTTCGATCTGGAAGGTCGAGTGCTCGATGCTGACGTCGAAGTCCTTGGCCACGCAGCGCTGCAGGTCGGCCAGGATGCTGGCGGAGTGCCCGTCGCGCATGCACTGGTCCTGCACGGTGACGTGGGCGGACAGGACCGGCACGCCGGAGGCCACCAGGGAGGCGTGCAGGTCGTGGACGTCGATGACGTGCGGCAGGGCCAGGATGTGTTCCCGGACTTTGGCCAGGTCCAGGCCCGGGGGAGTGCTTTCCATCAGGACGTTCACGGTGTCCCGGAGCAGGCTGAGGGTGCGGGGGATGATCAGCGCACCGATCAGCAGGGAGACGACGGCGTCCGCACGGGTCCAGCCGGTCAGGGCAATGACCAGCGCCGCTAGGATCACCGCGATGGAACCGAGGGCGTCGTTGAGCACCTCGAGGAACGCGGCCTTCATGTTGAAGTTGTGGTGCCGGCCGGAGGCGAGGACCAGCAGCCCCACGGCATTGCCTGCCAGGCCAATGACGCCGAACCACAGCATGAGGGAGCCGCCAACCTCGGGCGGGGCAAAAAGCCGGCGGATGCCCTCCACGATGACGAATCCGCCCACGCCCAGCAGCAGTGCGGCCTGCCCGGCCGCCGCGATGATTTCGGCGCGCTTGTAACCCCAGGTCCGTTTGTGGGTGGCCGGCTTCAGGGCCAGGGACGCGGCAATCACGGCAATGAGCAGCCCGGCGGAATCGGTGAACATGTGCCCGGCGTCCGCCAGCAGGGCAAGGCTGCCGGTAAGGATGGTTCCGAGGATTTCGGCAAGCATCACGGTGAAGGTGATGGCAAAAACCAGCAGCAGCTTCCCGCGCTGCCCGTGGTGGTCCGCGGCGCCGTGGGAGTGGTCGTGTCCGCTGCCCATGGGTCAGCCCTTCCTCATGGTGGGCATGCCCAGCGATTGCGGAGCCGGCCCGCAGCAAGCATCCCCGGCCTGGTCCGGCGCGGCGTGCGGAACCGTGCAGCAGGCGTCCCCGCGCCACGCGTTGATGCCCTCACGAACCGCGATTCCCGCGATCACCAGGGCTGCGCCGGCGTCCGCCCACCACCAACCCAGGGTGCTGTTCAGGACCAGGCCAACCAGCAGCACGGCGGAGAGGTACGTGCAGAGCAGGGTCTGCTTCGAATCGGCCACCGCTGTCCTGGATCCGAGTTCGCGCCCGGCGCGGCGTTGGGCCCAGGACAGGACGGGCATGACGGCCAGGCTCAAGGCTGCAATGACGATGCCCGGAACCGAGTGCTGGGCCTCTCCCGCGCCTGCCAGCGAACGGACGGCGTCCACGGCCACGAACGCGGCCAGGGCAAAGAAGGAGACGGCGATGATCCGCAGCGTCAGGTGCTCCCGCCGCTCCGGGTCCTTGGCCGAGAACTGCCAGGACAGCGCCAGTGCGGACGTCACTTCGATCACGGAGTCCAGGCCGAAGCCGATCAGGGCCGAGGAATCAGCCACGCCGCCCGCCCACAGCGCCACGACGGCCTCGATGACGTTGTACGTGATGGTGGCCGCGGCGAAGAGCCGGATCCGGCGGCTGAGCAGGCGCCGGCGTTCGGTACCGGGGACGTGAAGTGCCGTCATCACGCGACGCGCTCCGCATCGGGGCCGCAGCAGGTGGGATCCACTGCCAGCACAACGTTGATCAGGTCACTGATGGCATGGCCGATCCGGGCATCCGCGAGCTCGTAGCGGGTCCGCCGGCCGTCAGGCACGGCAACCACCAGGCCGCAGCCGCGCAGGCACGCCAGATGGTTGGACATGCTTTGCCGCGACACCCCCAGGCTGTCCGCCAGGTCCGAGGGGTACGACGGGGCCTCGGACAGCGCCAGGAGGACGCGGGCGCGGGTGGGGTCTGACACCGCGTAGCCGAACCGGGCCAGCACGGGAGCCTGCGTGAGGGTCTGCATCATCCCAAAGTACATAGCTGGCTGTATTCAGGCAACTGTGTACTCGGGGGCCCGCAGGGCCACCTGGCACAGCAGGGCAGGTCCTGCGGTGCGCCAATCGATTCCATCCGGCGCGGGTCGGTGGCTCGATAAGCTGAGGCGATGAAGCTCGGCCTGTCCCAGTTGATCGATTCCCGCCAACTTGCGCTGGCCGACCCGACCCGCGCGTTCTATGTAAAGCGGGGCATGGGCAGGGGCCCGGGCAGCTGGAACGAGCTTCAGGCCGTCCGGGACGCGGCGCAACGTCCCAATCCATCCGGGCCTGATGTGGTCACGGAAGTGGTAGGCCACGACGAGGCCACGGTCCCGGTGAGGATCCACTTCCCCGCGTCGGCTGCCCCACGGGGTGTGCTCCTGGACTTCCCTGGTGGCGGGTTCTACCTGGGTGCCGGGGCAGGAAGCGATGTCCGCAACAATGACCTTGCCAACAACCTCGGCATTGTCGTCGTGAGCGTCGATTACCGGCTTGCGCCAGAGAACCCATGGCCTGCGGCACCCGACGACTGTGAAACGGCGGCGCTGTGGCTCGCAGAGCACGCCGCCGCCCGATTTGGAACACACCGACTCGCCATTGCGGGCTTCTCCGCAGGCGCCACACTGGCTGCGACCACACTTATTCGCCTCCGCGACAAGGGTATAGCGGCCTACGGGGCCGCCGTGCTGCAATTCGGGACCTACGACCTCAGCGGGCAGACGCCCGCCGGGCGCCTGATCGCAGACGAGTACTTCATCCAGGCGTACGCAGGCCGGCTGGCCGACCGCACCCACCCTGACTTCTCCCCGATCTACGCTGACCTCACGAACCTCCCACCGGCACTGATCGTCGTCGGCCAAGAGGACATCCTGTTGCGCGACAACCTTGCCATGACAGCGCAGCTGTCCGCGGATGGCGTCGATGTCGACCTGCGGGTCTATCCGGCCGCGCCACATGGCTTCACCGGCCACGGGACGCCAATGGCCAAGGCGGCACTCGACGACATACGGACCTGGCTCGACACGTGGCTCAGCCGGTAAGCGGTGCGTCGACGCGAGCCCCGTGTGGACCTTGTGTTTGGCAGCGCGCCCTAGTAGCCGGAGGTGTTGGTGGCCTCGCAGGTCTGGTCGCTTCCGGTCTGCGCCACCACGCTTCCGGAATCAGATGACGACGGCGGTGCGGCGGGTCTGGTGCCCGTAACGAAGTCCGTGCCGGCAGAGAGCTGCACGCCCTGAATGTTGGCCACCTGCTGGACGCTGCTGGCGGGCAGGCCGAACAAGGCGGCGACATCCGCTGCCACGTCCTCATATCCGGCGCTGTAGTAGACCATGGTCTGGGTGCGCACGGTGGCCTGGAGCTTGGTCACCTTGGCGAAGCCGGCGTCGGACAACAGGCCGGCGATGGCGTTGCTGCGGCCTGTCACGCCCGTGCCGTTGGCAACGGAAACAGGCTGCAGCGCCTTGTCATAGGCCGGCGCGGCGGGTGTCGTGGGCGCCGGGGTTGGGGCGGCAGAGGGTTGGCTCAGGTCCGGGTTGCTGCGCAGTGCCGCGAAGAAGTTGTTCGCTGCCGGCTCGTCCAGGACCAGCCGGTTGGGGTCCTGCGGTGCCGGGACGGTAGGTGTGGTGATGAAGTTGACGCTCGCCGGATCGATGTTCTTCAACCGGTTGGCGATGGTCAACAGCGAGGGCACAGAGGACAGCCCCGAATCCACGGTCAGGTTCTTGGTGACCGTATCGGCAATCGTCAGCGTCTTCTCCGGATTGGCCAGCGTTCCCTCCGACTTGAGCTTGCGGCTGAGGGAAGCCAGGAAACCCTGCTGCGCCTTGATCCGGCCCAGGTCCCCGCCGTTGGCGAAGGCATGCCGGGTGCGCAGGAACGCCAGGGCCTGTTCGCCCTGCACCTGGGAGGTGCCGGCCGGAAGGTGCAGCCCGGAATCGGGATCGTCCACGGCGTCGCTGACGCACACATCCACGCCCCCCACCGCATTGGACAATTCCTTGACGGCGTTGAAATCGGCCATCATGAAGTGGTCGATCTCCAGGCCGGTGAGCTTGTTCACCGTATCCACGGCGCAGCCGATCCCGGCCTGCTTCATGGCGCTGTTGATCATGGCGCCCTTCTGCGCGGGATACTTCTGGCCGGTCTTCGAGTCCGTGCAGGCCGGAATGTTCACCAGGAGGTCGCGGGGGAAGCTCACCACGTTGACGTGCTTGTTGTCCGCCGAGATGTCCAGCAGCATCATCACGTCCGATTGTCCGTAGCCGGAGGAATCGTCCGCGCTGCCGTACTCGCTGTTGTTTCCGGACCTGGTATCCGAGCCCAGCACCAGGATCTGCATCCGGTCCGTGCTGTCATTGACCGCCCCTTCGGTCCGTTCACCACCGGCGGTCAGCGCCGCTGTGCTGATGTTGGACTGCAGGCGCCAGGCCCAATACCCGCCGAATGCCAGGACGCCGAGGAGAAGGACAGACACCACGGCAACCACCGCTTTGACCCAGCGCGGCGCGCGGCGGCGCGGCCTGCTGTGGCGGGAACTGGCGGCATACAGCTCGCCTTGGCCTGGATAGGC
Source organism: Arthrobacter sp. SLBN-112 (assembly GCF_030944625.1). Lineage (NCBI taxonomy): Bacteria > Bacillati > Actinomycetota > Actinomycetes > Micrococcales > Micrococcaceae > Arthrobacter > Arthrobacter sp. SLBN-112. Next base: position 1,906,453 of record NZ_JAUSXY010000001.1, read on the forward strand.
AACGGGAGTGGAGCCTTCCTGTTCCGGGCCGGGAGATTTTCTGGAACCGAACACGACGAAATGACCTTCGGGAGGGGACAGGTTTCGGCTACCCTACAGGCCCAAGCTGGCAATTCCCCTAGAATGCCGGGTTTCCGGCCGTGCCGGTCCGCTCACCGGCCCGCGGGGGCGTAATCTTTTTTCTCGGCGGTACCCGCCCCGGAGCAGGGCCCGGCCGTGGAGGAAGCCCGGGGTGCAGCTGAGGAACGGACAGATGGACAGAGGACAACAACAACGCGGCGCCGCCCGCCCTGCCCGGCGCAGATGGGGAAAACTTGCCCTCTGGCTGGAGGATGACTCGCCGGGCCGCCTCCGCCCGCTGATCCTGGCGGTGGTCCTCACGCTCTCGGCGATCGGGCTCGTGGAGGTGGCGTCGGCGTCGTCCGTGGAATCCGTGGCGGCAGGAAACAATCCCTACGATCTTCCCCTCAAGCAGGCCATGTGGACCGTGGCAGGCGTGGTGATCATGCTGCTGCTGGCCCGGATGCCCGTCCGCCGGATCCGGCGCCTGGGGTGGCCGATGCTGATCGGCTCACTGATTGCCCTGGTCCTGGTGTTCACACCGCTCGGCATGTCCGTGAACGGCAACCGGAACTGGTTGAGCGTGGGCGGTTTCACCGCCCAGCCCTCCGAGTTCGCCAAGCTCGCGCTGATTGTCTGGGCCGCGGCCATCCTTGACCGGAAACAGGCCCTGCTGGCGAACTGGAAACATGCCGTGGTTCCGCTGGGTCCCGCAGGCGGGCTGATCATGATCATTGTGGCGCTGGGGCACGACCTTGGTACCACCATGATCATCATGATGATCCTCGCCGCCACCATGTTCTACGGCGGCGTGCGGATGAAGGTGTTCTCCGTGGCCGGCATCATCTGCATGGTGGCCGCGCTGGTCCTCGCGGCCACCAGCGGCAACCGGATGGGGCGCATCTCCTCATGGCTGGGGATGGGGTCGGAGGAGGATGCGCAGGGCATGGGCTACCAGGCGCAGCACGGCGCCTACGCGCTGGCCTCCGGCGGCTGGTTCGGGGTGGGCCTGGGGCAGAGCCGCGCAGAAATGGAACTGGATCCCGGAAGCCCACAACGACTTCATCTTCTCTATCCTGGGCGAAGAACTCGGGCTGGCCGGAACCCTCCTGGTCCTGGGCCTGTTCGCGATCCTTGCCATCAGCGTCTTCAAGACCATTGCCCGCACTACGGACACCTTCTCGCGGATCGTGGCCTGCAGTGTGATCACCTGGATCCTGGGCCAGGCGGTGATCAACATCGCCATGGTGAGCGGACTACTGCCGGTAATCGGTGTCCCGCTGCCCTTCATTTCCTATGGCGGCTCGGCCATGGTCTCCTCCCTGGCCGGCATCGGGGTGATCCTGGCCGTGACCCGGCCGGAACGTCCCGGCACTAAATCCCCGGCTAAAGCCGTGGCCGCGGCAAAGCAGGTGAGGGAACACGAGTACCAGCGGTAGCGCCGGGAGGACTGTTCCGGCCGTGCCCATGACTGCCGTCCGCTTCATCGTGGCCTTCGGGATTGTCAGTGCCCTGATGGACATGGTGTACGAGGGCGCGCGGAGCGTCACCGGGCCCTACCTTGGCGCCCTGGGTGCGTCGGCCCTCCTGGTCAGCGTGGTCACCGGCGCGGGTGAAGCCGTTGCCCTGGTCCTCCGCCTGGTGTTTGGGCGCCTCGCGGACCGGCCGGCGCTGCGGTGGGCGCTGGCCATCTCCGGCTATGCCCTGACCGCTTTGTCCGTGCCGCTCCTGGGCATCAGTAACGCGCTGTGGATCGCCTGCCTCCTTGTCCTGGCCGAGCGGCTGGGCAAGGCCGTGCGCAGCCCGGCAAAGGACACCATGCTTGCGGAGGCCGGTTCCGCGCTCGGGCAGGGGAAGGCCTTTGCCCTGCACGAAGCGTTGGACCAGGTGGGGGCCCTGGTGGGGCCGCTCCTGGTCGGTGCGGCCCTTGCCCTGACAGGAAGCTACGGTCCGGGATTCCTGCTGCTTGCCGTTCCCGGGGCGGCCGCCATGCTGGTGCTCCTCTGGCTGAAGAGGCGGGTGCCCAACCCGGATGCGTACGAGACCGTTCCGGTTCAGCCGCCGGCAGCGGTGGCCGGCGGCCCTGAGGGCCATGCGGCACCGTCAGACCGGGTTGCTCCGTTGCCCCGGCAATACTGGCTCTATGCCGCGTTCAGCAGCCTGACCATGTTTGGCTACGCGACGTTCGGGCTGCTCTCATACCACCTGGTGGATACCGGACTGCTGCCACCGGCGCTGGTCCCGGTCCTGTACGCCGTGGCCATGGGCGTTGACGCCGTGGCGGCCCTGGCCTCCGGCTGGCTCTTTGACCGGGTGGGCTTGAAAGTTCTTCTGGTCCTGCCGGTCCTGGCGGCGGCGGTCCCATGGCTGGGGTTCAGCAACAACACTGCGCTCGCCGTGGCGGGGGTCCTGGTGTGGGGAGCCGCCATGGGGGTCCAGGAAAGCACCATGCGGGCCGGCGTCGCAGGGTTGGCACCCGCAGCCCGGCGGGGGAGTGCTTATGGGATGTTCACCGCCTGCTACGGCCTGGCCTGGCTTGCCGGGAGCTTCCTCATCGGCCTGCTGTACGAACAATCGATCCTTGCTTTGGCCGTGACCATCACCGTGGTGCAGGCAGTTGCCATGGTGATCTTCGTCGTCGTCCGTCCCCAGGCCGGCAGGCCCTAGGCTGACAGTAGGTTGCGCCGCCCGGGACTCAGGCGACGGCACTCTCAATCTCGGGGCATTCACTGCAACGGACGTCAGCAACCAGGGAACCGGCGTCGTCCTTGCGGAAATGGGTGACGTGTTTAGTGGCCCTGCCGCAGGTGGGGCAGTAGCTCTGGCTTTGTTTTGTCCACATGCATGAATAATACGGAACGCCCCGCCAAAGGGAAGATCGGGGACCTCAACTATGTGGATGCCCGCAACTGTCCTTAACCGGATCTTGACCAAACATGCTGGCGATCCTTCAGCCAACGCTGAGATTCGGCGCGTAGCTTGGGCTCATCAGGCAGGTAGCACAGGGGCACGGACGGAGCGCAAAGCAATGACCATTACCGATTACTTCGTGGCACTTGGCGGCATGTTGGCTTCACTCGGAGGTGCGGGGCTCGTGGCGGCCGGGCTCATCCGGGCGCGGGCGCGCCACTAGGCTTCTTCCGCAGCGGTCCTTGTTTCCGCAGCAGTCCTCAGGCAAACGCCGGAGGTTCGAGCCGGGTACCTGCTGCGCCGCTTGGCATGGTGCTCAGGATGCTGTCCGCAACGCTGCGGACCTTGAGGTTGCGGTGCCGCGAGGCGCCGGCGAGCTTGCTGAACGCCTCGGGATAGGAGCACCGGTTTTGGGCCATCAGCACGCCGCAGGCCACATCGATGGAGGTCCTGCTTTCCAGGACCTGTTTCAGGTTGTCCCCGGAGCGGATGACGCCATGGACGTCCAGTGCCAGCTTCAGGCTCTGTGAGGCCACCGAGGCAAACCAGGCCGCCTCGGTGGTGATCCTGGTGATAAAGGCGTAGTTGCCGTGGGCCAGGAACACCAGGGCTCCCGACGATCCGGGCCGCAGCTCAAGGGGGAGGACCAACGCTGCTCCGTATCCCCTGTCCAGTAGCCGGTTCCGGTACGCCTGCCAGCGGGCGGGGGAGCCCGTTGGGTTGACCACCGCGGGACCTGACAGCGCTACCCCCAGTGCGGTGGGCCCGTCCCCGTGCTCTTCCTCCGTTGCTGCGAAGTGGGCCGCGTCCGGCGTGCTTCCGGCACCTGCGGCGTAGGTTCGCTGCCTGTACAGCACGGCGCCGCACTCAATCATTGAGCCCGCCGTCGTACTGAGCCACCTGGCCCCTGCATCGGCGAGTTTCTGCAGGGACCCTGCGTCGTCGTCGGCATCTGTTACCAGGTCCAGCAGGAACCCTTGCCGTTCGGGTCCCCTGTTATGCGCCGGGCCAACCGCCACCCCGCACCCCCATCCAAGTCGTACCCAGTGGCATCGGCCGCCGCAGGTTTCTATGAAATTTATTGGGCCCCCCGGGCCTGCGCACGAGTAGCCGGTACTCTACTTTTCCCGGCGCCCCGCGAAGGTACTTGCCCGCCCGATTCCGGCCACCCGTCCGATCAACCTTAGAGACCGCAATGCGACGACGCGCCCGGTCTTCGCCGGCGATGGGGGAGACCGACCTCCTGGCCCTGCGGTACCTCGTCGACGCAGAGGCCGCCGGCGCGGCTGGGTGCCGCTCCGGACGCCCTTGGCGATGCGGCGGGCTTGACCGAACTGGAACTCCAGGTATTCCTGGCCGGCAGCGCCCGGTTGCTGTAGATCCGGGTTGCTGCCGGCCGGGCCCTTTCCCGGGCCATAAGTCGTTGGCCCTGCGGGCCCGAAGTGCAGCCACCCGTCTATTCGGGTGCAGCTGCACTTCGTTGGTTAAAGCGGTGGAGAAGAGTGTGGCCGGCCGGCTCTGGCCCGAAACGGGGGCGCAGCGAGCGGCCGGAGTTCGCTATGCGGCCAGGCGGACGGCCGCTGCGGAAGGATGTCGCCGGACGGCCAGGACGCTGATGGTGCACGGCGCCTGTTCGGGATCGATTATTGCGGGCAGGTGCCTGGTCCGGGCTGCGGACCGGAGCATCTCCAGTGCATCCTCGTCCACCCAGGCGCCGGAGATATCGAGCTCCAGTTCCAGGCCTCCCTTCAGGGAGTTGGCACGTTTTGCCACTACGTAGAGTGCGTTGATGCTGTGGATGGTGATATGCCCCTTTGCAATCACCTGGGCCTTGCTGCGATCCAGGTCAATCCGGACCACGATGTTGAGCTTGGAGTTCAAGTTGTAGAGCCTTCCCCGGCATTGGCTGCGACGCTGCAGCTTCTTGCATGGCCTGTTTGCTTAAGCCTCAACCAGATTAGGGACTGAATGTGATGTGCGCAACACCGCGCCCTTTATTACATCGAAGTGAGTGTTGGCCCTCCCGCTCCGATCCGTGATGTGATCAAGGCACGCCCCAAGACATACCGCCCCTTAAGGACATTCCATGAGCAAAGAACAGCTGATAATTATCGGTTCCGGCCCGTCCGGCTACACCGCCGCCATCTACGCGGCCCGCGCCGGGCTGAACCCCCTGGTCCTGGCCGGTTCCGTCACGGCCGGCGGTGCCCTGATGAACACCACCGAGGTGGAAAACTTCCCCGGATTCCCGGGCGGCATCCAGGGTCCGGAGCTGATGGACGGGCTGCAGCAGCAGGCGGAAAAGTTCGGCGCGCGCATTGAGTACGACGACGCCACGTCCGTTGACCTGAAAGGTCCCGTCAAGCGCGTGGTCACCGGCGGCGGGGAGACCTATGAGGCCCAGGCCGTCATCCTGGCCACCGGTTCGGCCTACAAGGAACTCGGCCTGCCGGAGGAGAAGAAGTTCAGCGGCCACGGCGTCTCCTGGTGCGCCACCTGCGACGGGTTTTTCTTCCGGGACCAGGACATCATCGTCGTTGGCGGCGGCGACTCCGCCATGGAGGAAGCAACCTTCCTGACCCGTTTCGGAAAGACCGTCACCGTCGTCGTCCGCAAGGGCGAACTGCGGGCGTCCCGCATCATGGCGCAGCGGGCCAAGGACAACCCCAAGATCCGCTTCGCCTGGAACTCCGCCGTCACTGCCATCCACGGCGACGGCAAGGTCACCGGTGTCACCCTCACGGATACCCGCACCGGTGAAGCCCGGCACCAGGACGCCACCGGCATTTTCGTGGCCATCGGGCACCTGCCCCGCACCGAACTCGTGTCCGGCCAGGTGGATCTGGACGAGGAAGGCTACATCAAGGTGGACGCCCCCACCACCTGCACCAACCTCTCAGGGGTTTTTGCCTGCGGCGATGCTGTGGACCACCGGTACCGGCAGGCCATCACCGCCGCCGGCACGGGTTGCGCGGCCGCCCTGGACGCGGAGCGTTTCCTGGCCGCGCTGGAGGACGCAGCCAGCATCGCCACTGCGCTGGTGGAGGAGCCGACGCACAACTGACGGGCAGTCCGGCGGCCGGAACCCCGGGGTCAGACCACTTCGGGGAGCCTGCCCGTTAATACAGAGACCGGGGCCGAGGACCAGCGTTCGCGTTCCGGCTCGTAGGAGATCACCATCGACGCGTCGTTCTCGCGCGCTTCGTCGATGGCCAGCAACAGGGCGTCCTCCATGTGCCGGGCATATTCCAGCCGCTCCGGCAGGGAGCCCTGCAGCCCGGCGTCGTCAACCAGCACGTGGCCCTTGCCGTCCACAATGACCTTCAGCGAATACCCGCGGTCCTCGTGCAAGGACCCCCGGGTGGACGAAATCTCGGTGACTCGATCTGCCCGGACCAGCCCGTTGCCCAGCGTGCGAACCCACACTTCACCCATGAATGACCTCCCCTTGGCTGTGGGCACGGATCAGCGCCCCATAAGGCGAACGCTACTCCTCGCCGGGCCTTTTGTGACCCCTGTATTTTTACCGCCGGTACCATTGCCGGCCCGGATGGAAAGAAGTTCGGATACTGTGATGCCGAGAGCCGACTGGCGGTCTATAGCAGACGTGGAGAAAGACATGTGGTCAACGCTGGACAGCTACCTTTTTCCTCTCAGCCCCGGGACAAAGTGCCCGTCAGGCACGTTTGAGCTGGATGTTGCCACAGGGCAGATGGAATGGTCCGAGGGGATGTTCCACATTCATGGGCTCCGACCCGGGGAAGTGGTTCCAACCTTTGAGCTGTTGATGTCCCACAAACATCCATCGGACCGCGAGCATGTGCGTGCGTTATGGACGAACCTGCTGCGTGCCGGCGGCCAGGGCGCCCTGCTGCATCGCGTCCTCGACGTACATGGCAGGGAGCGGCGCGTGTTCTCGGCCATCCAGGTCGAGGCCACGCCATCCGGCCAGGTGGAACATGCGCATGGGTTCATGGTGGATGTATCCCAAAGCCTGCGCATCGAATCCCAGCACGCGGCCGCTGAAGCAATCGAGGGCGCCTATGCGAACAAGGCCGTGATCGAACAGGCCAAGGGAATTGTCATGGCCCTGCAGGGTGTGGACGCAGCGTCGGCATTCCAGGTCCTTGCCGCCAGGAGCCAGCGTGCCAACGTCAAACTGCATATCGTGGCAGAGGAACTGGTCAACGCGGCGGGAAACAACAAAGCCAAGGAAATGCTGGCTGGTTACTGATTCGCCGCTCAGCCCACCGTTGTCCGGTTCCTGCCCGATGGGCAAGGGGACCTTCGGCTCTTCTGGCCGGGGCTGTTTGGCCGGAGCCTGTTGCTATGGCTGAAGCAGGACTACCTTGAGCAGAAGGCAGGCGGGTAAATGGCGGACAGGACTTCCACCGGCAGGAGCGGCAACGTTGGCTCCGCCGTGGTCAACGCCCTGTTCATGTACGGGATCAATATCTGGCCCGGGTGGCAGGTGCTGCCCTTCCTGACCGCCGACATGGCCCGCGCACTGGACCTCATCAACGCGTCCCTGATCGCCAGCATCGTGGTGGGCGTGGTCTGCGTGCTGATCCGGGCCCGGGCATTTTTGGCCATGGGAAACCTGGTGGCGCTGGGCTTCGGAATGGCCGCAATAGTCCGCGTCTGGGAGGTCTTCCCGTTCGACTTCACCGGCGGCTGGACCGGCTGGCCGGTGCTGGTGCGGGTGCTCCTGGTGATCGCCATGGTGGGCTCGGTGATTGGGGCCGTGGCAGAGCTGGTCAACCTGGTCCGTGCCTTGGCAGGAATCGAGCCCCGGCCCGGCAGGCGTTAGCGTCCCGGGGACCTGCCACGCCTTGTCCTGCGCGTCACACCGCACGCTGATGCGATGGCGGCGGCCATAGGATAAATCTGATGACTTCCCCGGATGATGCCCAGCCCTTCAGCCTGCGCAGTATTGCCGTCGCCGCGTTCGGTCCCACGCTGCTTTTCGGAATCGGCCAGGGGGCCATCCTCCCGGTGGTGGCGTTGTCAGCCCGCGAGCTGGGCGCAACAGTGGCCGTGGCAGCCTTGGTCGTGACGCTCATCGGCCTGGGATCCTGGTTCTTCAACCTGCCGGCGTCCTTGGTGACCCTCCGCTTCGGTGAGCGTTGGTCCATCGTGGGCGCCGCCGTCGCCGCCGGACTGGCCCTGGCAGCCGCCGCAACGTCCTCCCTGGCCCCCAACGGACTGTGGCTGCTGGCCGTGGCGATGACCGTCGTCGGGATGTCCGGGGCGGTGTTCGGCCTGGCCCGGCAGAAGTACCTCACCGAGGCCGTGCCCGTGGCGTTCCGTGCCCGGGCCCTGTCCACGCTGGGCGGCGTGAACCGCATCGGCGTGTTCATCGGCCCGTTCGCCGGCGCCGCCGCAATGCAGTTCTTTGGCATCGCCGGTGCGTACTGGGTGGGCGTGGCGGCCATGGCGGCGGCAGCGTTGCTGTCCCTCACCATCCCGGACCTGGCGACGCCGGACGTCCCCTCGGGCGGGGCCGGCACCTCCCAGCCCACGCTCCGGAGCGTCGCGGTCTCGCACGCCGGCGTGTTCCTTTCGCTGGGCGTGGGCATCCTGCTGCTCAGCGCGCTGCGGTCCTCCCGGCAGGTAGTGATCCCGCTCTGGGCGGACCACCTGGGCATGGACGCCACCTCCGCGTCCCTGATCTACGGCCTGTCCGGCGCCATCGACATGCTGGTGTTCTATCCCGCCGGAAAACTGATGGACCGCAAGGGCCGCCAATGGGTGGCCATCCCCTCCACGCTCCTCATGGGAACCGCGCTGCTGTTGATCCCGCTCACGGGATCCTTCACGGGCCTGCTGCTCGCTTCGCTGCTGATCGGCTTCGGCAACGGCATCAGCTCCGGGCTGGTGATGACCCTGGGCGCAGACTTCTCGCCCGACCGCGGGCGCGGGCAGTTTCTGGGCCTGTGGCGGTTCATGGCGGATGCCGGCTCCACCGGCGGCCCGGTGCTCCTCTCCGGGGTGACGGCCCTGGCCTCACTGGGGCCGGGGGTCTCAGCCACGGGCATCCTGGGGTTCGCGGCGGCGGGCGTCTTCGCCGTCGTCATTCCGCGCCTCAAGCACCGCCGGAATTACTGACCGGGGCAGGCTATTCTCGACTCATGACCGACCCCGGCGTGAGCACCCGCATCAGCCCCCTGCACAAAGCGGTGTGGTGGATGCAGGACTATGTCTATGCCGCGGGCTGGCAGGTCCGGGGTTTCCTCTCGCGCGTGCAGCCGGGGTCCTTCCGCAGCGGCACCCGGCAGCCCGTGGTGATCATCCCCGGCGTCTACGAAAACTGGCAGTTCATGATGCCGCTCATCCGGGCCATCCACGACGCCGGGCACCCCGTGCACGTGGTCACGGTGCTGCAGCGCAACAAACTCAAAGTTCCTGACGCAGCCCGGCTGGTGGCCCAACACTTGGAGGAGGCGGGCCTCCACAATGCCATCCTGGTGGCCCACAGCAAGGGCGGGCTGATCGGCAAGTACACCATGCTGTCCCTGGACCCCGAGCACCGGATCGACCGGATGATTGCGGTGTGTGCACCGTTTTCCGGGTCCCGCTACGCCCGGTACATGCTGCTGCCCAGCCTGCGGATCTTCTCGCCGCGCAATGCCCTGACCCTGCAGATGGCGCGCGAACAGACCATCAACAGCCGCATCACATCCCTTTACGGCCCGTTCGATCCGCACATCCCGGAGGGCAGCGTGCTCCCAGGCGCCACCAATATCGAGTTGCCGGTGGCCGGGCACTTCCGGATCCTCGGCGATCCCGGCACCGCGCGGATCATTGTGGAGCAGCTGAGCCTGCCGGCCTGACCACGTCTGGCGCCTCCGCGGCCGCGATCCGGTTAGCGATGAAGGCTGCATCCCGGCCCACGCCGTGGACCATGGATGAGGCCAGCGACTGCTGGAAGGTGGCGCCCAGGAAGTAGAGTCCGGGCTGCGTGGCGGCCACGCCGCGGTCCTGGACCGGCCGGCCGTCCGCGCCCATCACGGGCAGGTCCATCCAGTCCAGGTCCGGCGTGAAGCCCGTGCACCAGATGACGTTGGCCACCTCCAGCGTCCTGCCGTCCGCCAGTATTGGCAGCCCGCCTTTGACGCCTTCCGTCCTGGGAACGCGGACGACGCCGGCACGCACCAGGTCCCGGTTCTTCACCCTCACCAGTGGTCCGCTGTGGGAGAGGACCCGTGGACGGGCCTTCCGGCCGGCGGGCGTACCGAGGGTCAGGATATGGGAGAAGGCGAAGAAGACGGCGAGCGTCAGCGGCCGGGCGGCCACGGCGTCGACTCGCCAGGGAATTTCGCCCGGATGGCGGCCGGATAGGTAGGTCTTGCGGTTGGAGGCAAGTTCCAGGGCGATGTCCGCACCGGAATTGCCGGCGCCGACCACCAGGACCGGGCCCGGTGCAAGGCCGTTCGGATTCTTGTAGCTCCCGGCCGTCAGTTGCCGGATGGCGGGGCTGAGCTGTTCGGCGAACGCGGGAACCCGGGGCTTCCGGTCCCAGCCGGAGGCAACCACGACGCTGTCGGCTTCGAAGTGGTGGCCCTCGGCATCGATGACGAAGGCTTGGCCGTTGTGGCTGAGGCTGGTGACCCGGACATTGCGCTGGACGGGCAAGCCGAACTCTTCCGCATAGCTGCCCAGGTAGTCGGCGAACTCCTCGCGGGAGGGGAAGGACCACGGCGGTGCGGGGAACCTGCTGCCGGGAAGGGCGTCGTACCGGGCCGGGGTGAAGAGCCGGAGGGAGTCCCAGTGCGTGCGCCAGCTGTCACCGGATTTCGCATGCTCATCCAGGATGACGAAAGGACGCTTGAGGCGGGCAAGGTGGTAGCCCATGGCCAGTCCCGCCTGGCCGCCTCCGATCACCACGGTGTTGAAGTGCTCCGACATGGTGGCCTGCCCTTCCGTCCGTCCCGCTCCGCCGCGGTCCCGGGCTACCTGCTACAATTCATCCGAATGACGTTCGGATGAATAAAGGCTAGGCCCGGCCATGAGTGAAGTCAATGCCCCCGCCCGTCGCTACAACTCGCCCTTGCGGAGGGAACAGGCGGCGGCAACCCGTGACGCGGTGCTGTCCGCTGCCCGCGACCTTTTCGTGGGCGAGGGGTACCGGGCCGCCACCGTTGCCGCCATTGCCCGGCGCGCCGGAGTCGCCGTCGATACCATCTACGCCACGATCGGGCGGAAGCCGGACCTCCTGCGCGGGGTGGTGGAGGCAGCAATCTCGGGCACCGGCCAGGCCGTCCCCGCGGAGCGCCGGGACTACGTGATCCGCGTGCGCGAGGCGACGGGAGCGGCTGAGAAGATCTCCCTGTACGCCCAGGCCCTGGCGCAAATCCAGCCCCGGCTTGCGCCGGTCTACGAGGCGCTCCGCGATGCTGCCGGCACCGAGCCGGACTGCGGCGCGCTCTGGCGCGAGATCTCGGACCGGCGCGCGGCCAACATGCGGAAATTCATCGAGGACCTCGCAACAACGGGGGAGCTGCGCACGGACCGACCGGCCGCGGAGCTGGCCGACGCTGTGTGGAGCATGAACGGGCCGGAGTACTGGGGGCTGCTGGTGAACCAGCGCGGGTGGGATCCGGAACAGTTCGCCGGGTGGCTGAGCGATGCATGGTGCCGGCTGCTGCTGCAAAATCCCGGCTGAGCCGCGGACACTGGTCCGTTAAGTGAAACGCTCCTCCGGAAAGTCCTGGCGGACTTCCGGAGGAGCGCAACTACCCTGTCCGGGACGGGATCACCCGTCGGTGCCGGCCGGGGTGGTGGTGGCGGTGTAGCCCTCGAGCTTCAGCGCCGCTTGGGCGTACTTCTGGTCGAAGGTGTCCGCCATGTTGACCTTTGACGTGTCAACCCCAATCGTCTTCTCCTCCTCGAAGACCGTCTTGGGGCCACCGGCGGGCATGATGCCGTCCGGAAGGAACTGGCCCTTGTCCTGATCCAATGCTTTGACGTAATCGTCCTTGCTGATGGTGCTGTTCTGGACGAATGCCGGGGGCAGTTTGTCCGCGATCTCCTGTGCTGAGTGGGTGCTGATCCAATGCATGGTGTCCACGAGTGCGTCCACCACCTTCTGGGCTTCATCCTGGTGGCTGTTGACCCAGTCCGTTTGGGCGAGCAGTCCTGCCGACGGCAGCGAACTGCCGAGGGCCGCCTTGGCGCCGTCCGCCGTCGCCAGGTCAATGGCGGGAACCGCAAGGTTCTTGGCCTCGAGGGCGCCCACTGTTGGCTGGGTGGTCATGACGCAGTCGGCGGACCCGCGCTGGATGGCGGCGATAGCGGTGGCACCGGAGCCCACCGCGATTGTCTGGTAATCGCTCTTGGCCAGGCCTGCCTTGGAGACGATGAACTGCGTGAGTTCGTCAGTGCCTGAGCCGAGGTCCGTGACGCCGACTGTCTTGCCCTTGAGGTCTGCGCCGGAGTGGACGTTGGCCTTGGGGCTGCACATGATGCGCTCGCCCGGGGCGCCGGAGAGCTGGATGAGGTTGGTGACCTTCTTGCCCTTCGCCTGGAAGTCCACCGTGTGGATGTACCACGCTCCGGCCATGTCCACCTGCCCGGACGCCATGGCCTCCTCGGCACCAACGCCGCCCTGCTGCTCCGTGGAGAGTTCCATCTTGACCCCGTACTTCTCGTAGTAACCCAGCTGCTGGGCCAGTTGGTACGGGAGATAGATCTGCTTGTCGATGCCGCCCACCATCATCTTCACTGTGGGCATTGAGCTGGTGTCGGCGGACGCACTGCCGCCCGCGGAACTGCCGCTGGCTGCGGGGGTGGAGCTGTTGCCGCACGCTGCCAGGCTGAGGGCAACGGCTCCGGCAGCTGCGGCGGCAAGAATAGGGCGCTTCATCATCATTGTTTTACGCATCCTTTTGTTTGTCCCCAACGGGACGGTGGTATTTGTTTGGGTATTGCGGGGTTGGATAGCTGGGTGTATCGGGGATCAGATGACCTGCGCCTCGGAACGGTTCGGCGGCCGCCACTTGAGGATCCTGTGCTCAAGCAGGTTGATCAGCGATTCGGCAAAGAGCGTGACGACGGCGATGATCACCATGCAGGCGAAGACAGTATTCGGATCGAATGTTCCCTGCGCCTGGCTGATGATCAGGCCGATTCCTTTCTGCGCGCCAAGCACCTCGGCAACAAGCGCGCCGATGATGGCGAAGCCGAACGCGGTGTGGAGGCTGGCGATGATCCACGTCATGGCGGACGGAATGGTCACGTGCATCGCCACCTGATAGGGCGAAGCTCCGAGGACCCGCACGTTTGCCACCAGGTTCTGGTCCACCTCACGGACGCCCTGGAACGCGTTGAAGAACACCACGAAGAAGACCAGCACTGCCGCGAGCAGGATTTTCGGGAAGACACCCAGGCCGAACGCCACAATGAAGATCGAGCCGAGCACAATACGCGGAATCGAATTCACGATCCTGATGTAGGGCCCGACGACGGCCGACAGGTACTTGTTGGAGCCCAGGAGGATGCCAAGGATTACGCCCACGAACGTGCCCAGCAGGAAACCGAAGAATGCTTCCTGCGCGGTGACCCCCAGGTTCTCCCAGATGGTGCCGAATGCCGTCCCTTCGGTGAAGAGCTTGACCAGGCTGGCCCATATTTCCGATGGCTGGCCGAAGAAGAATTTGTCCACCCACCCCTCTGTCGTGAACCACTGCCAGCCGCCCACCACCGCCACGGCCAGGACTACCCGGCCGATCCAGATGGACGCCGAGCGGCGCCGCGCTTTGATCCGGCCGGCATTCTTCACTGCGGTCTCTGTTTCCACTGGCTTCTCGCCTTTGCGGGTTTCGCTGTGAGTAAGGGTTGTCATGCCGCACCTGCCGACACCGCGTAGGCACGGGTAACCTCGTCCTTGAGGGATTCCCAGATCCGCCCTTGGAGTTCCAGGAACCGCTCCTCATGGCGGATTTCCTGGACGTTGCCGCGGGGCCGGGGAAGGTCGATATCGAAGACGTCCTTGACCGAGCCGGGGCTGCTGGTCATGATGACCACCCTGTCGGACAGCGCCACGGCCTCGTCCAGGTCATGGGTGATAAACAGGACCGAGGGGCGCAGTTCCTCCCAGAGCTTGAGCAGTTCGTTCTGCATGATGGCCTTGGTCTGCACATCCAGGGCTCCGAACGGCTCATCCATGAGGAGGATCCGCGGATTGTTGATCAGGGCTGCGGCCATGGCCACGCGCTTGCGCATGCCGCCCGAGAGCTGGTGCGGGTAACGGTCCTCGAACCCCGCCAGGCCAACCCGGCGGAGCCAGTCCCGGGCAAGGTCCGTGGCCTGGCGCTTTGGCGTTCCGAGCAGGATGGGTCCCATCATGACGTTGCCGAGCACGCTCTTCCAGGGAAACAGGGCGTCCGCCTGGAACATGTAGCTCACGCCGTTGGTGATGCCTTCCACAAGGTTGCCGCCCACCTCCACCGATCCGGCGCTTGGCTTCTCCAGGCCCGAGACCTGGGCCAGGGTGGTGGACTTGCCGCACCCGGTGGGCCCGACGATGGAGCAGAACTGTCCGGCCTCGACGGTGACGGATACGTCCCGGATGGCCGTGAAGGTCTCGCCCTTCGGCGTCAGGTAGCGCTTCGTCAGGCCGGTCACCTCGATCCTTGCCCCTTCGGCGGCTCTCTGCGGAGGGCCGGGCGGCCTGGGGGTGGGGGTGCTGTTCATTGCAAGACCTCGCTGTCTTTAGTCCATGTAGTTCGGGTCGAGTGATGTTGATCACTGGAACTGTGTGAAGCTTAGGAAGTGATCATTCCGGCGAGAAAGACTTCCGTAAGATGTGTGCTTTAGCCGCAAAAGTGCACGTTTTGTGCATTTTCTGCCACCGCATAAGAACAGCGCCTCCGGAGCCGCGGTGAGCCAGGCATCCGCAACGCAGCGGCCCCGGACCGGCAGGCGCTTTACAACGCTGACCGCCCAAATCCTGCTGGCCTCACTGTCGCTGCTGATTTTCACGGTGGCCTTGGGCGGTTTTCTCTTCTCGATGATCAGCAACCAGACGCTGGACCAGCAGTACCAGTTGCGCGCACTGGGCATTGCGACCACCACCGCGCAGATATCGGAGATCCGCTCAGCCGTGGCCTCCGGGGACCCGGACCATGTCATCAACGGAATTGCCCATCAGGTGATGACTGCTGCCCGGACCGATTACGTCGTCGTCAGTGACAGGGAGGGGACACGGTTTTCGCACCCGGACCCGGCGTTGATCGGCCAGCGGTTGGAGGAGCCGGTGGCCGTCCTGGACGGCCAAACCCACGTTGGTTTCGACCCCGGAAGCCTGGGCCGCTCCGCGAACGCCAAGGCACCCATTTTCGGCGCCGACGGCACGGTGGTGGGCCAAGTTTCGGTGGGGATCGAGGACACCCAGGTCCTGAGCAACCAGATGCAGAACATCTGGCTGATCACGGGTTTCTCTGCATTGGTGCTGGCCCTGGGCGTCGTCGGTTCCCTGTTGCTCTCCCGGCGCATCAAACGTGTCACGTTCGACCTGGAGCCGGCCGAGATCGCCTCCCTCCTGCAGGAACGAGAGGCCCTGCTTCACGGAATCCGGGAGGCCGTCGTCGGGCTGGATGACGACGGCAAGGTGACGGTGATCAATGAGGAGGCCCGGCGGCTGCTCCACCTGGAAGGGGAGGCATTGGGGCAGCCCATTGCCGAACTGCTTCCGCACGGCCGCCTCCGTGACCTGCTGGCCGGCCGGCTCCCCGGGGCCGACCAGGTGGCGCTGACAGAGGACGCCTTGCTGGTTGTCAACAGGATGCCAGTCGCCACCGCCGGCCGCAGCATTGGTTCGGTGGTAACGCTACGGGACCGGACCGAAATTGAAGGCCTGGTGCGCGACCTCCACTCGATCCAGGGCCTGATGGAGGCCATGCGCGCCCTGGAGCATGAGTACGCCAACCGACTCCACATTGTTGACGGCCTGTTGGAGATGGGGGACCTGGAGCAGGCCAAGAGGTATGTTTCGCAGGTATCAAATATGTCCAGGTCCCTGGGGGAACGGCTGCGGGCCACAATTTCCCCGCCGGAGCTGGCGGCCTTGCTGCTGGCCAAAGTGGCTGTCGCCGCCGAACAGGACGTGGAGATGGAGGTGACCGCAGACTCCAGGCTGGAACATCCGGAGGTGGATGCCACCGAACTGGTAACCATCGTAGGCAACCTCCTCGACAACGCCGTTGACGCGCTGGCCAATACGCCCCGGCCACGCCGGGTGACGGTACAGTTCGACGACGCGGACGGCGTCTTCATTGCGGTGCGGGACAACGGGCCCGGCGTCCCCGCTGACAAGGTTGCCCAGGTCATGGTGGACGGCTACTCAACGAAGGACCCGCGGCCAGGGATGCGGCGAGGCATCGGGCTGGCCCTGGTGAGCAGGATTGTTCGCAGGGCAGGGGGAACACTGGATGTGTTTCCCGGTCCCGGCGGTAACTTTGAGGTGTGGCTGCCGGCAAAGATGCAGGCAGCGGTTGAGGACGGGAGTGCAGGCGTTGATTAAGACGCTCGTGGTGGACGACGATTTCCGGGTTGCGGGCATCCATGCGGCCCGGGTGGCGCGGGTGGACGGATTCGAATGCGTCGGCCAGGTCTACAGTGCGGCCGCCGCGCGGGAAGCCATTGCCCGCCTGCATCCGGACTTGCTCCTGCTGGACATCCACCTGCCGGACGAGGACGGACTCTCCCTCCTGCGGTCGCTGCAGGCAGCAGGAACGCAGATTGACAGCATCGTGATCACTGCTGCGCAGGACCTGGCCACCGTTAAGTCCGCGATGACCAGCGGAGCGATCTACTACCTGGTCAAGCCCTTTGGGTTCGACCGGCTCCGCACCCAGCTGGAGGCTTACAAGAAGTGGCGCGAGGAGCTGGAGTCCGTTTCGACGGCAAACCAGGCAACCATTGACAACCTCTACAAGGCCCGGTTGGCCGGGATCAAGGCAGCGGCCCCGGCCCCGCGCCTGCAGCCGACCATGCAGAAAGTGTTCGACGCCGTCCGGGCCGCCCGCGGTCCCGTCAACGCCGCGGAAATTGCCGAGCAACTCGGCGTCAGCAGGCCAACCGCCCAGCGCTACCTGAGCACGCTGGAACGGAAGGGCCTCCTGGTCCTGGACCTTACCTACGGCAGCACCGGCCGGCCGTTGAATTCCTACACGGTTTCCTGAATACTACCGGCCGGCCAGTTGGTGTTGCCGCCAGTATGGGTTTTGCATATAACCGCAGGTCAAGCGGAAGTTGAAATTTCAAATACCTTGAGCTTTTGTTGACTCTTTACCCCCTCGCTTCCTGAGCTTGGCCCTGCAAAGTAGGTCCCAGCCAGTCAAACGAACACCAAAAGTCTGGGGGGACATCATGAAGAACAGCACTCTGGTCAAGGGAACGGCCGCTCCCCGCACGTTTGTTGCCGGCGACCTGAACGTGGTCAAGAGCGTCAACGGAGTGTGGAAGTGGGCATTCCAGGCGCCGGACTCGCCGTAGGGACGGCGGCGCCAACGGCACTGAGCTACGCCGCGCCCCAGTCGAATGGCACGTACGGGCCGTCCTACACCGAATCCGTGAACCTTGGGACAACCAGCACGGTCGCCCTGACCATCACGTCGCAGATCGTCGTGGCCAACAGGACCACCACCCCGTTGACCATCCGCCAGCTCGGCGGAAGAAGGTGCCGCTGCATCCCCCCTTGCAGCGGCGCCGCCTCCCGCCGAGCTGGCCTGGCGACGTCCATATTCATTTGCGACCCGGAGCCGCCCGCACGCCCCCGATATGTGGGGCGCGCAGGGGAATATGAGCCGCGAAAATGGGTTTGCGCGTCGGTAGACTGCGGTCATGTCATGCCGGATCAGTGAACTTGTCCTGAATTGCGCCGACCCCGAACTCCTCGCGCGGTTTTGGAGCGGGGTCCTTGGCTACGTCGAGCTGGACCGGGAGGAGGGTTCGATCGAGATCGGGCCGGCCGCCGGGTTCGGCGGACTGCAGCCCACCATCATCTTCAGCCCCAGCAGCAACCCGCGGGTGGGACGGCTTCCGCTGCACATCGACGTCAACCCGGTGGACCGGGACCAGGACGCCGAACTGCAACGCCTGCTGGCACTGGGTGCGCGGCCGGCCGACGTCGGGCAGACCGGCGGGGAGCAATGGCACGTCCTGCAGGATCCGGAGGGCAACGAGTTCTGCCTCCTGCGCAGGCGGCTCGCACCACTCGAACCCTGAACACGCCTCCCGGTGGCCCCGGATACTGGATTGCCTGGGGGCGCCCACTTCAAGACGCCGCCAGGCACTTGCAACTATTGACGGCACTGCTCAAGCTGCGTGGTACAAATTCCGCAAGAATCGCTCAATTGTTTCCGGGTGGAGGCTGGGTGTGCCGGGAGTCTCCGTACAATGGCTGCCCGGCGGCCGGCGCAATGGCATGCTCCGTCCGGGGCCAAGGACCCTTACCGGCGCAGTGCGGAAGGACTAGATTGTAGCTCCGGGCGCTACCCATCCGGGCGCCGCTACTGAGGAACGAACGTGGAACTGTTCAGCGACAAGCCAGCCGTTGCCGCGGCCGCCCTCACCAGGCTCGTCGCCGCAGAAGCCCAGTCTCCGGGGCGGCCCGTCGGCCGGCTCCAGGCTTTCCTCAGCGACCTGGTGGTGCGGAACGGGCCCATCATCGTTGAACAGCTTGCCATCGAATTGGCACGCCAGCACCTGGCCACCATGGACCGGCTGGCAAAGGAGACGGGCCAGCCGGCCGCCCGCTACCTTGACGAAGTTGAGCTTGCGGCCGCCATGGAAGAAAGCATCGGCCGGGACCAGGCTGACCCAGGTGAGACCCACTGAGGAGCGTGCGCTGAGCCTTTAGGGCCCGGGCGCGTCCCGGCGTCGAGCGGCGAACGCGAACAGGGACGTCGTTGCTACCGTGGCCAGGTACCCCGCGATCACAATCAGCGAGATCCCTGCCCAGAAGTAGTTGGTAGTGCTGGTCTCCTGCCAGGGACTGGGCGCAATCCGGATCAGCGAATACACCGCCACCCCGGCCGAGGCCAGCCCGATCAGCACCGGAAGGGTCAGCCAGATGCGGGCCGAGCCAAGATGCCTGCCGAACCCGTCCCACTCGTTCCAGGAACCGCGGCGCAGGATCAGCCAGCCCGCCGGGATCATGAAGGCGCCCACCAGCAGGAACGCCGCCACCACATCCGCGGGCCGGTGCCACTGGTTGATCAGCGTGGAGGCGCCGGACGCGATGGCAAAAGATCCGCCAATAAAGCCTGCCATGGGGCGCCAGCGCGGGGATGCCATCAGGAATACGGCGGCCGCGGCGGACGCCGCCAGCGTGGTGTGGCCGGACGGCAGCGAATTGAGTTCAAGGGTGAGCACGCCTTTGTCCGGGCGTGCGGGCAGGAGGTCCTTGAGTACCTGGGTTGCCACGTTGGCGCCGATGCACGCCGCCACCGCGATTCCCGCTTCCGCCCAGTGCCGGCGGATCACCGTGACAAACAGCACCACGACGGCGGCCATCACCAGGGAGATGGTGGGCAGCCAGTCCAGGAACTGGGTGGCGGCCTTGCCGGCGGGTCCGTGGATATCCACGGCTTCCACCAGCGCGGACTCATCGATGAACTGGCCCGTGGCAGTCTGGACGAAGAAGCAGTAGGTGGCAGCCAGCCCGGCAATGCAGGCCACAGTGGACAGCACGAACAGGAAAGCCGAGCCCGGAGCGGGCCGGGCCGGTGTCCTGGTGGGTAGTTGCCGTGAAGAAGTCATCGCGGTTAAGGGTGACACAGAAAGCTGGACGGCTGCTCAGGGGCCGGTGGCACCCGGCTTGACGGGGTCCAGCCGGGGGATGCTGGCCGCCGCCACCAGGACTGCGAGGACGCCCAGGCCGAACGGCAGTGCGGTGGCCGTGGCGATGCCGCCCACCAGGAGCGGGCCGCCGGCGTCGCCCAGTTCGCGGCCCAGTTCGGCCGAGCCCATGGTCCGGCCCATCCGCTCGGGCGGCGTGGTGTCCGCCAGGTGTGCGAAGCCCAGGGGCGTGGCGGCGCCAATGCCTGTCCCGATGCACCCTGCGGCCACGAAAATGGTCGCCGGTCCCGGAGCGGCCGCGACCACGGCGATGCCCGCGGCAATCAGCAGCAGCCCCACGGTGGTGCCCCTGTTGTCGGTGACGGCGTTCCGGTCCCGCAGCCACCCGATCCAGGGCTGGGTCAGCACCGAACCAAGCGCCACCACGCTCACCGCGGCCGTGCCGGCGAAGGCATCCATGCCGTGGCGGGCGGCCAGCGCGGGGAGGAATCCGACGGCGGCACCCAGCGCGCCGGTGGAAGCGGCCAGTACCAGCGTGGGTACCAGGAAACGGCGCTCGCCAATCTGCCGGGCAAGGTCCATCACCGTGTACCGCTTCCGGGGCAGCGGCGGCAGGTGCGGGACGGACACCAGCACCCACAGCGCCGTGACCGCGGCCAGGGCGGACAGGGCGCCGAACAAGAGCGGGAAACCGCCCGCCGCAATCAGCCCCGCGCCCAGCGGCGGCCCGATGATGTAGCCGAGGCTCTTCCAGGATCCGTACCGGCCAAAGTAGGTGCCGGCCTTCCCCCCGCGTGCCATCCTGGCCACCATCGCGGACGACGCCGGCGAGAAGGCCGACGCCGCCGCCCCCTGTCCCAGCCGTGCCAGGGCAAGGACCAGGGGGTCGGCCGCGCCAAGTCCGATCAGCGACAGCGCGGCGAACGCGAGCAACCCGCCCACGACGACGGGTTTGGCCCCGATCCGGTCGCTGAGCGCACCGAAGACGGGCTTGAGGAACACCTCGGCGACGTCGTACAGGGCCAGGAGGATGCCGAGGTTCAGCAGCGTCAGGCCGATATTCCCACTCTGCGAGCCCAGTGCGGCCGCGATGCTGTGGGCGCCGAAGGCTGTGACAAATCCCGCTGCATACAGGGGCGCCGAGGAAGAGCGGGCAGCCTGGCCATCAGTGCTCATGATTGGGACTTTAGTACCTTCACAAACTTGTGAAAACTCCGAAAATTAAGCCATGAACACCGTCATCCAAACTAGGGGCCTGCACAAGGACTTCGGCAGGGTCCGGGCCCTGGACGGACTCGACCTCGACGTCCAGGCGGGGGAGATCCACGGCTTCCTGGGACCCAACGGCGCCGGAAAATCCACCACCCTGCGCATCCTGCTGGGCCTGGCCAAGGCAACGTCCGGATCCGCCACCGTCCTTGGACTGGACCCGTGGACCCGGGCCGTTGAACTGCACCGGCGCCTGGCCTACGTCCCCGGCGACGTCCGGCTGTGGCCCAACCTCTCCGGCGGCGAAACCATCGACCTGCTCTCCCGGCTTCGCGGCGGAACAGCGGACGGTGCCGGATACCGCCGCAGCAAGGACCGCCTGTGCGAGGCCTTCGACTTTGATCCGGCCAAGAAAGGGCGTGCCTACTCCAAGGGCAACCGGCAGAAGGTGGCACTGATCGCCGCCCTCGCCACGGACGCCGAGCTCTACCTGCTCGACGAGCCCACCAGCGGCCTTGACCCGCTCATGGAGGCGGTCTTCCGCAGGGAGCTGCTCGCCGCCGTCGAGCGCGGGGCCACCGTACTCCTCTCCAGCCATATCCTGACCGAGGTGGAGGTGCTGTGCCACCGGGTGAGCATCATCCGCGCCGGCAGGATTGTGGACGGCGGCACGCTGGACTCCCTGCGCCACCTCACCAGGACCGAGATATCCTTCGCCGCGGACGGCATGGACACGGACGCCCTGGCACGGCTGGGTGCCGTGCATGACCTGACGTTCGACGCCGGCCGGGTCAAGTTCAGCGCCGAATCGGACCGGGTGGCGGAGGTGCTTCCCACCCTTGGGGCCCTGGCCGTGAAGGGGCTGACCATCACGCCGCCCTCGCTCGAAGAGCTGTTCCTGCGGCACTACGGCGATACCACGGTGGGAGCCCAGCCCGCGGCTGGGGCCGGCAACGGGGACCACCGGCACGGTGCGCGCCGGCACCTGCTGGGTGCCAGGGGACGTGGCTGACATGCCCATCCTCATGATCCTCTGGGGCCAGCGTCTGCGCCGGGACCGCTGGCAGCTTCTGAGCTGGATCCTGGGAATTGGCGCCTTCGCCCTGTTCGCCGCCTCCTCCGTCAGCCAGACCTACGGCAACGCGGCCAGCCGCGCCGAGATCCTCCAAGTGGCCATCGCCACCCCGGCCATCCTGATGCTGCGCGGCCTGCCCCGCGGCGCAGACCAGGGCGCCTTCACGTTCTTCCTGGTCTACGCCTTCCTGGCCCTGCTGGCCGGACTGATGAGCACCTTCCTGGCCGTGCGCCACACCCGCGCCGACGAGGAAACCGGTGCCGCCGAACTGGTCGCGGCAACACCTGCCGGCCGGCTGCTGCCCACCATTGCCACCGTCCTGCACGGCGCAGCAGCCAATGTCCTGGCGGCGCTTGCCGTCTGCGCCGGACTCACCGTCCAGGGCCTGGACGTGCAGGGAAGCCTGTTCGCGGGCGCCGCCACGGGCGCCGTCGGGTTTGCCTTCCTTGGCGTGGGAATCCTGGTGGCCCAGTTCATGAGCACGTCGCGCGGCGCGAACGGCGTCTCCTCCGCCCTGGTTGTCCTGGCCTATGTGCTGCGCGGGATTGGCGACGCCACCGGAACCCCGCACGCGGACGGAACGTCCATGACCGAAGGCGCCGCCAGCTGGTTCTCGCCCATCGGCTGGGGCCAGCAGACGTTCGCCTTCTCCGGCAACCGCGCCTGGCCGTTGTGGCTGCCGGTGGGGCTCGGCGTCGCCTGCCTTGGAGCGGCATGGGCCATCCTGGGCACCCGGGACAGCGGAGCCAGTGTGTGGGGTGCACGGCCGGGCCGCACCGCCGCCCGGCCCGGTCTTCGCAGCCCTGTCGCGCTTGCCCTGCGCCTGCAGGCCGGTTCCGTCATCGGCTGGGGCCTGGGTGGCCTGGCCCTGGGCCTGCTGGCGGGGTCGCTGGGAAAGGCGATTGCCGCCGTCGATACCCCTGATACCAACATCACCGCCGTCCTGAGGTCCATCCTCGAGTCGCAGGGCACCTCCCTGACCCAGCTCATGGTCTCGGTCCTGTTCTCGATGGCCGGGATCCTTGCCGCTGCCTGCGCGCTGCAGGCCGTCATCAGGCTGCGGCAGGAAGAAGCCGCAGGAACCGCGGAACTGCTGCTCGCCGCTCCGGTGGGACGAATCCGCTGGCTGGCCGGCTACCTGGTGCTCGGGGCCGCGGCAGTCGTGCTGGTGATCGGCCTGACGGGTGTGGGCGCGTGGATCACGCTGACCGGGTCCGGAGACCAGGGAATGCCCGCCGACGCGCTCTGGGAAACCGCCGTGGCCCAATTGCCGGCGGCACTGATCTACCTGGCCGTGCCCGCCCTGGTCTTCGTCCTGTGGCCCGCGGCAACCATCGGTGCCGGCTGGTCCCTGCTGGGGCTCGGGGTGTTCCTGGGGATCTTCGGCGGCATGCTGGGCCTGGATCAAAGCATCCGCGACCTGTCCCCGTTTACCCACACCCCGGTCCCGCACGGCGACGCAACCGACTGGAGCGGGGCGTGGTGGATGCTGGCCATCGCGGTCATTGCGGGCGCGCTGGCCGTCACGGCGATGCGACGGCGGGAGGTGGGGTCCGCATGAGCGCTGACGCCGAACTGGCTGCGGCCCGGGACGCCGGGGTGGCGGCCGCAGCCGCTGAACGGACCGCGGCTGCATTCGCTGCGGCCGGTTTCCCCAAGATGCCCGCCCGGACATTGCTGGCCCTGGTGTCATCCGAGCAGGGGAGCCTCACGGCTGCCGAGCTCGCGGAGCGGCTGGGGGCAAGCGCCGCCGCCGTGTCCGGGGCGGTGCGTTACCTGCAGACCGTGGGGTTCGTGCACCGGGTCTCCCAGCCCGGCAGCCGCCGCGACCTTTACGCATTGCACGACGACGAGTGGTACGTGGTGTCCATGCGGAACAGTCCCATTTACGAGAAATTGGCCGACCTGACGGATGCCACTGCCGAAGCACTCCCGGAGGGCTCAGCAGCACGTGCCCGCGTGGCCGAGATGGCCCGCTTCTACCGCTTCCTGAAATCGAGGATGCCGGAGTTGCTGGACGACTGGGGAAAAGGAGCGGGAGGCGCAGCCGTGACCATCATTGACAACGCGGTCTACGTGAATGGCGTACGGACACAGGACCCGGAAGACCTGGACGAGACCTACTTCCTGCTGCGGCAACGCGAGGGGATGGCCTGGATCGGGCTCTACCGGCCGGACGCCGCGGAACTGGAGTCCGTCGGCGAGGAATTCGACCTCAACGCCCTTGCCGTGGAGGATGCGCTCGCAGGCCATCAGCGCGCCAAGCTGGAACATTATGGTGAGTGCCTGTTCCTTGTGCTGAGGCCGGCACGGTACCGGGACGACGTCGAGAAGGTGGACTTCGGCGAGATCCATGTTTTTGTCGGCGAAGAATATGTGGTCACCGTCCGGCACGCCGAGTCCCCGGACCTGGCCAGGGTCAGGCGGCGGATGGAGGCGATGCCGGAATTCCTGGCCCTCGGCCCGGACGCGGTGCTCTACGGCATCCTGGACCAGGTAGTGGACGAATACGAACCCGTGGCCGCCGGGCTGGAAAACGACATCGATGAGATCGAGGACGACCTCTTCGGCGCGGATCCCGAGGTATCCCGCCGCATCTACGAACTCTCCCGCCAGGTGATCATGTTCCAGCGTGCCACCAGTCCGCTGGCCGGGATCCTGCAGGCCCTGATGGCCGGCGCTCCGGACCGTGGCGATGCCACCGAGCTTCGGGACCACTACCGGGACGTCCTGGACCACGTCATCCGGCTCAACGAGCGGGTGGCCTCCTTCAGGGCCCTGCTGCAGAACGCGCTCGCGGTTAACGCCGCCCTGGTGGCCCAACGGCAGAACGACGAGATGCAGCGGATGACCGAGTCCAGTTTCGAACAGAACGAGCAGGTCAAACGCATTTCCTCCTGGGCGGCCATCCTGTTCGCCCCGACCCTGGTGGCATCCATCTACGGCATGAACTTCGCCAATATGCCCGAGCTGTCCTGGACCTACGGCTACCCCTACGCGCTGGGCCTGATGGTGGCCATGGGCCTTGTCCTCTACCTGGCGTTCAAGCACAACAAGTGGATCTGAGCGCTCCCGGGCAGGTCTGGCTTTCAGATTCATGCTCTACCATGGGCTCCTACTAATAAGCTTGCTTAGCAGTTGGCGGGCTTACAACCGATGGTAAGTGGAGATAACTGGATGACTAGGGCCGAAACAACCGGACGGTCGCCAAACGGCGGCACGGCCTTCCGTGCAGCGCGCAGGTCCCGCCTGCGCCGCTTCGGGTCGCTGCTGGGGCCCGGGCTGGTGACCGGAGCCGCGGATGACGATCCGTCAGGGATAGCAACCTACGCAAAAGCGGGTGCCACGTTCTCCAATGGCATGCTGTGGACCGCCCCGGTGACACTGCCGATGATGATGGCCGTCCAGGAGATCTGCGACCGCACGGCGCTGGCCACCGGCGAGAGCCTGGGAAGGCTCGCGCGGCGCAAGTTCTCCCGCCGCCCGCGGTTGGTGATTGCCGTGCTGATCATCGCCCTCCTCGTGGGCAACATCCTCAACGCCGCCGCGGACCTGATGGCGATCGGGCAGGGGATGCAGATGCTCGGTGCCGGGCCTGACCACCTGTGGAGCGCCGTTGCCGGGATCGGCATCGCCGTTGCGCTCATGAGCGGTTCGTTCACCGTCATCGCCAAAGTGTTCAAGTGGCTGTGCGTCACGCTGTTGGCATATGTGGCGGTCCTGTTCGTCGCCAACGTCAACTGGCCTGACGTCCTGGAAGGCCTGCTGGGAATGAAGTTCAGCTTCGCTCCGCAGTACCTGGGCCTGATCGTCGCTGTCCTGGGCACCACCATCTCGCCGTACCTGTTCTTCTGGCAAAGCGCCCACCGGGTCCAGGAACTGCGCGCGGAGGAACATGGCGGGGACGAGGCCGTAGGCCTGAACGACCGTCCGGACCCGGCTGCTTCTGCCCACACCCTGCGGAAGGCGCGGGCGGACGTCTTCATCGGCATGGTCTTTTCCGTCCTGGTCATGTTCTCGATCATGGCGGCTACGGCGGCAACCCTGGGGAGGGACGGGACGGAAGTGGATACGGCAGCCGACGTGGCAAAAGCACTGCAACCGGTGGCTGGGCCGGCTGCCACATTCCTGTTCGCGGCGGGGTTCATCGGCACGGGCATCCTGGGCGTCCCCGTGCTCGCAGCCTCCGGTGCGGCCGGACTGGCCGGCCTGCTTGGCAAGGACTGGGGCCTTGACCTCAGCCCGCGGCGGGCCCCCTTGTTCTACAGCTTGCTGGGGGTGGGAATGGTTGCCGGTGTCCTCATCAGCTTCTTTTCCGCAGACCCCGTCGGGCTCCTGGTCTTCAGCGCCACCGTCAACGGCATCGCCGCGGCCCCGTTCCTCGTGGTCACCATGCTGATCTCCAGGGACAAGGCCATCATGGGCGATTACAGGAACGGCCGGCTGGCTGCCTCCCTGGGCTGGTTCACGGCCGCCGTCATGGTGGTGGCGGGTGGCATCGGTGTCTGGACGACCCTTACCGGAGCCTAGGGTGACCCCCCGCGGGACTGCCGCCGGCGATCGTTTCCGCAAGCAGCCCTTTAGCAAACCTTCCTGACCGACCGACCGAAAGTGAGTCACTATGGACCACAACGAAGCGCCACTGCTGGATGCCCTGGACCGCTACCACAAGCTGGACCGCTACGGCTTTACCCCGCCGGGCCACAGGCAGGGCCGTGGGGCGGATCCGCGTGTCCGGGACATCCTCGGGGCCGATACCTTCCGCGCTGACGTCCTTGCCTCGGCCGGCCTTGACGACCGGTCATCCTCCGGCGGCTACCTGAAAAAGGCAGAGCAGCTGATGGCGGACGCCGTGGGCGCAGAACAGGCCTTCTTCTCCACGTGCGGCAGCTCCCTTTCGGTAAAGGCCGCCGTCATCGCCGTGGCGGCCGGCAAAGGTGATTTGCTGGTCAGCCGCGACGCCCATAAATCCATCACCGCCGGCTTGGTCTTCTCCGGCATCCAGCCCCGCTGGATCCGTCCCCGTTGGGACCCCAAGCTGCATCTGGCCCACCCGCCGTCGGCCGCGGACATCGAGGAAATGTGGGACCGCTACCCGGACGCCGCCGGGGCGCTGATCGTCAGCCCCACGCCTTACGGGACGTGCGCGGACATTGCCGCCATCGCCAAGATATGCCACGACCGCGGCAAGCCCCTGATCGTGGACGAGGCCTGGGGTGCGCACCTGCCTTTCCACGAGGACCTTCCCACCTGGGCGATGAGTGCGGGCGCCGACATCTGCGTGGTCTCCGTGCACAAGATGGGTGCCGGCTTCGAACAGGGCTCCGTCTACCACCTGCAGGGCGACCTGGTGGATCCTGCGCATCTGTCCCAATGCGCGGACCTGCTGATGACCACCAGTCCGAACGCCATCCTGTACTCCGCCATCGACGGCTGGCGCCGCCAGATGGTCCAGCACGGGGCCGAACTCCTCGGCAACGCGCTGGACCTGGCCAAGAAACTGCGCCGGGACATCGACGCGCTCCCGGGCATCCATGTGCTCGAGGACGAACTGCTGGCGGCCGAATCCTCACACGACCTGGACCGGCTGCAGATCCTGATGGACCTCTCGGGGCTGGGCATCAGCGGCTACCAGGCCGCCGACTGGCTGCGCGAAAACCGCAACGTGGACATGGGCCTCAGCGACCACGTCCGCATCATGGCCACTCTCTCCATGGCCGACGACGACGCCTCTGCCCGGCGCCTCCTGGAGGCTTTGCAGGCCCTCATCGAAGCGGCCCCGGCACTTCCCGAGCCTCCGCAGGTGAACCTGCCCTCGCCGTCGGACCTGGAACTGGAGACCGTGGCCCTTCCCAGGGACGCGTTCTTCGGCCCCACGGAGGATGTACCCAGAAGCGAAGCGGCAGGACGGGTGGCAGCGGAGCAGATCACCCCTTACCCGCCGGGCATCCCGGTGCTCGTCCCGGGGGAGAGGATCAACCAGGCCGTCATCGAGTACCTGGAATCGGGGCTGAAAGCCGGCATGGTGCTGCCCGATCCTGCGGACCCGTCACTGGGCACCATCCGGGTGGTCCGGGAGCAGTAGCGAAGTGCGGCTACAGTAAACGGCATGCCCGCCCATGGCCTCCCGCCCTCCGTGACCGTGCCCGCTGCCTCCTCCAACGGCGTTCCCCCGCTGGACGAACTGCTGGCAGGAGCGCGCGTGGTCAGCCTGCCCATGCGGGTGAAGTTCCGCGGCATCATGGAACGGGAATCCCTGCTGCTCCACGGGCCGGCCGGGTGGGGCGAATTCTGCCCGTTCCCGGAGTACGGCGACGCCGAGGCTTCCCGCTGGCTGGCAGCCGCGATCGAAGCGGGCTGGCAGGGCTTCCCGGCGCCGCTGCGCACGTCCGTGCCGGTCAACGCCACCGTGCCGGCCGTTTCCGCGGACCGGGTGCCGGAGGTACTGGCCCGGTTCGGCCGGGTGGACGCGGTGAAGGTCAAGGTTGCCGAGCGTGGACAGTCGCTGGACGACGATGCCGCCCGGCTTCGTGCCGTCCGCGCCGCCTTGCCGGATGCCGCCATCCGGGTGGACGCCAACGGCGGCTGGAACGTGCCCGAAGCGGTGGCGGCCCTGACCCGGCTGGCGACCGTAGGCCTGGAATACGCCGAGCAGCCGGTGCCCACCGTCGAAGGGTTGGCCCAGGTCCGCACCCAGCTGCGGGATGCCGGGACGCCGGTGCTCATCGCCGCGGACGAAAGCGTGCGCAAGGAAACCGACCCCCTCCGGGTGGCGCGGGCCGGGGCGGCGGACCTGATCGTCGTCAAGGCGGCCCCACTCGGGGGAGTGCGGCGCGCCCTGGACATCGTGGCGCAGGCCGGACTGCCCGCCGTCGTCAGCTCCGCCCTGGACACCTCGGTGGGAATCCGCGCCGGCCTGGCGCTGGCGGCGGCGTTGCCGGAGCTGCCTTATGCGTGCGGGCTTGGCACGGTGTCGCTGTTCGAATCTGACGTCACCTTGGACCCGCTGGTGGCCGACGACGGCGCGATCGGCCTCCGCGATGCCGTTCCGGACGCCGGGCTGCTGGAGCGGTTTGCGGCTCCCGTGGAACGCCGGGACTGGTGGCTGGCCCGGCTCCGCCGCGTCCACGCCCTCCTCACCCCCTGACACGCCCGCTCACTTTTGGCGGTGCTTTCTGGCACGCCCGCTCACTTTTGGCGGCTGTTTCTGGCGCGCCCGCTCACTTTTGGCAGCGTTCCTGCAGGTCACAGGCGGTTCACCATAACTTCATCGAATGGACGGTTTCCCGTAGGAACAGGCTGGAAGGGTGATCGGGCACCCCAAAGACATTCCTTCGGAAGGTTCCCCATGTCTGAAACTGCCCGCAAGTTCACCCTGCTGCCCATGCTCGGCCATACGAAGGGCAAGCGCAGCCCGGTCACATGTGCACTCAAATGCGACAACGCTTGCGCCGGCGAGGTCTGTAACACCAGCTCCAACAGCTACTTCCGCGACATCGCTTCCGCCACCTTGTCCCGCCGCGCCGCCATGGGCCTGGGCGCCGCCGGTGCGCTCGCCGTCGCCCTCGGTTCCGCGGTGAACTCCGCCGATCCCGCCTCAGCCGCCGGCCTGTCCAAGGCCGCCAAGGAAGGCTTCGGCAAGTCCAAGCTGCAGTTCACCGCCATCAAGCCGGTGGACAAGGCCGTTGATGCCTTCACCGTCCCGGAAGGATTCACCTGGCAGCCCATCATCCGCTGGGGTGACCCGCTGTTCAACGATTCCCCGGACTTCGACCTGAACAACCAGACCGCGGCAGCGCAGGCCCGGCAGTTCGGCTACAACAACGACTACACCGACATCGTGGAGGTCCCGGACAGCAAGGGCCGCCGCGCCGTCCTGTTCACCAACCACGAGTACACCAACGAAAACATCATGGTCCCTGCCGGCTATGACGCCAAGGAAACCCGGGCCATCGGCCGCGCCGCGCATGGCCTTGCCGTGGTGGAACTGGAGCGCAAGAACACCACCAAGCCCTGGTCCTACGTCAAGGGGGCGCCACTGAACCGCCGCTATCTCTCCGACACCACCTACGAACTGACCGGCCCGGTTGCCGGCTCTGCCCTGGTCAAGACCGTGGCCGACCCCTCCGGCCGCGCCATCAAGGGCACGTTCGGCAACTGCTCCGGCGGCACCACCCCCTGGGGCACCATCCTCTCGGGTGAGGAGAACTTCAACGGCTACTTCGTCTCCGGCGGCACCTCCGCCAGTGACAAGCGCTACGGCCTCACCGCCAAGCCCACCGCGCGCCGGTGGGAGCTGGACGACCCCCGCTTCGACACGCGCAACGCCGGCCACGAGAACGAAACCAACCGGTTCGGCTGGATCGTGGAAGTGGACCCGTTCGATCCCACCTCCACCCCGAAGAAGCGCTCGGCGATGGGCCGTTTCAAGCACGAGGGGGCCAACGTGATCGTGGCCAAATCCGGGCACGTGGTGGCCTACATGGGCGACGATGAGAAGTTCGACTACCTCTACAAGTTCGTCTCCAAGGGCAAGTACGTTGAAGGAGACCGCAGGAACAACATGAACCTGCTCTCCGAGGGCGACCTGTACGTTGCCAAGTTCACGGGCAACTCACCCGCCGCGGAGATCACCGGCACCGGGGCGCTTCCCGCTGACGGCGCGTTCGACGGTACCGGCGAGTGGCTGCCCCTGGTGGTCGGCGGCAAGTCCGCGGTGCCCGGCATGTCCGTCGAGGAGGTCCTGGTGTACACCCGCCTGGCCGCGGACAAGGTGGGCCCCACCAAGATGGACCGCTGCGAGGACGTCCAGCCCAGCCTGCACACCGGCAAGGTCTACGTGGTCTGCACCAACAACTCGGACCGCGGCACCGGTACCAAGGAAGGCGCCACGGAGGTCAACCCGCGCACGCAGAACCGCGACGGGCACATCGTGGAAATCACCGAAGCCGGTGACCAGACGTCCACAAAGTTCAACTGGACCCTCCTGATGGTCTGCGGCGATCCGGCCCAGGGCGATGTCACCTACTTCTCCGGCTACCCGGTGGACAAGGTTTCGCCTATCTCCTGCCCGGACAACGTGGCCTTCGACTCCGTGGGCAACCTCTGGATCTCCACCGACGGCGCCCCCTCGGGCATCGGCTACAACGATGGCCTCTTCAAGGTCACCCTGGACGGTGCGGAGCGCGGCAAGGTGGAGCAGTTCCTCTCCGTTCCCCGCGATGCGGAGACCTGCGGGCCGGTCATCCACGACGACGAGCGCACCGTGTTCGTCTCCGTGCAGCACCCCGGCGAGGAAGGCACCTTCGAGGCGCCGCACTCCTTCTTCCCGGACTACGTCCCGGCGGGTACGACGCCGGCCCCCGGCAAGGTGCGCGCGCCCCGTCCGGCAGTGGTCCAGGTGTTCCGCGGCTAACCCCCTTCACAATGCCCGCTCACCTTTGACGGGTTTTTCGGAGACGCCCGCTCACCTTGGACTCCATCTTTGGGCCGAAGGTGAGCGGGCGTTTCGTTTAGAGCTGCCATATGTGAGCGGGGGTTGGGAGAGTGGCTGCCATATGTGAGCGGGCGTCGCGGGGGTGGCAGACTGGTTGGGTGACTTTGCCGAACGATTCTGCCCCGGACGCCGCCCCAACAGATGACGCCGCACCTACCCACAGCGTGCCTGGCGACGCCGTTCCTGGCGACGCCGCGGTGGAGTTGAGCGCGCTTGCTGCGGCCCGGATCGCGGTGGATGTCCTGCTCGACGGCGGTGTGCGGCACGTGGTGGTCTCGCCCGGTTCACGGTCGGCCCCCATGGCCTACGCCCTGGCTGAGGCGTCGGCCGCCGGCCGGGTGGACCTGCTGGTCCGGATCGACGAACGGTCCGCCGGTTTCACGGCGCTGGGCCTTGCCCTCTCCACCGGCACGCCCGCAGCCGTCCTCACTACGTCCGGGACCGCCGTCGGGAACCTGATGCCCGCGGTGATGGAGGCGAACCATGCCGCCGTGCCGCTTATCGTCCTGTCGGCTGACCGGCCCGAGGAACTGCGCGGGACCGGCGCCAACCAAACCACCGTCCAGCCGGACCTGTTCGGTGAGCAGGTCCGGTTCGCCGCCGACATTCCCGCCGGGACAAGCCCCCAGCGCGCTGTGGAAACCGGGCTGTCAGCGGCCACCGGGGCGTTCCCGGACCTCCCGCCGGGGCCGGTCCAGCTCAACCTCGCGTTCCGTGACCCGCTGGTTCCGTCGCCTCGTGACGGGTTGCCGGAGGCGGTGGAGCGGCCGCGCTACCGGGTGGGCTTCGAGCCGCTGGTCATGAACCTGCCGCCGGCCCCGGAGGACCTGCCCGAGCGGCGGACGGTGGTCCTCGCCGGGCACGACGCCGGGCCGGTCGCCGAGGCGTTCGCCCGCGCCCACAACCTCCCGCTGCTGGCCGAGCCCTCCTCCAACGCCCGGTTCGGACCCAACGCGGTAGGCCCCTACCGTCTGCTGCTGGAGCACTTCGGGCCCGGCTCGACCCAGCCCATCGAGCGGGTGGTGCTGTTCGGCCGGCCCACGCTGTCCCGCCCCGTGGCCGCCCTCCTCGCCCGCACGGACGTTGAATCAGCCCTGTACCAGCCGGTCCCGGTCGCGTGGTACGAACCCGGACGCCGCACCGAACTGCCGCTGGAAAACCTCGCGGACCTGGCCGGATTCGCGGGCCGCGGGACCTCTGCGTGGCTGGATGCCTGGCTGCTCGCCGGCTCGGCCGCCCAGCACGCGCTCGACCAGGTGGTCTCCGACGAGGCCGCCGCCACCGGCCCGTCCGTCGCGTCCCTGGTCTGGAGGAATGCGCGCGGCCAACTGCTGCTCGGGTCCTCCAACGGCATCCGGGATGTTGACCTCGCCGGTTTGCCCGCCCCGGAACCCGCCGCTACCGTCTACGCCAACCGGGGGCTGGCCGGGATCGACGGCACCATTTCCACGGCCACCGGCATCGCGCTGGGCGGCCTGCAGGAAACCACGGTGCTGCTGGGCGACGTGACGTTCCTGCATGACGCCGGCGGCCTCCTCCTCGGCGCGGGGGAAGAGCAGCCGGACCTGCGGATCGTGGTCCTGAACGACTCCGGGGGCGCCATCTTCAGCCTGCTGGAGCACGGGGGTGTGGAGGCAGCCGGCCGCTATGGGGACGCCGTCGAACGCCTCTTTGGCACCCCGCACTCGGTGGACATCGCGGCACTCGCCGGGGCATACGGCGTCGGACACTCGCTGGTAAGTACGACGGCGGGACTCGCCGAAGCGCTCGCCCAGCCTGTGCAGGGACGCAGCATCGTGGAAGTCCGCACGGACCGCCGGCAGCTCAGGCAGCTTCATGCCCGCATCAAGGATGCCGTTTCCGCCGCCGTCGCAGGGGTTCTGGCGGGACAGTAGGCGCCGCCCGTCACGTTTAGGTGGGCCCTCGACGCCCACATTCCCGCGTTAACCGCAAATTCCCTGGCGCTGCCGAAATATCGGCTGCGCCAGGGAATGTGGATCGCGAAAATCGAAAGGCGTCAGAGCACGCGGCCCAGGAACTCCTTGGTTCTTGCGTGCTGCGGGTTGGCGATGATCTCCCGGGGATCGCCCGATTCCACCACCACACCGCCGTCCATGAAGGTCAGGGTGTCACCCACTTCGCGGGCAAAACCGATCTCGTGGGTCACCACGATCATGGTCATGCCGGACTTTGCCAGGTCCTTCATCACGTTCAGGACATCGCCCACCAGCTCCGGGTCAAGCGCCGAGGTGGGCTCGTCGAAGAGCATGAGCTCCGGGTCCATGGCCAGGGCACGGGCAATAGCGACGCGCTGCTGCTGGCCGCCCGAGAGCTGGGACGGGTAGTGGCCGGCGCGGTCACCGAGGCCCACCCGGTCCAGCAGCTCCAGTGCACGCTTCTGGGCGGCAGCCTTGGACTGGCCCTTGACGTGCACCGGCGCTTCCATCACGTTCTGCAGCGCGGTCTTGTGCGGGAACAGGTTGAACCGCTGGAACACCATGCCGATTTCGCGGCGCTGGGCGGCGATTTCCTTGGTCTTGAGGTCGTGGAGCTTGCCGTTGACCTCGCGGTAGCCAATCAGCTGGCCACCCACGGAGATCCGACCGGCGCTGATGGACTCCAACAGGTTCACGCAGCGGAGCATGGTGGACTTGCCGGAACCCGACGGCCCGATCACCACCGACACCTCGCCCTGCTGAACCGTCATATCGATGCCCCGGAGGACATGGTGGGGCCCGTAGAACTTGTGCAGGCCCTCGATCTTGACCAGCGGCTTTTCTGCTGTGACCGTCATCGTGCACTCTCCTCGGGGAAGTCCGTCTTCATCGACCGCTGGGCGTCAGCACCGGCGCCGGCAGCCTTGGCGGCGGCCGGATTCACGGCTGCGGGAGCGAGGTTGTCCACGCCCTTGCCGTAATAGGCCTCGAGGTAGTGCTGGCCCACCATGAGGATGCTAGTGACGAGCAGGTACCAGAACGCGGCAACGATCAGCAGCGGAATCGGCAGGTAGATGCGGTTTGCCAGGGCATTGGTGGCGAAGGTCAGGTCCAGCGTGAACGGGACCGCCAGGACCAGCGAGGTGGTCTTCAGCATGCCGATGGTTTCGTTGCCGGTAGGCGGAACGATGATCCGCATGGCCTGCGGCAGGATGATCCGCCACATGATCTTGCCCTTGGACATGCCGAGCGCCTCGGCAGCTTCCTGCTGGCCCCGGTCCACGGATTTGAGGCCGGCCCGGAAGATCTCCGCCAGGTATGCCGATTCGTTCAGGCCGAGGCCGAGGATCGCGGGGATCAGGCCTTTGCTGGGGTCGGACAGCGCATAGCTGAAGAGCTCGGGCCCAAACGGAATACCCAGCGTGAAGGCCGGGTAGAGAACCGTTACGAGGCCCCAGAACACCAACTGCGTGTAGACCGGAGTTCCGCGGAAGAACCACACCCACACCCAGCTGGACCAGCGGAAGACCGGGTTGTCGGACTGCCGCATCACTGCCAGCAGGATGGCCAGGACGATTGCCAGGACCATCGACGCCACCGTCAGCAGGAGCGTCCATCCCACGCCCTGGACAACTTTGACGTCCAGGATGTAGGTGCCCACAACGTCCCAGCGGAAGTTGGAGTTGGTGAACAGGCTCTGAACGAGCCCGGCCACCAGGAGGAGGATGATGGCGGCGCTGATCCACCGGCCGGGGTGGCGCACCGGCACGGACTTATTCAGTACCGGTGCGTCCCCTTGTTGATGGTGTTCCATGTGCACACCTGACTTGTCGTCGGTAAGGCGGAAACTCAAGACTTGACCGCCGGGTTGACCTCGGACTTGGTGATGGCGCCCTCGGAGTTGCCCCAGCCTTCCAGGATCTTCTTGTAGGAGCCGTCTGCCATCAGCTTGGTGACGGCCTTCTGGATGACGTCAGCCCAGGCGGTGTCAGCCTTGGCCACGGCGATGCCCTGCGGGGCCGAGTCGTAGACATCGCCCAGCTTCTCCAGCTGGCCGTTGGTCTGGGTCAGGGCGTAGCCGATGATGGGGGAGTCGGCGGCCATGGCGTCGATGCTGCCGTTGACCAGGCGCGTGGTGACGTCCGTCTGGTTCTTCAGGGTGACGATGTCAATGGGCTTCTTGCCGTCGGCGGCGCACTTCTTGTTGCGGTCGGCAAGGTCAGGGTCTTCCTGCACGGTGCCGGTCTGCACGCCGATGGACTTGCCGCAGACGTCGTCCAGGGAGAACTTCTTGGGGTTGCCCTTCTGCACGGCCCAGGCGGTGCCGGCGTTGAAGTAGCTGACCATGTTCACGGCACCCAGGCGCTCGGGGTTGATGGTGAACGAGGAGATGCCCAGATCATACTTCGGGCCGAGTGCCGGGAGGATGCCGGTGAACTCAGCGGTCTGGACCTGGACCTTGAGGCCCAGGGTGGCGCCGATGGCCTTGGCGATGTCCACGTCGTAGCCCACGGGAGTCTGGCCGTCCGGACCGAGGAATTCGGCGGGGGCGTAGCTGGTGTCCGAACCAACCGTGATGGTGCCCTTGGACTTGATGGCGTCCGGGACCATGGCGGCCAGGGCGTCGTCCTTCTTGACGGTGGTGGGATCAAAGCTGGCGGCGGCGCTGCCCGACGAGGTAGCCGCGCTGGAAGGACCCGTTTCCGAGGCGTTGGTGCATGCTGAGAGGGCCAGGGCGCTGATGGCGACCATAGTGGCGGCGGTCAGCTTGGAAGTGCCCAGGAGGGTACGGGGAGTCTGCATTTCTTACCTTTTGTTGCAGGGGCTATGAGGTACTAACGCGGCTTATAGTGTAACGCTCAACAAGAGAGGTACGTCACACGCAACTAAGTTTCACTATTGGATAACTGTAGCGGGGGCAAAATCAAGCCTTTCAGCGCAGGACTTGTCTGTCATCCCAGACTCAGTGCCGCCAGGCGTCAGCTGTTGATGCCCAGGGACTCCAGCATCGGCCGAAATTTGGCCCACGTTTCGGCCAATTCGGCCGCCGGAAGCGAGCCATCGACTATTCCGCAACCGGCATAGAGCCGGACGGTGTCGGCAGATTCGATGACGGCGCCGCGCAACGCGATGCCCCATTCGCCGTTGCCCGCGGCGTCCAGCCAGCCCACCGGCCCTGCATACGGTCCACGGTCCAGGTGTTCCAGCGTGCGGATCAATTCGCCCGCCACAAGAGTGGGCGTCCCGCAGACGGCCGCGGTGGGGTGCAGCGCGTTGATCAGCGCCAGGCACGTGGGCACGTGCCCTTCCACCTCGGTGAGTTCGGCCTTGACGTCGGAGGCCAGGTGCCAGACGTTGGGCAGTTCCAGGATGAACGGCTCATCATGGGCATTCATTGCCTCGGAGAAGGGTGCCAGCTGCTTGGTCAGCGATTGGATGGCGATCTCATGCTCATGCCGCTGTTTCTCCGAGCCTGCCAGCACCCGTGTTGCGTAGTCCATCGGCGCACCGTCCTCGCCGTGGGCGTCCCGGCGGTCAAGGGTGCCGGCCAGCACGCGCGCCTGGGCGGTGCGTCCTTCCACCTGGATCAGCATCTCCGGCGTGGCGCCAACCAGGCCATCCACCCCGTAGGTCCAGCACTCGCGGTACCTGGCCGCGAGCTCGCGCAGCACCTCCGCCGCATGTACGCCGGAGGGAATAGTTGCCACCACGTCCCGTGCCAGCACCAGCTTCTCCAGCGCTCCGGTGCGGATTTCGGCGACGCCGGCGGCAACGGCATCCATCCAGGCTTCCTCGCTGAGGGAGCCGGTGTGCAGTGTTGCGCCCGCGGCCAGGGGGAGTGGACGCACGACGGCGCCGCCGGCCGGACCTTGCGTCCCGTCCGAGGTGCCGTCCCCGGCCAGGCCCGCTGCCGCGGTCGTACCTTCACCGGCGGGGGAACCTGCGGAACTGCTGCTGAGCCAGCGCTCCAGTGCGGCGGCGGCCGTCTCTTCGGTGAGGGGGGCGTCGTCGAACGTTAACTGGGTGAGCCACGCCTGGTTGTCCCGGACGCCCACCACGATCTCCGGCACGATCAGGCGCGACTCGTACCGGGAGGTCTTGGAGAAAGCGAAGGAACCGAAAGCGACCGGGCCGGTGCCGGGCAGCTCCACCGCATCCGCAACGTCCGCCTCCAGGACCAGGTGCCGCCACCAGATATCCGCTTCCAGGAACCGTTCCGGCCCGGTGGAGGTGAACCGCGCGATCTCCCCGAAGCCCGCCAGCCCGGCCTCGCGGCGCGTCCAGCAGAGGATGTCGTCCCGGACCAGAAACGAAGGCAGCCCCCCGGGGAAAGTTTTGCCATCCAGGGGGACTGTCAAGGTGCGGAACGTGCTCGTCATGATGAGACAACACTACTCCCGCGTAGGCGGGGGCTTTCTCCGGGTGCAGGGAGGGCAAAAAAGGAGATGGAGCCGCTGGTCCGGACCCGCGCGAACATTTGAGACAATGTCATGGTGAACCGAGCATCCTTGGATAAGCGTCCGGACGAAGTAGCCACGATGTTTGACGACGTCGCACCGAAATACGACGTCGTCAACGATGTCCTCTCCATGGGACAGACCCGCCGCTGGCGGAAGATCGTGGTGGACGCGATGGAAGTCTCCAAGGGCCAGCGCGTCCTTGATCTCGCGGCCGGCACTGGTACCTCCAGCGAGCCATATGCCGACGCCGGCATAGACGTGGTGGCCTGCGACTTCTCCCTGGGAATGCTCAAGGTGGGCAAGCGCCGCCGCCCGGACATCAACTTCATCGCCGGTGACGCCACCAACCTGCCCTTCGCGGACAACACCTTTGATGCCACCACCATCTCCTTTGGGCTGCGCAACGTGAACGAGCCCAAGAAGGCGCTGGCCGAGATGCTGCGCGTCACCAAGCCCGGCGGCCGCCTGGTCATCGCCGAGTTCTCGCAGCCCGTGGTCCCGCTCTGGCGCACCATGTACACCGAATACCTGATGCGCGCCCTGCCGGCCATCGCCGTCAAGGTCGCCTCCAACCCGGACGCTTACGTCTACCTGGCCGAATCCATCCGCGCGTGGCCGGACCAGGACCACCTGGCGGCCTGGCTGCAGGAGAGCGGCTGGGAGAAGGTCACGTACCGCAACCTCACCGGCGGCATCGTGGCGGTGCACCGGGCGTTCAAGCCCGCCTCCGAGGGTGCGGCGGCTGCCATCGCTGCGCACAAGGGCCCGGTGGCCAAGCTGCGCCGCAACATCGTCCGCTGACCTGTGAAGGTACTGATTGTCGGCGCGGGTCCGGCCGGATCCACTGCCGCGTACTACCTCGCCAGGGCGGGAGTTGAGGTTACGGTCCTCGAAAAGACCAGCTTCCCGCGCGAGAAGGTCTGCGGGGACGGACTCACGCCCCGTGCCGTGCGGGAGATCCAGAAGCTGGGCCTCCCGCACCCCGAGAACGATGGCTGGCGGCGGAACAAGGGCCTGCGCCTGATCGCCGGCGGCCGCACCATCGAGCTGCCCTGGCCCGAGGTGTCCGACTTCCCGCAGTACGGCCTGATCCGCACCCGGCTGGGCTTTGACGAGGAACTGGCCCGGCATGCTGAGGCTGCGGGCGCCACGATCCTCGAGCGGCACGGCGTCACCGAGGCCTTCCGGGACGACGCCGGCCGCGTCACGGGGGTCCGCGCAGCGCTCCTTGACGGGAACGGACGCAAGACGGGGGAGACGCGTGACTTCAGTGCCGACGTCGTCCTCGCTGCCGACGGCAACTCCACCCGCACCGCCGTGTCGCTGGGGATCCAAAAGCGCGACGACCGCCCGCTCGGCGTTGCCGTCCGCACCTACTTCACGTCGCCGCGCACCGACGACGACTGGATGGAAGGCTGGCTGGAGCTCCCCGGCCGCGACGGAAAGCTGCTGCCCGGCTACGGCTGGGTGTTCGGCGTTGGCGACGGCACCTCCAACGTGGGCCTGGGCATCCTGAACTCGTCCAAGGAATTCGGCAAGCTGGACTACAAGCAGGTCCTGCGCGAATGGACCGCCGGCATGCCTGCCGAATGGGGCTTCACCCCGGAGAACCAGGTGGGCGAGATCCGCGGCGCCGCGCTTCCCATGGGCTTCAACCGCACGCCCCACTACTCTCCGGGCCTGCTCCTGCTGGGCGATGCCGGCGGCATGGTGTCCCCGTTCAACGGCGAGGGCATCTCCTACGCGATGGAGTCGGCGCGGTTTGCCGCCGAGTTCATCATCGACGTAGCTTCCCGTTCGGCTGCTTTGGGCGGAACGTACGACGCCGATGCGCACCTTTCGCGGTATGCGGACTACGTGCGGGGCCAGTGGGGTTCGCACTTCACCCTGGGCCGGGCCTTCGCCGCGCTGATCGGCAAGCCCGCCGTCATGAAGCTCGCGCTGCGGACCGGCATGCCCATCCCGGTCCTGATGCGGTTCGTGGTCCGGCTCCTGGCCAACCTTACGGACCCCTCAGCGAAGGGCCTCGAGGACCGGGTGATCCGCGTCCTGGAATCGCTGGTTCCTGCCACATCCAATGCCCCGTCAGCTCCGAACCAGCGGTATCCGCAACAAAAAGTTAGGGTTAACCCGTGACCAAATCCGCAGACCACAGCTGGACGCACGCCGGGCACGGCCTGCCGGACTCCGAACCCAGCCTCAATACCACCGCAATTGCCACGGGACTGCAGCTTCCGGCGGGTTTTGCAGCCATCGCGGGGGACGCCGAACTGGGCCCGGCCATCACCAACAACCTGGCCAAGGTGGAGAAGAAGCTTCGCGAGGCAATCGCCAACTCGGACCCGCTGGCAGATGCCACGTCCCGCCACCTGGTGGAAGCCGGCGGCAAGCGCATCCGGCCGCTGCTGACCCTGCTCTGCGCCCACCTCGGTGACGCATCGCTGCCCGCCGTGGTGCAGGCCGCCGTCGTGGTTGAACTGACGCACCTGGCCACCCTTTACCACGACGACGTCATGGACTCCGCTCCGTTCCGCCGCGGTGCCCCCACGGCCCACGAGGTATGGGGCAACTCGGTGGCTGTCCTCACCGGCGACCTGATCTTCGCCCGGGCATCCATCCTGGTGTCCGAACTCGGCGGGCGGGCGCTGGGCATCCAGGCACGCACGTTTGAGCGCCTGTGCCTCGGCCAGCTGCACGAGACCGTGGGTCCGCGTCCGGATGAGGACCCGGTGGAGCACTACCTTTCGGTGATCGCGGACAAGACCGGTTCCCTGGTGGCGGCTTCAGGCCAGTTCGGTGCCATCTTCTCCGGCGCCGACGAGGCTTTTGAGGACATCCTGGTGGAGTACGGCGAGAAGGTGGGAGTTGCCTTCCAACTGGCCGACGACGTCATCGACGTCACCGGCGTCAAGGTCAAGTCCGGCAAGTCGCCCGGAACGGACCTCCGTGAAGGGGTTCCCACCCTGCCTGTGCTGCTCCTGCGCAAGGCTGCCGCTGATGGCGACCAGTCCGCCGTCGACCTCTTGACCCTGATTGACGGTGACCTGACCTCGGATGAAGCCCTTGCCGCCGCCGTCGCCGGGCTGCGCGAGCACCCTGTCACGGCCGAGTCCTGGGTGGTGGCACGCCGCTGGGCCGACGAAGCCATCGCCGCCCTGGCCCCGTTGCCCGAGGGCGTGGTCAAGGAATCGCTGTCCAACTTCGCGCTGGCTGTGGTGGACCGCGCCAGCTGATCCTTTGTGGGAGCCCGGTGCCTCTGGTTAATCCAGTGGGTGCCGGGCTTCTTCTTTGGGGTGTGGCGTTAACGGGATAGCCCCGGTCCTCAACAACCGAAGCTGCTGTGAACCGGGGCTATCTCTCCGTTCGCATCAGACCCGCCGGAGGCGTTTAGCGGATCCGTGAATAGCTTATGACAGCTTTGTCACAGTGCGCAAGTCTTCTGTAACTGCGGGTGTCAAAAAGTCTTGGCGCTGAGTCTGCCCACGCCCTCGCGGGGGACGTCCCCTGCCGTCGCGGGGCACATTGGGGCCCGGCAGCCGGGTTCCCGGCCCGTGGGCCGGCGTGTCCGTGTCATAGTGCCCCGCAGCCGCTGTTTGTCCACATGGGCCCATCCATATCTGCCGTCCCACGGCGGGCGGGACCACCGTAGAAGCCATGGATATCGAAGACGTGCTCCGGCACCGTGGAGGAGCGGCCCGGACTGAAACCCTGCGGCGTGCCGGACATTCACGGACGCGGGTGGACAAAGCAGTGGCAGCGGGGCGCATCGTCCGGCTCCGTCGGGGCGTGTACAGCCTGCCGGACGAAGCCGGTGTGCTGGGCCTGGCGCTACGGCACACTGCGCTGGTGACCTGTGTGTCCGCGGCGCCTGCCTACCAGCTCTGGACCCTGCAAAAGGCTGACGCAATGCACGTGGGCCAGGGCCACCGAAAATCCCTGCCGGGTATGGTCATGCACGGGCGGATCCGTCACCCCGTCCACCCTTGGTTGCCGGTAGCGGGCCTGGCCGATGTCCTCATCCACGCCCTGCATTGCCTCCCGGTGCTGGAGTCCCTGGTCATGGTCCAATGCGCAACGCAGCGGGGGGATGTCACCGTCGACTTCCTGCGCCGGAAGCTGCCTGGAAATCGCAATGCCCGCGCCAGGGCAGTC
Source organism: Arthrobacter sp. SLBN-112 (assembly GCF_030944625.1). Classification (NCBI taxonomy): domain Bacteria; kingdom Bacillati; phylum Actinomycetota; class Actinomycetes; order Micrococcales; family Micrococcaceae; genus Arthrobacter; species Arthrobacter sp. SLBN-112. The sequence goes on from NZ_JAUSXY010000001.1 coordinate 1,948,555, forward strand.
CTGGACTATGTAGTTCCGCGTGCCGATTCCATCCTCGAGGTGCTCGCCAACTACCACTTTCTCAACGCCGGGCTCCAGGTCCGCAGGCACGTTGAACTCCAGGGAGTGGGCGAAGTGGATTTCCTCGTCGAGGACTGCCTGGTGGTGGAGACCGACGGTGCAACGCATCTGGAGCCGCGGCAGGTCAAGAAGGACCGGACGCGCAACAACGCCACGGTTGTGGGAGGGCGCCTCTGCCTGAGGTTTGGGTATGACGACGTCGTTCATCACCCCGGGAGAATGGTGGCCCAAGTACTCGCCGTACTGGAGCAAAGCCGACGGGGAGCTTTCGGGGGCCGGTAGGTTCCGCCGTCGCGGGGCACTTTGATTTCGCCGCAGGCCCAAACGGGCTCTGGTAGCGGCGTGTCCGTGTCATAGCGCCCCGGGAGGGCAGCGCTAAAAAAGCGGAGAGCCCTACTCTTCCTCTTCGTCTTCCTCGAAAGCCCACTCGAACATGTCGAAGACGAACTCGGAGAAGGTGCCTTCCTCGGACTTCCACTGGCCGCGGGCGTTGTTGCGGCGGTACACGATGGGGTCCGGCACGCCGAGGTCGCCCACGCGGAAGCCCCAGGTGAACTGTTCCTCTTCGTCTTCGAGGAACATCAGGAAGCCCTCGTCGTCGACTTCCAGCTCTTCGGGGTCCCAGAAGTAGTGGTACGCCTCCATCAGGTCCTCGCAGCCGCCCAGGGCAAGGTAGAACTCGCGCAGGACCAGCGGGATCTCAAACTGGTGCTCGGCGAGGGCTTCATCCAGCTCCGCCGGGGTCAGGCCATCTGCTTCCTGCCATTCATCCTCGAGATACTTCGGAACAAGCGCGCGGAACTTCTCGAGGAACATGTCAGTCATGCTCATATCCTAGCCAATCCCGGACCCCTCAAAATGACATGGAACAGCCACTACAGCCCTGTATCGCCAGCCCGCCGGTGCCACCCGCGGACGGCAAGCGGCGCCTGCCACGACCGGCGCCAGGCCAGGACCCGGAACGTGAAAACCAGTGCCGCGATGGCGGCAGCCGTCAGCACGTTGAATACGCCCGCCACCCACAGGACAGCAGTCAGCGACGAACCCAGGAACGCCGGCAGCGCATAAATATCCCTGGGGTTGAACAATTCCGGCACCTCATTGGCGGTGATGTCCCGCAGCAGGCCGCCGCCCACCGCTGTTGTCACTCCCAGCAGCACGGACGCCACCGGGTTCAGGCCCGTGGCCAGCGCCTTGAGCGTGCCGGTCATGCAGAACAGGGCCAGGCCGGCGGCATCGAAGAGGATCAGCAGGGATGTGTAGCGCTGGACGCTGGAAAACAGGAAGTACACCAGGGCTGTGGCGAGGACCGGCGGGAACAGGTAGGCCGGGTTGGTGAAGGCAGCGGGGACCACGGCGATGATGATGTCCCGGATCACCCCGCCGCCCAGACCCACCAGCGACGCCAGCAGGAGGGAGCCGACAATATCGATCTGCTTCCGCGCCGCGAGCAGTGAACCCGAGACGGCAAAGAAGAAAACGCCCAACAGATCCAGCCACACCGGGGAGTTGTCAAAGGCGAATGTCATGGGACGTCCCGGTATTTCAAAGAGGGCGGACAGGGCGGCTCCAACGTTACGCTAGCCCCTATGAACAGCCCCGTCATGATCGCTTGCGCCCATGGGACGTCCAACACACAGGGGGCCGCGGAGGTCAACGCCCTGCGCGCCGCCATTGCGGAACTGCGCCCCGGGCTCGACGTCCGCGAAGCCTATGTGGACGTCCAGCAGCCGGACCTGGTGGATGTCGTGGCGGGCCTGCCGGAGGCGGAGCCCGCGGTAGTGGTCCCGCTGCTGCTGAGTGTTGGCTACCACGTGAAGGTGGACATTGCGCGGGCCGTGAAGAGCCGCCCTGGCAGCGCCGCCGCCGCACCGCTGGGCCCCGACCCCCGGCTCGCCGCGCTGCTGGACCAGCGGCTGCGCGAGGCAGGCACCACGGACAACGATGTCGTCGTCCTTGCCGCCGCGGGCTCGTCCAATCCCAACGCCGCGGTCAGTGTTGAGGAGCTGCTGGGCCAGTTGCAGGCGCTGCGGTCCAATCGCATCGTGGCCGCCTACGGTGCCTCCGCTAAGCCGTCCGTGCCCGACGCCGTCGCGATGCTTCGGCAGGAGCTGGCAGGAGGTGCCGGGGCGGGGGAGTCCGCGGGAGCGGTCGACGTCGGCGGCCGGGTGGTGATTGCCTCCTACCTCCTGGCGCCGGGCTACTTCCACGACCAGCTGGCGAAGGCGGGTGCCGACGTCGTGACAGAACCCCTGTTGCCGTCCGCCACGCTCGCTCAGATCGCGTTGGACAGGTACGACGCCGCCGTCGCGAAGATGCGGGAAACACCCTCCGAACCTGCCCTGGAAGCGGCGCCTGGGGCACCGGAGGCAGGAGCGGCCGAGGCGCCCACCGATGCACAGGCAGGTGGCATCTTCAAGGCTGTTCGGCGTTTCGTGACGAAATATTTCCCTAGGTGACTCAGCATTTCCGGGCCTTTGTGACGTAAATCGGGGGCGCCCTACAGTCGATGCATGACTGATACAGCTCTAGCCGGAGCGTCCGCGGATTCGGCTGCTCCCAAGCGCCCCGCACGCCCGTCCCGCCCCGCCGCGAAGCCGCACGGCCAGTGGAAGGTGGACGGCACGACGCCGCTGAATGCCAACGAAACCTGGAAACAGGAAGACGACGGCCTGAACGTCCGCGAGCGTATTGAGACCATCTACGCCAAGGAAGGCTTCGACGCCATCCCCAGCCAGGACCTGCACGGCCGGTTCCGCTGGTGGGGCCTGTACACCCAGCGCAAGCAGGGGATCGACGGCGGCAAGACGGCTACCTTGGAGCCGCACGAGCTTGAGGACAAGTACTTCATGCTCCGCGTGAGGATCGACGGCGGAGCGCTCACCACCGAGCAGCTGCGCGTGATCGGCCAGATCTCGGTGGACTTCGCCCGGGACTCCGCCGACCTCACCGACCGCCAGAACATCCAGCTGCACTGGATCCAGGTGGAGGACATCCCCGAGATCTGGAACCGCCTGGAGTCGGTTGGCCTGTCCACCACCGAAGCCTGCGGCGACGTACCCCGTGTCATCCTCGGCTCGCCCGTGGCCGGCATCGCCAAGGACGAGATCATCGACCCCACCCCGCTCATCGCCGAGCTGGGGGAGCGGTTCATCGGCAACCCGCTGCTGTCCAACCTGCCGCGGAAGTACAAGACCGCCATCACCGGCCACCCGAGCCAGGACGTCGTGCACGAGATCAACGACTGCGCCTTCGTGGGCATCGAACACCCCGAACTCGGCATTGGTTACGACCTGTGGGTGGGCGGCGCGCTGTCCACCAACCCCATGCTGGGCAAGCGGCTGGGCGCATTCGTCAAGCCGGACCAGGCTGCCGACGTGTGGCTCGGGGTCACCAGCATCTTCCGCGACTACGGTTACCGCCGCATGCGCACCAAGGCCCGCCTGAAGTTCCTCCTGGCCGACTGGGGCACAGAGAAGTTCCGCCAGATCCTGGAGGACGAATACCTCGGTTACAAGCTTGCCGACGGCCCCGCCGCCCCCAAGCCCGCCACTCCGGGTGACCACGTGGGCGTGCACGAGCAGAAGGACGGCAAGTTCTTCATCGGCGCCACGCCGCTTGCCGGCCGCCTCTCCGGGTCCGCCCTGGTGAAGCTCGCGGACACCCTCGAGGCCCGCGGCTCCTTCCGGCTGCGCACCACCCCGCACCAGAAACTGGTGGTCCTGGACGTCGAAAAGGACCAGGTGGAGCCCCTGGTGGCAGAACTGGACGCCCTGGGCCTGTCCGCGCGGCCCTCGGTGTTCCGCCGCGGTACCATCGCATGCACCGGCATCGAGTACTGCAAGCTGGCCATCGTTGAAACCAAGATGACGGCCGCTACCGCCGTGGCGGAGCTGGAACGCCGCCTGGCCGACCTGGCCGGGTCGGGCCAACTGCCGCAGGCACTGTCCCTGCACATCAACGGCTGCCCCAACTCCTGCGCCCGCATCCAGACGGCGGACATCGGCCTCAAGGGCATGATGCTGCCAACGCCCGACGGCGACCCCTCCCCGGGTTTCCAGGTCCACCTCGGCGGCGGCCTGGCTTCCAACGACCGCGAGGAAGCAGGCCTGGGACGCACCGTCCGCGGCCTCAAGGTGTACGTTGACGACCTGCCCGACTACGTGGAGCGCGTAGTACGCCGGTTCGTCGCCGACCGCGCCGAAGGCCAGAGCTTCGCCGAATGGGCCCACGCAGCAGACGAGGAGGCACTCCAGTGACAACCAAACTCCGCACCAAGGACGAGCTGAAGGCCATCGCCGAAGCCGGTGCGGCCGAGCTCGGCTGGGACGCCCCCGCCCGCGACGTCATCGCCTGGGTGGAGCGGAACTTCGACCTGCCCGCCGTGGCGGTCGCCTGCTCCATGGCCGACGCCGTCCTGCCCGCCCTGGTGGCCGACCAGATGCCCGGCGTCGACGTCCTGTTCCTGGAGACCGGCTACCACTTCCCGGAAACCTACGCCACGCGCGATGAAGTGGCCGCGAACCTGCGCGTCAACGTGGTGGATGTACTGCCGGAGAACACCGTGGAGCAGCAGGACCGGCTGCTGGGCAAGGACCTCTTTGCCCGTGACGCCGCCCAGTGCTGTGCGCTCCGCAAGGTGGCCCCGCTGCAGCGCACCCTGGCCGGTTACGAGCTGTGGTTCACTGGCGTCCGCCGCGACGAAGCCCCCACCCGGACCAACACGCCGCTGGTGGGCTGGGACGAGAAGAACGGCCTGGTCAAGGTCAATCCGATGGCTGCCTGGACGTTCGACCAGCTGGTCCAGTACTCCGACGACAACCTCCTGCCCGTCAACCCGCTGCTTTCCCAGGGCTACCCCTCCATTGGCTGCCAGCCCTGCACCCGGAAGGTGGCGCCGGGCGAAGATCCCCGGGCCGGCCGCTGGGCAGGATCCGACAAGACAGAATGCGGGCTACACGTATGAGCACCCAAACCACCAACGAGGATCTGGAGCTGTCTGTGTTGGAAACTGACGCTACTGAGACGCCGAATGCCGCCCAGGGAGTGGCATCGGGCCTGTCGGAGCCGCGCGCTGGGCTGATCGAAGATCAGCCGCGCGGCGAAGGGGCGGGGGCGGCATTCGGCGTCTCAGCCCGACTGTCCAGCCTGGACACCCTGGAGTCCGAGGCCATCCACATCATCCGCGAGGTTGTTGCCGAATTCGAAAAGCCCGCGCTGCTGTTCTCCGGCGGCAAGGACTCCGTGGTGATGCTGCACCTGGCCACCAAGGCGTTCTGGCCGGGCAAGGTGCCGTTCCCCGTGCTGCACGTGGACACCGGCCACAACTTCCCCGAGGTTATCGACTTCCGCGACCGCACCGTGGAGCGCCTGGGCCTCAAGCTCGTCGTCGGCTCCGTGCAGGAGTTCATCGACCGCGGCGAACTGGCTGAGCGTGCCGACGGCACCCGCAACCCGCTGCAGACCGTCCCGCTGCTGGACGCCATCCAGCAGAACAAGTTCGACGCCGTCTTCGGCGGCGGCCGCCGCGACGAGGACAAGGCCCGGGCAAAGGAGCGGATCCTGAGCCTGCGCGACGAGTTCGGCCAGTGGGACCCCCGCAACCAGCGCCCCGAGCTGTGGAACCTGTACAACGGCCGCCACACAGTGGGCCAGCACGTCCGCGCGTTCCCCATCAGCAACTGGACCGAGCTGGACATCTGGCGCTACATCGAGCGCGAGAACATCGAGCTGCCGGGCCTGTACTACGCCCACGAGCGCGAGGTCTTCGCCCGCGACGGCATGTGGCGCGCGGTCGGCGAGGTGTCCCAGCCGCGCCCCGATGAGGAAGTCATCACCAAGACCGTCCGCTACCGGACCGTGGGGGACATGTCCTGCACCGGCGCCGTGGAGTCCAACGCCTACACGGTGTCCGACGTCGTGGTGGAAGTCGCCGCCTCCACCCTCACCGAACGTGGCGCCACCCGCGCAGATGACCGCATCTCCGAGGCCGCCATGGAAGACCGCAAGAAGGACGGGTACTTCTAATGAGCACGATTTCCGAGGTTTCGACAGGCTCAATCAACGACAGCCTGCCCACTACGCTCTTCCGCTTCGCCACCGCGGGATCGGTCGACGACGGCAAGTCCACTTTGGTGGGCCGCCTCCTGCACGATTCCAAGGCGATCCTTGCGGACCAGCTCGACGCCGTTGCCCGCACCTCCGCGGACCGCGGCTTCGGCGGCGACAAGGGCGGAATTGACCTGGCCCTGCTGACCGATGGCCTGCGCGCCGAACGCGAACAGGGCATCACCATCGACGTGGCCTACCGCTACTTCGCCACCGACCGCCGCAGCTTCATCCTCGCCGACTGCCCCGGGCACGTCCAGTACACCAAGAACACGGTGACCGGCGCATCCACCGCGGATGCCGTCGTCGTCCTTATCGACGCCCGCAAGGGTGTGCTGGAGCAGACCCGCCGGCACCTGTCGGTGCTGCAGCTGCTGCGCGTGGCGCACGTGATCGTGGCCGTGAACAAGATCGACCTGGTGGACTTCAGCGAATCCGTGTTCCGCGGGATCGAAGCCGACGTGCAGCAGGTGGGCCGCGAACTGGGGCTCGGTTCGGACGGCATCTCCGACCTCCTGGTCATCCCGGTGTCCGCCCTCGACGGCGACAACGTGGTGGACCGCTCGGAGCGGACCCCTTGGTACACCGGCCCCGCGCTGCTGGAGGTCCTCGAGACCCTCCCGGCCGCTGATGAGCTCGAGAGCCACCTGGAAAGCTTCCGTTTCCCGGTCCAGCTGGTCGTCCGGCCGCAGGGCGCCCTGGCTCCTGACGCCGTCGCCGCCGGCCTGGACGTGGAGGCGTACCGCGACTACCGCGCCTATGCCGGGCAGATCACCGAAGGCTCAGTGAAGGTGGGGGACCAGGTCTCCGTCCTTACGCCGGGCCAATCCCCTCGGACCACCACCGTGGTGGGCATCGACTTCGCCGGTGCTTCCCTGGCGGAAGCCGCCGCTCCGCAGTCGGTGGCCCTCCGGCTGGCGGACGAGTTCGACGTCGCCCGCGGTGACACCATCGCCGCTGCCGGGACCGTCCGGGAAGCCTCCGCCGACCTGTACGCCGCCCTTTGCTGGCTCTCGCCCAAGCCGCTTCGCGAAGGCCAGAAGGTGCTGGTCAAGCACGGCACCCGGACGGTGCAGGGGATGGTCCGCAACGTCTCCGGCAAGCTGGACCTGGCCACCTTCAAGCTGGAGGCGGCGTCAAGCCTGGAGCTCAACGACATCGGCAACGCGCAGCTCCGGCTCGCCGCCCCGCTGCCGCTGGAGAACTACCTGCACCACCGCCGCACCGGCGCGTTCCTGGTGATCGATCCGCTGGACGGCAACACCCTGGCCGCCGGCCTCGTCAAGGACCACCCGGGGGACCACGAGGACGAGCGCTACAGCATCTAGTTCCTGTCCGGATCGCCGGAACGCTGCAAGGTCGCCGGAACGCTACGGCTCCCCGGCAGCGTTCCGGCGATTTCGCGTTCCTGCGGCAACCCGCACGTTAACCGCAATGGTGCCCGCCGGATCTTTCCCGGCGAATGGCGGCATGGGAAGCTCAGGCATTGTTTCTCGATGCCCGGGGGGTTCCAGGCCCGGGCCATTCGTTCAGGAGGCGCGATGCCAGCCATCCACCGGTGGCGCACCAAAGCGGTACTGGTATTCGCGCGCGATGCCCGGGACTGGCGGATCACCCGGCGCCAGGCACTGATGCTCGCCCTGCTCCCCGTCGGCATTGCGATGGCAGCTGCGGCCACGGTCCTTTATCCGCCGCTGTACATCTGGCTCCTCGCCGAAGACTCGCTGGTGGAATGGCTGCAGTTCCTCAGCCTCCTGGGCGCGGCCATCTTCCTGACCTTCCTCGCTGTCCGGCTCCCGGCGTCCGGACAGAAGGGCATGGCTCTTGTTTACGGGCTGGTTGGCGCCGGGGCCTGGTTCCTCGCCGGCGAGGAAATCTCCTGGGGCCAGCGGATTTTTGGCTGGCAGACTCCCGAATCCATGGAGCAGATCAACAGGCAGGGCGAAACCACCCTGCACAACATCCGGGGCGTGCAGGAACTGGTCCCGGCCGCCATGCTCCTGGCCAGCCTGTACGGTGCGTGCGCCCCCCTGGTTTGGGCGGCGGTCCGGGCACGCTGGAAGAAGGCTGCGTTCCTGCACCTGCTCATCCCGCCCCTGGGCCTGGTGCCGGCTTTCGGGCTGGCCGCGGCGTACCGGCTCTTCCGCCTGTTGGTGTGGCCGGCGGCCGATTACGGAATTTCTGAGTATTCCGAAGTGATGGAGCTCTGCCTGTACCTGGGATTGGCGTTGTTCTGCTGGCTCAACGTGCGCCGTCTGTTCCAGCACCGGGCGAGCGTGGCAGGGCCCCGCCACCGCTTGGCAAGCACCGCCTGAGTTCCCGATCGTTCATTGGACCTCCGCTATCGGCCCTCGAGGATGGCCTTCAGTTTCTGCAGGTCCCGGCGGGTCTCACGCCGGATCATTGGCTCCATGAACAACCCTGCCAGCCTGGAGAAACCCGAGGGGCTCCCGCTGTTGCCGAGCGTCATGCGCGTCCCGCCGTCGTCGTCCGTCCAGGTGTAGGTGGTCTGCATGGGGAAGGGGCCCTGGGCCGTCCGCATCACCAGTCTCTCGCCGGCGACGAAGTCCACGAACTCGTAGGTATATTTCAGCTCCCGGCCCAGGAATCTTGCGGTGAACGCCACCTTGGAGCCCACCCCGGCAGGGCCCACGCTGAGCCGCTGCGAGCTGTGGATGTTCCGGTACCACTTGGGCGCGTTCTCAGGGGCCGCCGCGTACTCCGCCACTTCACTTCGGGGCTTGTCGATGTGGATCTCGGTCTGGACGTTCACCATGCCTGGTCTCCTTGCAGCTGCGGGGTGCCATTGCGGTAAGCCTCGTAGCCACGTTAGCCGGGACGCGGAGGAGGCGCACCTGCGGGCGGGTCCGGCACATGCTGCGGCAGTTGGTCAACGTTGCGGCGCCTGAATCTGCGAAACCGGGCATCCGGGCGGCCGAATGTGACGCTACATGAACGTGCGTGACCCCCCGTTTCCGCGTCGTTGAACGGGTTTGGGCCACTCCCTATGGTGAAACAATGACTAGTTCCAAGCCCGGGATGACCCGCATCGTGGCAGGCGAAAGCGCGGTTCCCAAGCGCAAGCGTGCCGTCGAGGCTGCCCTGGCCATCGGGCTTGTGCTGCTGATCGCCATCGGGGCCATCGTTGCCTCGAACATCTCCCGTAACGCCGAGGCCCAGGCGGCGGAGCCCAGCCCTGCGGCCGACCTGAAGCTCGGCTACTTCGGCAACGTCACGCACGCCCCGGCCCTTGTCGGCGTCAAGAAAGGCTTCCTGCAGCAAGCGCTCGGCAGCACCAAGCTCAGCACCGAAACCTTCAACGCCGGGCCGGCCGCCATCGAAGCCCTGAACGCCGGAGCCATCGACGCCGCCTACATCGGTCCCAACCCCGCCATCAACTCCTTCGCCAAGAGCCAGGGGCAGTCCGTGCGCGTCATCGCCGGGGCCGCCGCGGGCGGCGCGCAGCTCGTGGTCAAGCCCGGGATCAACTCCGCCGCGGACCTCAGGGGCAAGACCCTTGCCTCACCCCAGCTGGGCGGGACCCAGGACGTCGCCCTCCGCGCCTGGCTTTCCAAACAGGGGTATAAGACCAGCGTGGACGGCAGCGGCGACGTCGCCATCAACCCCACGGACAACGCCCAGACCCTGAAGCTGTTCCAGGACGGAAAGCTCGACGGCGCATGGTTGCCTGAGCCTTGGGCCTCCCGCCTGGTGCTTCAGGCCGGAGCCAAAGTCCTGGTGGACGAAAAGGACCTGTGGGACGGAACCGGAACCGGCAAGCCGGGCGAGTTCCCCACCACCATCCTGATCGTGAACCAGAAATACGCGGCTGACCACCCGGACACCATCGAGGCCCTGCTCAAGGGCAACGCCGAGTCCGTTGCGTGGCTCAACTCCGCGCCCGCCGATGAGAAAGCGAACCTCATCAACGCCGCCCTGCAGGAATCCGCCGGGGCAGCACTGCCAAACGACGTCCTCACCAGGTCGCTGGCCAACATCAAGTTCACCCTCGACCCGCTGGCCGGCAGCTATCCCAAGCTGCTGCAGGATGGCGTGGACGCGGGAACCACCAAGAAGGCCGACATCAACGGACTCTTCGACCTCCGTGCACTCAACCAGGTCATCGGCGGCGCCGACAAGATCTCCGCGGCCGGCCTCGGCCAGGACTGACCCACCCACTACCTAAGGACGGCACCATGCCAGTCGTACTGGAACACCTGGGCAAGCGCTTCGGCGACGGCGCCCCGGTACTGGACGACGTCAACGCCAACATCAGGCAGGGCGAGTTCGTTGCCCTCCTCGGTGCCTCCGGCTGCGGCAAATCCACCCTCCTGAACATCATCGCGGGACTGGAAGCGCCGACGTCGGGCGCCCTGGAAGTCCCGAGCGACGGCGCCGCCTTCATGTTCCAGGACGCCGCCCTCTTCCCATGGCTGACCGCCCGGGAAAACATCGAACTGGCCCTGAAGCTTCGCGGTGTGGGCAAGGCCGAGCGCCGCACCAAGGCCCAGGAACTCCTGGAACTGGTACACCTTGGCTCCGCCGGGGACAAGCGGCCGCACGAACTCTCCGGCGGCATGCGGCAGCGCGTCTCGCTGGCCCGCTCGCTGGCGCAGGACCGGCAGCTGCTCCTCATGGATGAACCGTTTGCCGCGCTGGACGCCATCACCCGCGACCTGTTGCACGACGAGCTGGAACGCATCTGGAAGGAAACCGGACGCACCATCGTGTTCGTCACCCACAATGTCCGCGAGGCCGTCCGCCTGGGACAGCGCGTCCTGCTGCTGTCCTCCCGCCCCGGCCGCGTGGTCCAGGAATGGGCCGTCACCGAGGAACACCGAACCGATGCCGGGCTCGCCGGCCAGCTTACCGGGGTCATCACCGCCCGGCTGCGGGAGGAGATTCGCCGCCATGCCAAGTAACCCACCCCTGGTTGAGGAGGAGCCGGTGGTTGAGCCTGTCGAAACCACAACTGCTGAAACCCGGCACGTCCATGCCGCTTTGACCCGGACCTCCAGCGGGCACGAGGACCTCCGCGAACTCGAATCCGGTTTGGACTCCCTGCAGTCCGACGCCGAAAGTAAGCACCGGATCGACTGGAGCCGAATCTTCCTGCCCGTGGCCGCCCTGGTGGTCCTGGTACTGGTCTGGCAGTTCTATGTCTCGCTCGGCGTCAAGCGCCGCGACCTGGTTCCCGGACCGCTGGACGTCCTCGGCCAGCTGGGCATTCTCTGGAGCGACGGCAAGCTGCAGGAATCTGTTTGGACTTCACTGCAGCGCGGCGTGGTGGGTTTCGTCATCTCGGTGGCCATTGCGACCCCGGCAGGACTGCTCCTGGCCCAGGTGGCACCGCTGCGGCGCGCCTTCGGCCCGCTCATCTCCGGCCTGCAGGTGCTGCCCTCGGTGGCGTGGGTCCCCGCGGCCATCATCTGGTTCGGCCTCACCGACGCCACCGTCTACTTCGTGGTGTTCATGGGCGCCATCCCGTCCATCATCAACGGGCTCATCTCCGGCGTGGACCAGATCCCGCCGCAATACCGCAGGGTGGGCACCGTCCTGGGCGCGTCAAGGCTCCAGATGGCCCTGCAGATTGTCCTGCCGGCTGCGCTGCCCGGTTACCTGGGCGGCCTGAAGCAGGGCTGGGCCTTCTCCTGGCGTTCCCTCATGGCCGCCGAAATCATTGCGGTGGGCGGCACCATCGGCTTCGGCCTTGGTTCGCTGCTGGACCAGGGGCGGACCCTCTCCGACATGGCCGTGGTCATGGGCGCCATCCTCCTGATCCTGGCGGTGGGCATCCTGATCGAACTGCTGGTCTTCGGCCCCATCGAGAAGCGGCTCCTCCGCAGCCGCGGGCTCCTGGCCGGCAGCACCCGCTGACCCAGCCCGTTCCCAAGGCACCCTTCAGAGCCCGACGGCGACCTCCCGCCGTCGGGCTCTCTTGTCTCCTGACGGCCTGCCGCGGCCGTGCCGGGGCACTTTGACACGGACACGCGGGATTTTGGGGCCGGTTCGACGCCGGGACTCACGAAAGAGCCCCGGCACCGCGGCTTCCACCAGGAGAGCCATGGCAGACTGGCCGGATGACCGCCAGCTTCGAGTGCCGCACCGAATCCCCGCTGCCGGTGGAGCGCCTCTTCGACCTGGCCCGCAGCATCGATGCGCATGTGGACTCGCAGCGGGCGTCCGGGGAGCGCGCGGTGGCCGGCGTAACCAGCGGCCTTATCGGGGAAGGCCAGGAGGTGACGTGGCGGGCCTGGCACTTCGGCATCCCGCTCACCATGACCAGCCGGGTCACCCATTTGGATTACCCCCGCAGCTTCACCGACAAACAAGTCAAGGGTCCCTTCAAGGCCTTCCGGCACGTCCACGAATTCGAGCCCACGGCCACGGGAAGCGTGATGATTGACCGGCTGGAGTTCACCGCGCCGCTGGGTGTGCTGGGCCGCGGCGTCGAACGCCTGTTCCTTGCCCGGTATCTGGAACGCCTTATCAGGGGGCGGGGGCAATTCCTCGCGGCCGGCCGGATTGCCGGAAGCAGCTAGCCGCTGCGGCTACGCGAAGGGCGGCGGCCCAATGATCTCGATTCCGCCGTGGGCCTGGCCGGATGCCCGAATCCGGCTGAAGTCCACCATTCCTGAACCGTCCGGGGTATCGGTCCCGGACAGTGGTTCGCTGGCGCCGTCGTAGAAGGACTGGGCACTGCCCGGCGTCTGGAGGCACAGTATCCGGGTGCCTTCCTGCAGCACTTTGAAGGCGTGGGGAAGGCCTCGTGGTGCCATGGCCACGCCGCCGGCGGGGATCCGGTGCTCAGTTCCGTCAAGGTTCACCAGGATCTCGCCCGCCAAAACGTAGAGGGTTTCGTCCGAATCGGGGTGGGTGTGGAGTGGGGTGACCTTGTTAAGGGCCATCTCGTCCTCGAACAGCAGGAACGCCCCGCCCGTCTCCTCCTGCCTGGCCTTCCAGGTGTGCACTCCGCCGCCGTAGAACCAGCGTCTGGGTCCTTCGCCGGGCTGGCGGACCAGGGATGATGAGCCGTTCTTCGTTTCCATGCTGTTCGCCTCGATGCGTCGGGAAACTTTATGGGACGGGCGTCCCATAACAAGACTGAGGTACCATGAAGGACATGTCAAGACCCTATGCGGACAGCGGGCGGACCAGCCAGAAGCGCCGGACGATGGATGCGCTTGTGGCCGCGGCCAGGACTCTGGTTGCCGCCGGCAGGACGCCTACCGTGGACGAGGCCGCGCAGGCGGCCGGGGTGGCGCGGAGTACTGCCTACCGCTATTTCCCGGGCCAACGGGACCTGCTCGCCGCGGCGCACCCTGAGACCGCACGGACCTCGATGCTGCCGGACACTCCGCCCCAGGACGCGGCCGGGCGGCTCGACGCCGTGGTGGTGGAGTTCACCCGGATGATCCTGGAGACCGAGGCGCAGCAGCGGACCATGCTGCGCTTGTCGCTTGAGTCCGCAGACGGTCCCGACCGGAGCCTACCGCTGCGCCAGGGGCGTGCCATCGGCTGGCTTACCGAAGCGCTGGCGCCGCTGCGGGGGGAGCTGACTGATGACCAGGTCCACAAGCTGGTGCTGGCCATCCGCAGCGCCACTGGCATTGAAGCCCTGGTCTGGCTGACGGATGTGGGCGGGCTCGGCCGGGATGAGGCCATCGAGTCAATGCGGTGGACTGCCAACGCGTTGCTGGCCAAGGCGCAGGCCGATGGCCTGTGGGGCTGACGGCACCGGATCCTTTGTGACGCAGCATTACCTTACGTGAACTGGTGTTGCTCGGCCTTTGTTGGCGAATGTGACGCGGCCCTACCGTTGATTCATGGCAATTCAGGACATATACCCCACGGCGCTGCGGCTGCTCGGCCGCCCCGTGCTGGTGGTGGGCGGCGGCCCCGTTGCAGCCCGCCGCGCCAAGGGCCTGCTCGACGCCGGGGCAGTGGTCACCGTCGTGGCCCCGGTTGCCTCGCCCGCGCTGAAGGACATGGCCGACGCCGGCCTGCTCACCTGGGAAGCGCGGCCCTACCTCTCCAGCGACGTCGACGGCGTGTGGTTCGCGCAGACCGCCACCGGCGATCCGGAGGTGGATGCCCAGGTGTCGGCCGACGCGGAGGCGCAGCGGGTTTGGTGCGTCAACGCCTCCAACCATGAAGCGTCTGCCGCCTGGACACCCGCCGTGGCAGAGGTGGATGACGTGAAGATCGCCGTGAACGCCGGGGGAGATCCGCGCCGCGCAATGGCTGTCCGGGACGCCGTCGCCACCGCCCTGGAAACCGGAGACCTGCCGCTGCGCCGCCGCCGCGCGCACCAGGGATCCGTTGCCCTGGTGGGTGGCGGTCCCGGCGATACCGGCCTCATTACCGTCCGCGGCCGCCGGCTCCTGGGCCAGGCCGACGTCGTCGTTGCTGACCGCCTGGGCCCGCGCGGCCTCCTTAACGAACTCGCCCCGGACGTCCGGGTCATCGAAGTCGGCAAGACTCCCGGCCACCACCCAGTGCCGCAGGCGGAGATCAATCGCATCCTGGTGGCGGAGGCACAACAGGGGCACCGTGTGGTCCGGCTCAAGGGCGGGGACCCCTATGTCCTGGGCCGTGGCGGTGAGGAAGCCGAGTACTGCCGGCAGCATGGTGTGGAGGTTGAGGTGGTCTCCGGCGTTACGTCAGCCATCTCCGTCCCGGCCGCCGCGGGCATTCCCGTCACGCACCGTGGACTGGCGAAGGGGTTCAGCGTGGTTACCGGCCACGAGGAACTCTCCGAAGTTCCTGCCCGCCCGGACCACACCATCGTCCTGCTGATGGGCGTCGGGTAAGCTCCGGGAATCCGCGTCCGCGCTGGGCGAAGCTGGCCTGCCGGAGGACACCCCTGTTGGTATCGTGGAAAACGGTTATCTGCCGGACCAGCGCGTCACCATTGGCACGCTTGGTTCCATCGCGGACCAGGCCGAAGCTGCCGGTGTTGCCAACCCGGCCGTGATCGTCATCGGTGACGTGGTGCGCGTGAGCCCGTTCGCGCCGTCGCACTTCAAAACCGCTGACTACGGCACCACCACCCCGAACAGCCCCCGCAAGACCGCCCTCACCACCTGAAACCCATCGATTGCTCCGTAATTGTCGTTATGAGCCTTCAAAACGGCAATGACTCAGCAATCGATGCAGAAGAAAAGGAACACAGCCGTGTCATCCAGCACCACCGTAGGAACTGCTGCGCGTCCGCTCCGCGTCGCCGTCGTTGGCTCCGGCCCCGCCGGCGTCTACGCAGCCGACATCCTCACCAAGAGCGAGGCCGTCAAGAGCGGCGAGCTGACCGTCAGCATTGACCTCTTCGACCGCTACCCGGCACCCTACGGCCTGATCCGCTACGGCGTGGCCCCGGACCACCCCCGCATCAAGGGCATCGTCAACGCCCTGCACAAGGTCCTGGACCGCGGCGACATCCGCTTCTTCGGCAACGTGGACTACGGCACGGACCTCACCATCGAGGACCTCCGCACCCACTACGACGCCGTCATCTTCGCCACCGGCGCCATCAAGGACGCGGACCTGAACATCCCCGGCATCGAACTGGACGGCTCCTACGGCGGCGCCGACTTCGTCTCCTGGTACGACGGCCACCCGGACGTGCCCCGCGAATGGCCGCTGGAGGCCAAGGAGATTGCCGTGATCGGCAACGGCAACGTGGCCCTGGACGTGGCCCGCGTCCTGTCCAAGCACGCCGACGACCTCCTGGTCTCCGAAATCCCGGACAACGTCTACGCCGGCCTGAAGGCTTCGCCGGTGACCGACGTACACGTCTTCGGACGCCGCGGCCCCGCCCAGGTCAAGTTCACCCCGCTGGAGCTCCGCGAGCTGTCCCACTCCAAGGACGTGGACATCATCCTGTACCCGGAGGACTTCGAGTTCGACGAGGAATCGGACCGCCAGATCCAGACCAACAACCAGACCAAGACCATGGTGGGCACGCTCACCAACTGGATCGCCGAGCAGCCCGAGGACGTCTCCGAGCTCAAGGCTTCCCGCCGCCTGCACCTGCACTTCCTGCACAGCCCGGTGGAGATCTATGACGACGCCGAGGCGCCGGGCAAGGTGGCCGGCATCAAGTTCGAGCGCACCGAGCTCGACGGCACCGGCAACGCCCGCGGCACCGGCGAATACGTGGACTACCCGGTCCAGGCCGTCTACCGCGCCATCGGCTACTTCGGCTCTGCCCTGCCGGAGATCGAGTTCGACCACAAGAAGGGCGTCATCCCGAACGACGGCGGCCGCGTCCTGGATGCCTCGGGCGCCCACGTGCCGGGCATCTACGCTACCGGCTGGATCAAGCGCGGCCCCATCGGCCTGATCGGGCACACCAAGGGCGATGCTCTGGAAACCGTGACCTACCTGCTGGAAGACCGCGAAAACCTCCCCGTTGCCGAGGCACCTGCTGAGGACGCCGTCGTCGAGCTCCTCGATGCCCGCGGCGTGAAGTTCACGTCCTGGGAAGGCTGGCTGGCACTGGACGCCCACGAACTGGCGCTTGGCGCGGCGGCCACCGAAGCCGGCGGCTCACACGGCGTCCAGGTCAAGCGTGAGCGCATCAAAGTGGTGCCGCGCGAGGACATGGTATCCATCTCCCGTGACGGCGTGACCGCCCAGGTCTAGGCCTTTGGAACAGCAGGAGCCGCGGAACCACCGGTCCGCGGCTCCTGCCATTTAACCCTGCTGCGCTATTTTCCGGCGCCGCCGATGGCCATCAGTTCCAGCCGGCGGAGCGTCTCCCGGTTCCGGGCGGAGATGACGGGATCCCGGAGGAATTTCGGCATCAGCTTGCCCGGCCCGCGGATGGCGTCCTCGGCAATGGTGACCAGGCACTGGCCGCCGCGGTCCTCCAGCTTGATGTCCACCTTGGCCTCGCCCACCGGCCAGCCGCGCGCCACGAGTTCCAGTGAGCGTCCGGGCTCCACGGCTGTGACACGGCTGCTGTCGTTGATCACCAGCGGCCAGGCGCCCACGGAGTGGTGGAGCCGGGAACCGCGCCCGGGCCATTCGGCGTCCACATCCCTTATCCGGGATGCGCCCACCACCCAGCCGGAGTACAGCCAGCCGTCGGCGATGACCCGCCAGACGTCGGCCGGGGGGCACTTGAACAGCAGCGAGACGGTGGACATGGGTTCCTTCTCTCTTCGTGGGCCAAACCGGACGCTACATGCGGCCGAACCGGGCCCGGATCAATGCGAAAATCCCATAGGCGATGAAGCCTGCGCCAATCGCAACCAGCAGGGTGGGCCCGAACGGATGGTCCTGGAGGGCCTTGAGGCTGCCGTCCAGTCCGGTGGATTCGTCGGGCCGGTGTTCGGCGGCGGCGATCACGAACAGCAGCCCGGTGAGGACCAGGGCGACGCCTTTGGCCACGTGGCCGGTGACGCCCAGGCTGTCGATCAGCCTGCCCCGCCGGGTGCCGACGAAATGGAACAGCTCCTCCTTGAATCCGCGGCGAAGGCCTTTGGCGATGAAATAGATGCCAATGCCGAGGATGGTCAGGCCCAGGGCCACCAGGATCCAGGGCCCCGCGGGGTGCGCCATCACGCCCGCACTGAAATCCCGGGTGTTGTCGCCCGAGTCGCTGGGCTGCCCCACGGCGAAACCCGCAAAACTAAGGCCCACGCTGCCGTACGCGATGGCAAGGAAACCCGACGAAACCAGTTTGGCGAGGCGTTCTTTGCGGGGCAGGCTCCGGGCGCGGAGGGTGGCTTCGCTGGCCTGCCAAAGAGCCAAGGCAAGGCATGCCACGACGCACGCCCACATGACGATTGTTCCGAAAGGGTTGTCAGCCAGCCGGGCGATGGCGCCGGTTGGTTCAGCGTCCCCCTGGTGGCCGAAGGCGATGGCGATCGCGATGGCGCCGACGATCACATGAAGCAGTGCCATGACGGCGAATCCCGCACGGGCCAGGACATCGATGACCTTATGGTTGGACGCGTCCTCGACAGCGTCGGCTGCCTGGCTGAGGGTGGAATCGCCGTCGGACATCCCTCAGCCGTTCATGGGCCCTTCGGCCCGCATTTTCTCGGCTCCGGGGCCCTCCACATGGACGGTGCAGCGGACCACCAGCTGGCCGGGGGCGTTGTCCAGTTCCACCAGTGAATCGTGGCCGCTGAGGACGGTGAACACTTCGGAGCCGGCCAGGACGCTGACGCCCTTGGCCTTGGCGGTTTCCCGGGCGTTCCCGAGGGCCTCGCGCTCCAGAGCGTCCACGTAGCCGCTGTCACTTTCCCGGGCGGGGTTCCCGAAGGCCCAGCCGAACAATGTCCCTGTATTTCCCATGGCGTTGATATTACGCGTTTGGGCGGGGTCGGGGCCGGGCTTTCGTAATATTAGTAAGTGTGCTTAGTATGGGCGCACCATACCTTGATGGGACACGGCACGCGAAGCCCGCGCAGGGCGGCAATCCGGTACCAGTTCACAACGTTAGGAATGCACATCATGGCAGGAAATCTCATTGCGCGTTCAGTTCACGACCTGACGGCGGCAGCATGGTTCGGCGGATCCCTGATGGGTGCCATCGGGCTCAACGGTGCAGCGGCGCAGGCCAAGGACCCCGCGGAACGCACCCGGCTGTCAACCGCCGGCTGGATGCGGTGGGCGCCGGTCCAGACCGCGGCCTTTGCCGCCCACCTGGCAGCCGACCTCGCCATCGCGTGGGAGAACAAGGGACGGATCGCCAAGCAGGACGGCGTGGCACGCGACACCGTCATCAAGACGGCCGTGACGCTCGCCGGCGCCGGGGTGACCCTGTACTCCGGCATCCTGGGCAAGAAAGTGGAGAAGCTTGCCGATGAGGGCGCCAAGGGCGCTACGGAGCCGCATCCGGCCGCGTCGGACGAGCTGAAGTCCGCCCAGCAGCAGCTGAAGCTCCTGCAGTGGGCCATCCCCGGCTTCGCCGCGCTGGTGATCATCTTGGGCGCCAAGCACGGCGAGATGCAGCGCCCCACCAACGTCTTTGCGGGCCTGCGCCGCGACTAGCGGCACACGCAGGACGGCCGACGGCGGCCCGGCACCACAGTGCCGGGCCGCCGCCATGTGCGACGCGCACTTTCCGCAGCGACGCACACAGTTGATCGCGTCGTCGAAATTCCCTGGCGCGCACTAAATAACGTCCGCGCCGGGGAATATGCGCGTCGATTTCCGGGAGCCGGAGCGCCACGGGAGCCCGGGAGCGCTACTCCGCCAGCCATTCCGCGCAGGAGTTCAGGTTCCGGTTCACGGTGGCCACGGCGTCGTCCTCGTGCCGCCGCTCGATGGCGTCAAGGAGGGTTTCGTGGCCGTCCCGGGGGAGCCCGTTGAAGCCTGGCCGGCGCTGCTGCGTGAGCAGGTCCTGGTGGAACACGGTCCCGAAGCTGGCATAAAGCTCAAGCAGCAGCGGGTTGCCGGACGCCTGGGCAACGCCCAGGTGAAACTCCCAGTCAGCGTCTGCCCACGCCTCGAAGTCCCCGTTCTTCCAGGCCTGGTCCCGGGCGGTGAGGAAAGCTCTCAGGGACGTGACGTCGTCGTCCGTGGCATTCCGGGCGGCCAGCCGGGCAGCCTGGGTGTCCAGGCCCAGCCGGACCTCAAGGATGTGCTGCTCGGTGTGGTCCTGGTACAGCCGCCGCGCGGCACCGGACATCTCGTTCGTGGCCCGCACGTACGTACCGTCGCCGCGGCGGACCTCCAGCATGCCGCCGTGCGCCAGGGCTTTCACCGCTTCGCGCAGGGTGCCGCGGGAAACCCCCAGCCGGGTCATGAGCTCGGGTTCGGGGGGGATGCGCTGGTTCAAGGCCCACTCGCCGGAGTGGACCATCTCCCGCAGCTTGGCGGTGACTTCGGCGGCAAGCGGCTGCCGGACGGAGGGGCTCAGGGACACGGTGCTACTTCCTTTCCGCCGGGCGGGTTCCGGACATGCCGCGCCCGGTGATCAGGTGGGCCACCATGATCTGGACCAGTGCCAGCGCCAGCAGCAGCACGAGCGGCAGGGTCCAGCCGCCCGTGGCGCTGTGCAACAGGCCCATGCCGAACGGACCCGCTGTCGCCAGCAGGTACCCCGAGGATTGGGCCACGGTGGACAGCGCCGTGGTCTCGGCCGTGCTGGTCCCGCTGCGGCTGATCATCACCATCACCAGGGGGAAGATGCCCAAACCGAAACCGATCAGGACAGCCGGAATGGCCGCCAGCCCCACGGGCAGGACCAGCAGCGCCGCGACTCCCACGGCCATGGTGACGCTCACCAGGTAGAACGCCGGACGCAGCATGCGCGGGCGGGAGCCGATGGCAATCAGCACCATGCCGGCCGGGACGGACACCAGTTGCATCAGCCCGAACATCAGCCCGCTGTCCGAGGCGCTCATGCCCATGGTGGTCAGCATGTACGGCAGCCAGCTCAACAGCGCGTAGGCCAGCAGTGCCTGGAGGGTGAAGATCGCGGTGAGCAGTTGGCCTTTCCGGGTGCGCAGCAGGGGCCAGGGGGAGATGTGGGCTGCGGTGCTCCGGACCGTGTGGCGGTGGGCGTGCAGCGCCACGGGCAGGAAGCCCAGGAGTGCCGCCACGGCGGCAATGCCCACCATGCCCACGGCCGCGGAAGGGGATCCGAGGGCCTGGGCCAGGGGCACCACCAGGACGGCGGACAGGGTGCCTCCCGTGGTCATGGTCACCGTATAGACGGCGGTCATGAGCGACGGCCGGGCGGCGAAGTGTTCGCGGATGAAGGACGGCATCGCCACATTGCATACGGCCAGCCCGGACATGCCCACCACGCTTCCTGCCACCAGCATTCCGGTGGCGGGAATACCGCGCAGCAGGAGGCCGCCGGCCAGCAGCGTCAGGGACAGCAGGATGGCTTTTTCGACGCCGAGCTTGCCGCTCAGCCAGGACGTTGCGGCGCCGGCCACCGCGAAACACAGGGTGGGAATGGACGGGATGATGGCCGCCACCAGCGCCCCGTATCCCAGCACGGCTTGAAGGTCGTGCAGCAGGGCAGAGGCTCCGGTGATGCCCGCGCGCAGGTTCAGGCCGATCAGCACCAGGGCAATCACGCCGAACACGACGGCGGAGCGCGGCTTGGCGGCCATGGCGCCGGCGGCGGTGCCTGCCGGTTTGGTGGCGGTCGCTGGTGGCGCGGGCGCTGGGGGAGTGGCAGGCATACCCTCCACCCTAAAGGTTAGACGTTTGATGTTTGAGGTTTTGTGGCCAACCTCTCCCTGCTGCCGGGGCTGGAATAGACTGCGAACGGACTGTCGGAGGGCCTGGCTTGGACCAGGTGGTGCGGAAGGGCGGCTGTGGAGGCTTCGCGGGGACTTGAGATTGAGAAGAAGTACGACGTCGGCGCTGACGCCGTGGTGCCGGCGCTGGAGCAGGCCGCCGGGGTGGCCCGGACCGGAAAGCCCCACACCGACCTCCTTGAGGCCGTGTACTTCGACACCCCGGCCCATGACCTGGCGGGCCGCCGGATCACCCTCCGCCGCCGCACCGGCGGCACCGACGCGGGCTGGCACCTGAAGCTCCCGCCGAAGGCTGCCGCCCCGGGTGAGGGTCCGCAGCCGCGGACGGAGCTGCACGCACCCCTTGGCCGTCCGGACGCCGTCCCGGACAGTCTCCTCGCCCACCTTCACGCCTACCTGCGGGGATCCGTTCCGGTGCCGGTGGTCCGGCTGGAAACCCGGCGCACCACCCACCCCCTGTATGGGGACGACGGCGTGCACCTCGCCGACCTCGCCGACGACCACGTCACGGCCGAGCGGCTGGCCGGAGGGGAACGGGACACCACCGCGCGCCAGCAGTGGCGTGAGTGGGAAGTGGAACTGGTCCACGGGGAGCCTGCCCTCTTCGGTCCGGTGGAAGAGCTGCTGACCGCCGCCGGTGCCCGGCCCGCCGCGCACGCCTCCAAACTGGCGCGCGCCCTGGGCGCGGGCAAGGCAGCCGCGAAGCGCTCCGCCGGCACCGCACCCGCCGGTGCCGCACCCGACCGAGATGCCGGCCCCGGCAGCACCCCGGCCCTGCTGGCCGGGAAGCGCGCCCCGGCAGCCGCCGTCGTCACCGTCTTTGTGGCCTCGCAGATCGACGAGATCCTCGCCATCGACGCCGCCGTCCGGCTGGAGCAAACGGAATCGGTCCACACCATGCGATCCGCCGCCCGCCGCATCCGGTCCGTCCTGGCAGCGTACGGCAAGCTGTACCGGGCATCGCCGGTGCGCCGGCTCCGGGACGAACTGAAATGGCTGGGCCAGCTGCTGGGCGAGCCGCGCGACGCCGAAGTCCTGCGCGCGCAGCTCCGCAACCAGCTGGCAGACCTGCCACAGGGTGAGGGACTCGCCGCCGCCACGGCAGCGGTTGAACACCGGACCGGTGAGGATTTCGACGCCGCCTACCGCCTCCTGCAGGAAGCGCTGGGCTCGGACCGCTACTTCCGGCTCCTGGACAACCTCGAGGATTTCCGCGACAACCCGCCGGTGCGCGCCGATGCCGTCACATCCGGCCGCCGGGCGGCGGCGAAAGCCGTGGACAAGGGTGCCAAACGGCTGAAGCGCTCACACAAGGCGGCCACGCGCGCCCGGCGCGGCACGGACCAGGAACTTGCCCTGCATCGCGTACGCAAGGACGCAAAGCGGCTGCGCTACGTGGCTGAATCGGCCGGACTGGTCCGCGGCAAGCGCGCCGCCAAAGTAGCCAAGGCGGCCCGCCGGCAGCAAAAGATCCTGGGCAGGTTCCAAGACGCGGTGGTGGCCAGGGAACTGTTGGCGGCCATCGCGGCGGACGGCAGCGACCCGGCAACCGCGGCCATCTACACCGAACTGCTCAGCCAGCAGGATGCAATCATGCTGGCCGCGCACGCCAAATACCGGAAGGCCCGGAAGAAATCGCGCGAGGTGCTGAGCCGCGGCGTCATCTGAGGCCCGGGTTATTTGCCCTGCCGCGCGGACAACCGGGCCACCGCCAGGGCCAGCCACAACTGCACCCGGTCCGCGGTGATCGAGGGGTCGTAGCCGGTCAGTTCGGTGATTTGGGCAAGCCGGTATCGCACCGTGTTGCGGTGCAGCGTGAGTTCTTCCGCCACCGCGGCCACCGAGCCGTTGTTGTTCAGGTAGCTCTCCAGCGTGGTCATCAGTTCAGAGCCGTGCGCTGCGTCGAAGGACCGCAGCGGGTTCAGGGACTCATGGGCCATGTCCGCCAGCGGCACATCCTCGCTGGCCAGCAGCAACGACGTCAGGCTCAGCCGCTCGGGCTCATTGACGGGCAGGCCGTGGCTCGCGGCGTCCCGCGCCTCGAAGTAGCTCCAGCGCAGCCCGTTGGGCTTGGTGTATGCACCGCCGATGCCGATTGTGGCGTGGATGCCGGCCTCCGCCAGGTGGTCGCTCAGCCCACGCGCCAGCACCGGTGCCGCACCGCCGTCGTCATTGACCACCAGCACCAAATCCTTGCCCACGACGGCGGCCACAGCCTTCTGGAGCTCCTGCGGCACCGATGTGCTTCCCAGGGCCTTGCCGTGGGCGGCGGACACCGCCAGCAGCACAACGTTCTTGCGGGTGCTGTTCACGCCCACGCCGGCCAGGCGGCGCTGCGCCTCGCTGGTCTCCAGCGCGCCGTGGATCACGTCCTCCAGCACCTGGCCGCACAACGCTCGCTGGGCCTGGCGCTGCTTGACCATGTTGTTCAGCTCCACGCTGATCAGGTTCTGCGCGTAGCCGATGATGCCCGTGTCCTCGAAGGGCTGGCGCACCCACAGTGTGCAGGCGTCCCGCCGGCCGGTGGGGACGGGATAACTGGACCAGGTGTCCGCGGACGGGTTGGATGTGCCGCTGTTGTACAGCTGGGCCGCGAACTGGGTCAGCGCAATGTCCGTGCGCAGCATGCCGCCCAGGTTCTTCAACAGCTCGGCGAGCCCGCCGCCGGTCAGGAGGGCCCGGGCCAGCACCTGGTGGCCGGCGATCAGCCGTTCAAGTTTGGCGTAGTGGTCCGCGGACTGGGCGTCCGCCACCAGCTTGGTGATGGCGATGAAGGGGGTCTCGTACGGCACTTCCACCACCGGAAGCCCCCAACGGTTTGCCTCGGCCAGGAGGGCGGGCGGCACTGCCTCGTGCGTCAGGCCCACCCCGAATCCAATGCCCACCGCGCCTGCCCGCTGCACCTGGCGGACAAAGCGGCGCTGCTCGGGGGCGGAGCGCAGCCGCAGGCCGGTGGTGAGGACCAGTTCCCCGCCGTTGAGGAACCGCTGCGGATCCTCCAGCTCCGTGACGGCCACCCAGTTGATGTCCTGGTTCCAGGTAGTCTCCGCCACGCCCGCTTTGGACAGCTTCAGGGACGACACGCCCACCAGGGCAGCAAGGGAAATGGCCATGAAGCAAGGATAAACGTGAGCTGGGCAACCGCACTAAACCTCTTCCGTAAGGGTGTGCAGGTGGCTATTCACCCCGCCGGGGCCCTGGCATAGGCTCAATGCAGTTCCATCCATCCGTCCCGGCCTCCGCCGGGCGCCGATGGCTCCTACGAAAGAGGTTGCACACCGTGGTCCAAACCTTGCAAAACTTCATCAACGGCGCGTTCGTCACCCCGGCCGGCACTGCCCTGCTGGACGTGGTCAACCCCGCCAGCGGCGAAGTGGTGGCACACGCCCCCGTTTCCGTGCAGGCCGATGTCGACGCCGCCATGGCCGCCGCGAAGGACGCATTCCGGACCTGGAAGCACGTCACCCCGGGCCAGCGCCAGCTGATGCTGCTCAAGCTCGCCGACGCCATCGAGGCCAACAGCGACGAACTCGTTGAAGCCCAGCACCGCAACACCGGCCAGGTCCGCTCCCTCATCGCCTCCGAGGAAGTGGCTGCCGGCGCAGACCAGCTGCGCTTCTTCGCCGGCGCCGCCCGGATCCTGGAAGGCAAGTCCGCCGGCGAGTACTTCGAGGGCCACACCTCCTACGTCCGCCGCGAACCCATCGGTGTGGTGGCCCAGGTGGCGCCGTGGAACTACCCGTTCCTGATGGCCATCTGGAAGATCGGTCCCGCCCTGGCCGCCGGCAACACCGTGGTCCTCAAGCCCTCCGACACCACGCCGGAGTCCACCCTGGTGCTGGCCCGCCTCGCCGGGGAGATCCTCCCTGCCGGCGTCCTCAACGTTGTCCTGGGCACCGGCGAAACCGGCGCCATGATGGTGGAGCACAAGGTCCCCGGCCTGGTGTCCATCACCGGGTCCGTCCGCGCCGGGATCGCCGTCGCCACCGGTGCGGCCAAGGGCCTCAAGCGCGCGCACCTGGAGCTGGGCGGCAAGGCTCCGGCCATCGTGTTCAAGGATGCCGACATCAAGAAGAGCGCCGCGGCCATCGCCGAGTTCGCGTTCTTCAACGCCGGCCAGGACTGCACCGCCATCACCAGGGTGCTGGTGGAGGAATCAGTGCACGACGACGTCGTGGCGGCCATGGTGGAACACACCAGGACCCTGCACACCGGCTCGCAGAACGACGAAGACAACTACTTCGGCCCGCTGAACAACATCAACCACTTCAACGCGGTGACTTCCGTGGTGGAGAACCTGCCCGCCAACTGCCGGATCGAAACCGGCGGCCACCGCGCAGGGGAGAAGGGCTTCTTCTTCGAGCCCACCATCATCACCGGCGCCAAGCAGACCGACGACGTCGTGCAGAAGGAAACCTTCGGCCCGGTCATCACCGTGCAGAAGTTCAGCACTGAGGAAGAAGCCGTGGCCCTGGCCAACGACGTCGACTACGCCCTGGCCTCCAGCGTCTGGACCACCAACCACGGCACCGCCATGCGGCTAAGCCGCGACCTGGACTTCGGTGCCGTCTGGATCAACACCCACATCCTCCTCACGGCCGAAATGCCGCACGGCGGCTTCAAGCAGTCCGGTTACGGCAAGGACCTCTCCATGTACGGGGTGGAGGACTACACCCGCATCAAGCACGTCATGTCCGCCCTCGACGCCTGACCATTTCCCCGCTGGTTGAGCTTGCCGAAACCCGGGTTTCGGCAAGCTCAACCACCAGCACAGAAAGAACCCCCATGACCACCACCGCATCAGACATCACGTTCCGCCTCGAGCAGAAGCGCAACGTCCAGGCCGACTTCCCGGGCCCCAAGTCCGTGGCCCTGACCGAACGCCGCAAGTCCGTGGTGGCCGCCGGCGTCGCCTCCAGCGTTCCCGTGTACGTGGCGGACGCGGACGGCGGCATCATCCATGACGTCGACGGCAACTCCTTCATCGACCTCGGCTCCGGCATTGCCGTGACCAGCGTGGGCGCTTCCGATCCCGCCGTCGTCGGTGCCGTCAAGGAAGCGGTGGAGCACTTCACCCACACCTGCTTCATGGTCACCCCCTACGAGGGCTACGTCGCGGTTGCCGAGCAGCTGAACCGCCTCACCCCCGGCGACCACGAAAAGCGCACCGTGCTCTTCAACTCCGGCGCCGAGGCCGTGGAGAACGCCATCAAGGTGGCACGCCTGGCAACCGGCCGGGACGCCGTCGTCGCCTTCGACCACGCCTACCACGGCCGCACCAACCTGACCATGGCACTAACCGCCAAGGCCATGCCGTACAAGACCAACTTCGGCCCCTTCGCCCCCGAGGTCTACCGGATGCCCATGAGCTACCCGTACCGCGAGGAAAACCCCGCCATCACCGGTGCCGAGGCAGCAAAGCGCGCCATCACCATGATCGAGAAGCAGATCGGCGGCGACCAGGTCGCCGCGATCATCATCGAACCCATCCAGGGTGAGGGCGGCTTCATCGTCCCCGCCGAGGGCTTCCTGCCCGCACTCGCCGCCTGGGCCAAGGACAAGGGCATCGTCTTCATCGCCGACGAAGTCCAGTCCGGCTTCTGCCGTACGGGTGAATGGTTCGCCGTCAACCACGAGGGCGTTGTCCCGGACATCATGACGATGGCCAAGGGCATCGCCGGCGGCATGCCGCTGTCCGCCATTACCGGCCGCGCCGACCTGCTCGACGCCGTCCACCCGGGGGGCCTGGGCGGCACCTACGGCGGCAACCCCGTGGCGTGCGCCGCAGCACTGGCATCAATCGGGTCCATGGAGGAATACGACCTCAACGGTCGTGCCCGCCACATCGAGGAACTCGCGCTGGGCCGGCTCCGCGACCTGCAGGCCCAACTGGCCGCTGCCGATACCGCCGTGATCGGCGACGTCCGTGGCCGCGGTGCCATGCTCGCCGTCGAACTCGTCCAGGCCGGTTCCAAGGAACCCAACCCGGAACTGACCAAGGCCGTGGCCGCCGCCTGCCTCAAGGAAGGCGTCATCATCCTCACCTGCGGCACCTACGGCAACGTCATCCGCCTGCTGCCCCCGCTGGTCATTACCGACGAACTGCTGGCCGACGGCCTGGAAGTTCTCGCCGCCGCCATCAAGGCCAACGCCTAACCGGAACGACTCCCTCCGGCAACGCAAAGAAGGTGGGCTCCCTGTTGGGAGCCCACCTTCTTTGCGTTGCCCGTTTTCAGGCGGCGGCCCGGAGTGCCGCCCTCCGGGCCAGCGAATTCCGGCGTGCCGTCCCAAGCATGTCCAGGGTGAGCAGCAGCAGGGCCAGCCACACCACTCCGAACCCGATCCAGCGCTCCATGGTCATGGCCTCCCGGAAAACCAGCAGCGCCACCAGGAATTGCAGCACCGGGGCGAAATACTGAAGCAACCCGATGGTGGTCATCGGCAGCCGCCGGGCAGAGGCGCCGAAGAAGAGCAGCGGAACCGCGGTAATGACGCCGGAGGCCAGCAGCAGCCAGAAGTGCCCCGCTCCCTGGCTGGTCAGCGTGGAGGTGCCGCCCGCGGCCAGGACAACCATCGCCACCGCCGCCAGCGGGGCCAGGACCATGGTTTCCACACTCAGGCTGGTGATCGCGTCCACCCTGGAGCCCACCCGGTTCTTGACGAACCCGTACAGGCCGAAGCTGAAAGCCAGCGTCAGGGCGATCCAGGGAAGTTTCCCGTAGGAGTAGGTCAGCACGCCCACGGCGATGAAGCCGACGCCGACGGCGGCCCACTGGAGCGGCCGGAGGCGTTCCTTCAGGACGAACACGCCCAACAAAACGGACACGAGCGGGTTGATGAAGTAGCCCAGCGAGGTTTCCACCGCCTGCCCGGTGGTCACGCCGTAGGTGTAGGTCAACCAGTTGATCGCGATCAGGAACGCCGCCAACGCGAGCGGACCAAACACGCGCCGGTCCTTCACTGCCGCCGCAAGCACGCCCCAGGTCCGGGTTACGGTGATCAGGAGGGCGCAGAACAGCAGTGACCACACCACGCGGTTGGCGACGATTTCGACGGCGCCCGCAGGCATGAGGATGAAGAAGTACAGGGGGAGCAGCCCCCACAAAACGTACGCCCCGATGCCGAACAGCATGCCCGCCGTCGTGTCCTTTGCAACGGGTTTGGGGCCCGTGGTGGCCGCGGGCTTCTGCCCGGGCGCTGGGGACGTGGTTTCAGGGGCGGTTTGGGACGTTCGTTCTGGCATGGGCACGATGTCCATAACAGCAGCCCCGGGGCAGGTATTCCAGCCGGAGCGCGGGCAAACCCGAAAACAGTCAGTAGGCTTTCTTTTATGACATCTGCCTACCGGCCATCCGGCGCCCGATGAGACTCCGGCGCAGCAACGCCTCCGGCCGCGGCTACCGCAGGGTGGCCGCAGGAACAGGCTTCAGTTACCGGGACCTCGACGGTTCCACCCTGCCGCCCGGACCCGTGCGGGACCGGCTGGAAAGCATCGGCATTCCCCCGGCGTGGACCGACGTCTGGATCGCCCCGTTCGAGAACGGCCATATCCAGGCAACCGGCCTGGACGCGGTTGGGACGCCGCCAATACATCTATCATCCCGAGTGGCGCCAGCGTAAGGACCGGCTGAAGTTCGACCGGTCCCTCCAGTTGGCCGAATCGCTGCCCGCGGCCCGCCGCAAGGTCACCATGGACCTGCGGAGCGAGGGCTTTACCCGGGAGCGCGTCCTGGCGGCAGCCTTCCGAATGCTGGACAGCGGATCCCTGCGGGTCGGCTCCGAGCGCTACACCAACGAAAACGGCAGCCGCGGCCTGGCCACGCTGCTGTGTGCCCACGTCCGGGTGCGCAAGGACAGGATCCTCCTGAGCTTCCCGGCCAAGAGCGGCAAGGACTGGGAATCGGAAATCCGCGACCCCGACCTCGCCGACCTCCTGCGCCTGCTCAAGCGCCGTGGCCCGAATGCCCGGCTGCTGGCCTACAAGGACGGCGGGAAGTGGCGCCCGGTCACCAGTGCCGACATCAACGCGTACGTGAAGGAACGGACCGGGTCCGACTTCACGGCCAAGGACTTCCGGACCCTGCGGGGCACGGCGGCCGCCGCGGCCAGCCTGGCACGCACCGGCGCCCTGCGCACGGCCGCCAAGCGGAAGCGCGCCATCAGCCGGGCCATGATCGAGGCCGCGGAAACGTTGGGAAACACCCCCTCGATCGCCCGCAAAAGCTACGTGGACCCCCGGGTTGTTGACCACTACCACGACGGCGAGACCATCGATCCGAAGCGGCTGGACTCCGCCGAAGCCGAACTGCGGGCACTCCTGTACCGGGAAGGCCAGGTGGTGCCCCTGGCCGCCAACTAGAATGGGGCCTTGTGCGTTGCACCATGCAGCGCATGAATCATGAGCAGGACCAGTTCAGAAGGGCTCCCGGTGTCCAATCACAGCGAATCCGCCGCCAACCGTCCGCTCCGCGTCGCCATCATCGGCGCGGGACCGGCAGGAGTCTATGCTGCGGACATCCTCACTAAGTCCAGCGGCGTGAAGGACGGCGACTTCCAGGTCAGCATCGACCTCTTCGAGGCCTACCCGGCGCCGTACGGGCTGATCCGCTACGGCGTGGCCCCGGACCATCCACGGATCAAGGGCATCGTCAACGCCCTGCACAAGGTCCTGGACCGCGGCGACATCCGCTTCCTGGGCAACGTGACCTACGGCCGGGACCTGACCCTGCACGACTTCCGCGCGTTCTACGACGCCGTAATCTTCTCCACCGGCGCAGTCAAGGACGCGGACCTGGACATCCCCGGCATCAACCTGCACGGCTCCTTCGGCGGAGCGGACTTCGTATCCTGGTACGACGGCCACCCGGACGTGCCCCGCGAGTGGCCACTGGACGCCAAGGAAATCGCCGTCATCGGCAACGGCAACGTGGCCCTGGATGTGGCCCGCATGCTGGTCAAACACCCGGAGGAACTGCTCACCACAGAAATCCCGGACAACGTCTACCAGGGCCTGAAGGCATCCCCCGTGACGGACGTCCACGTCTTCGGCCGCCGCGGCCCGGCCCAGGTCAAGTTCACCCCGCTGGAGTTGCGGGAGCTCAGCCACATGGACGACGTGGACATCGTGCTCTACCCGGAGGACTTCGAATTCGACGACGCCTCGGACGAGGCCATCCGCAGCAACAACCAGATCAAGACCATGGTGAACACCCTCACCAACTGGCTGGTGGAGGAACACGCCGAAGCCGAGAACCCCTCGTCCCGCCGGCTGCACCTGCACTTCCTGCACAGCCCGGTGGAAGTGCTCGACGACGGAACGGGCAAGGTGGACGGCATCAAGTTTGAGCGGATGCAGCTGGACGGGACCGGCAACGCCAAGGGCACGGGGGAGTACGTCGAATACCCCGTCCAGGCCGTTTACCGCGCCATTGGCTACCACGGCTCGGCGCTCGATGAACTGGAATATGACGCCAAGCGCGGCGTCATTCCGAATGAGGGCGGCCGTGTCCTGGACGCCGGCGGCAAGCCAGTCCCCGGAATCTACGCCACCGGCTGGATCAAGCGCGGGCCGGTGGGCCTGATCGGGCACACCAAAGGCGATGCCCTGGAGACCATCGGCTTCCTGCTGGAGGACCGGCTGAACCTCCCTGCGGCCCGGAACCCGGATCCGCAGGCGATCATCGACCTCCTGGAAGAGCGCGGCATCGAGTACACCACGTGGGAGGGCTGGAACAAGCTCGACGCCCACGAGGCCGGCCTCGGTGCTGCCTGGACCGGCCCCGAAGGGCTGGACCACGTGGCGCGCGAGCGCATCAAAGTAGTGCCACGCGAGGAAATGATCCGCATCTCCCGCGGCTGACGCTTCCCGATACTGCGGCCCTGTGCAGCGCCGCATATTCGAGTTAGCATAATTAACATGAAAGTCGGCGGGGCAAAGACCCGTGCCTATGACTCCCGGAAGCGCGCCTCGGCTGCGGCGCAGACGGGTCACCGCATCCTGCAGGCCACCGAAGACCTGTTCATGGAAGGGCCGCTCGCTGACGTCACGTTGAACGCCGTGGCGGGGCGGGCGGGCGTCACGGTCCAGACCGTCATCCGCCGGTTCGGCGACCGGGCGGGCCTGATCCGCGCCACGGCAGAGTCCGCCGCCGCGCGCGTCTCGGCCCAGCGGAATGCCGCTCCACCCGGTGACGTCCACGCCGCCGTCGATAACCTGCTCGACCACTACGAAACCACCGCCGCGCTCGCCCTGAAATTACTTGCCGAGGAACACTCATCCGCGGACCTCGCCGCCATCACGGGGGCGGCCCGCCAGCTCCACCGGCAATGGTGCGAACGGGTGTTTGCGCCCTTCCTGGAACCCATGGCGGGTACGCCGGACCGTGACCGCCGGCTGGCCCAGTTCGTCGCCGTCTGCGACGTCTACACCTGGAAACTGCTCCGCCGTGACGCCGGGCTCAGCCGCGACCAGGTGGCCCTTTCGCTCCACGAAATGCTTGAGCCCTTCATCCGGAGGCCCTGATGCCAACCGTCCTTGCCTATACCTCACCCGCCATCGGCCATCTGTTCCCGATGGTCCCGCTGCTCCTGGAGCTGAAGGCCCGCGGCCATGATGTCCACGTCCGTACCCTTCCCCGGCAGGTTTCCATGCTCACGGAGTCGGGGTTCCACGCCGGGCCGATGGATGGCAGGGTTCTTGAGATCGAGGCCACGGATTACCGCGCCCGGAACGCGAAGGCCGCCCTGGCTTCCAGCGTTGAGACCTTCGCGGCCCGCGCCCGCTTTGATGCACCGGATCTGGAGAAAGCCATTGCCGACGTCGGCCCGGACCTGCTGCTGATCGACATCAACGCATGGGGAGCCCGCATCCATGCCGAATCGTCAGGGTTGCCGTGGGCCACCTTCAGCCCCTACACCCCGCCGCTCCAGTCACGCGGAACGCCGCCCTTTGGCCCGGGGCTTGCCCCCATGGCCGGACCCCTGGGAAGGGCCCGTGATGCGGTGGCCCGCCGCCTGGTGATTGGCGCGGTGGAGAAGCTGATGCTGCCCCGGATCAACGCCCTGCGGGCCGACATCTCCGGCGGGATGCTTCCCCCGGTGACCGGCGCCGATTCCATGTTCCGCACCGCACCGCTGATGCTGGTAACCACCGCCGAGCCGTTCGAGTATCCGCATCCGGACTGGGCCCCGGACGTGCGGATGATTGGCGCCCTGGAGTGGGAGCCGCCCGCGGATCTTCCCGCCTGGCTCGGGGCGGCCACCGACCCCGTTGTCCTGGTGACCACGTCCTCCGAATACCAGGCCGATGAAGCCATCG
Source organism: Arthrobacter sp. SLBN-112 (assembly GCF_030944625.1). Classification (NCBI taxonomy): domain Bacteria; kingdom Bacillati; phylum Actinomycetota; class Actinomycetes; order Micrococcales; family Micrococcaceae; genus Arthrobacter; species Arthrobacter sp. SLBN-112. The sequence goes on from NZ_JAUSXY010000001.1 coordinate 1,981,273, forward strand.
TCCGGACCGCCCTGGCGGGCCTGGCAGGGGAGCCATTCACCGTCGTCGCCACGTTGCCTGCCGCGCGGGCCGGTTCGGCGGGCGCCGCCCGGGCTGCCGGCATCGACCGGTTCGGCCCCGTTCCGCCCAATGCCCGGCTTGAGCACTTCGTGCCGCACGGTCCGGTCCTGGACCGTGCCGCGGTTGCGATCACGCACGGCGGCATGGGGGCGACGCAGAAGGCGCTCGCCAAGGGGGTGCCCGTGGTGGTGGTTCCATTCGGCCGTGACCAGCATGAGGTAGCCGCGCGGGTTGTGGCTGCAGACGCAGGTGTGCGCCTCAACCGGAAACATCTCACGCCGGATTCGTTGCGGGCTGCCGTCCGGGAGGCGCTCACCAAAACACCGGGGGCCCGAAGGGTCGCTGAGGGATACGCGGCCGCAGGCGGCGCAGCTGCCGGGGCAGACGCCCTTGAAGAGGTGATAAACCTGCCCCGCCCGGCCCGGTGACCGTCCGCCGGACCAGCCCCCGGCAGGCAGGGTTAGAATAGCCGCCATACCCCTGCGCTATCCGGGAGTTCGATGACGAACCTGATCCAGCCTGAACCGCGCCAGCGTGCCGCGCTGGCGGGACACGAGCGCCTGGACTACGCGTTCGACGACGCCACCCCCGAGATCCCCGGCCTGCGCTCCCTGATCCGCGAATCCTGGCAGCGGTCCGCCCGCTTCAAAGCGAACCCGGACAACGCCGCCGCGCCGCTGGCATTCGATTGGGACGAGCTGGAGGACTACCGCCGCCGGCATCCCCTTGCCGCGATCATGCCGGTCATCAACAAGCTCCTGGTCCAGCCCAGCCACGACAGCGGGCTCCTGGTGGCCGTAGGGGACGAGGTAGGCAGGCTCCTCTGGGTGGACGGCGATCCCGCGCTCCAGCGCCGGGCCGAAGGCATGATGTTCGTCCCCGGCGCCAACTGGTCCGAAGCGAGCGTTGGTACCAGCGCACCCGGAACGGCCCTTGCCCTGGGCCGTGGAATCCAGATCGCCGGCGCCGAGCACTACCAGCGGGCGGTGCACCCCTGGAGTTGCACCGCAGTCCCCTTCCACGATCCCGACTCAGGCGCCGTCCTGGGCGTCGTGGACATCACGGGGACGGCCACCGCGGTGGCACCACACACCTTGTCGCTGGTGGAGGCAACGGTGGCCGCGGCCCAGGCCCAGCTGCGGGTCGAACGCCTGCAGCACGCGGCGGAGCTGGCACGGAAGCCCGTACGACGACGGTCCCCGGCCGGCGCGGGCAGGCAGGGCCGGGATGCCACGGAAGGCAGCCTCTACCGGAACAGCCTGCAGCTCCTGGGCCGCGACCAGGCACTGCTCAGCCTGGGAGGAAAGACAGTTGCCCTGTCCGCCCGGCACAGTGAAATCCTGGCCCTGCTGGGCATGCATCCGGACGGGCTCACCGCCGGGGAACTCAGTTCTTTGCTGTACCAGGGAGAGGGCTCCACCATGACGCTCCGGGCCGAGATGGTGCGCCTGCGCAAGGTGATCCAGCAGCTCAGCCCCGAGGCCGTCCCCGGGTCCCGCCCCTACCGGCTCCCCGTGGACCTCGTGGCCGATACCGGCCAGGTCCTCAGTTGCCTGCAGCGCGGTGCCCACCGGATTGCGCTGGAGATCTACCGCGGCGCCGTGTTGCCCCGCTCCGAGGCCCCCGGCGTCGTGGACCTCAGGAACAGGGTTTCATCCCTGCTCCGCGAGGCGGTCCTGACGGACGGCAGCGCCGAGTTCCCTGCTCAAGTTCGCCGCGCTTCCCGAGGCGATTGACGACGTCGGCATCCGCCGTGCCGTGCTCCGCCTCCTGCCGCCGCGCTCACCCAAGCGGGCCGCCGTCGTCGCAGATCTCGAACGGCTGGAAGCCGAACTCCGCGCCTAAATCCCGGCCTGCCCGGTGGTTGAGCCTGTCGAAAACCGGGTTTCGACAGGCTCAACCACCGGATTCCACCGCTGCAACCTTGCTGCAACCTTCGAGCTCCTACGCTGGCTCCAACGGCGGGCCCCTTGTGGGCAGGCCAAACTGCACAGCAAAGGAGCTAAGCAATGACCGTTTACGCACAGCCAGGAACCGACGGTTCGAAGGTCACCTTCAAGGACCGGTACGAGAACTGGATTGGTGGCGAATGGGTGGCCCCGGTGAAGGGCCAGTACTTCGAAAACATCACCCCGGTCACGGGCAAGGCCTTCTGCGAGGTGGCTCGCGGCACCGCGGAGGACATCGAGCTGGCACTGGACGCAGCCCACAAAGCGGCACCGTCCTGGGGGAAGACCTCCGTGGCTGAACGGGCCGCCATCCTGAACAAGATCGCGGACCGGATCGACGAAAACCTCGAAATGCTCGCCGTCGCCGAAACCTGGGACAACGGCAAGCCCGTCCGCGAAACCCTCAACGCAGACCTTCCGCTGGCCTCGGACCACTTCCGCTACTTCGCTTCCGCCGTCCGGGCCCAGGAAGGCAGCCTGTCCCAACTGGATGACAACACCACCGCCTACCACTTCCACGAACCGCTCGGCGTCGTAGGCCAGATCATCCCCTGGAACTTCCCCATCCTGATGGCCGTCTGGAAACTGGCCCCGGCGCTCGCCGCCGGCAACACCGTGGTCCTCAAGCCGGCCGAACAGACGCCCACGTCCATCCTGGTCCTGATGGAGCTCATCGGTGATCTCCTCCCGGCCGGCGTCCTTAACGTGGTCAACGGCTTCGGCGTGGAGGCCGGCAAACCGCTCGCGTCCAGCCCGCGGATCCGCAAGATCGCCTTCACCGGCGAGACCACCACGGGCCGCCTGATCAGCCAGTACGCCAGCCAGAACCTCATCCCTGTCACGCTGGAGCTGGGAGGCAAGAGCCCCAACATCTTCTTCAACGATGTTGCCCAGGAGAACGACGCCTTCTACGACAAAGCCCAGGAGGGCTTCGCATTGTTCGCGTTCAACCAGGGGGAGGTCTGCACGTGCCCGTCCCGCGCCCTGGTTCAGGAGGACATTTACGAGTCCTTCATGGCGGACGCCGTGGCCCGGGTGGAAAAGATGATCCAGGGCAACCCGCTGGATACCGAGACCCAGGTTGGTGCGCAGGCGTCCAACGACCAGCTTGAGAAGATCCTGTCCTACATCGACATCGGAAAGCAGGAAGGCGCCAAGGTGCTCACCGGTGGAGCCCGCGCCGAACTGCCGGGTGATCTGGCAGGCGGCTTCTACGTCCAGCCCACTGTATTCGAGGGGCACAACCGGATGCGGATCTTCCAGGAGGAGATCTTCGGGCCCGTTGTGGCCGTGACCCGGTTCAGCGACTACAACGACGCCATGGGCATCGCCAATGACACCCTGTACGGCCTGGGCGCCGGCGTTTGGTCCCGCAACGGCAACGTGGCCTATCGCGCCGGCCGTGAAATCCAGGCCGGCCGTGTCTGGGTCAACAACTACCACGCCTACCCGGCGGGTGCCGCGTTTGGCGGCTACAAGTCCTCGGGCATCGGGCGCGAGAACCACGCGATGATGCTGGACCACTACCAGCAGACCAAGAACCTGCTGGTCAGCTACGACGAGAACAAGCTGGGCTTCTTTTAGGTCCGGCCGCACCACACCCACTACAACGACGCAAGGATATCGCCAATGACGACGACAATGCACGCAGCAGTAGTAACCGAATTCGGCACGGACCTGTCCGTCCAGGACATCGCCGTCCCGGTGCCCGGGCCCGGGCAGGCACTGGTCAAGGTGCTCACCACCGGTGTCTGCCACACCGACCTCCACGCCGCGGAGGGCGACTGGCCGGTGAAGCCCACGCCGCCGTTCGTTCCCGGCCACGAGGGGGTGGGCGAAGTGGTGGCCCTGGGCGAGGGCGTCACCGATCTCGCCATCGGCGACCTCGTGGGCAACGCCTGGCTGTGGTCCGCCTGCGGCGACTGCCAGTACTGCCGCACCGGCTGGGAAACCCTGTGCGAGGCACAGCAGAACGGCGGCTACAGCGTGGACGGCTCCTTCGGGGAGTACATGCTCGTGGACTCGCGCTTCGCGGCCCGCATACCGGCGGGATCCGACCCCGTCGAGGTGGCCCCGGTGCTCTGCGCCGGCGTCACCGTCTACAAAGGCCTGAAGATGACGGAGGCGAGGCCGGGCCAGTGGGTCACCATCTCCGGCATCGGCGGGCTGGGCCACATCGCCGTCCAGTATGCCGTGGCCATGGGCCTGCGTGTCGCCGCGGTGGATATCGCCGACGACAAACTTGCCCTGGCAAAGGCCCACGGCGCCGAAGTAACAGTCAACGCCCTGCATGAAGACCCGGCCGAAGTGATCCAGCGTGAAACAGGAGGATGCCATGGAGTCCTGGTTACTGCGGTGCACCCGTCAGCGTTCGGGCAGGCCATCGGGATGGCCCGCCGTGGCGGCACCATTGTGTTCAACGGACTGCCGCCGGGGGACTTTCCCGCGCCGATCTTTGACATTGTGCTCAAGGGGTTGACGGTCCGCGGCTCGATCGTGGGCACCCGCCAGGACCTCGAGGAAGCCTTGGACTTCTACGCCCGGGGGAAGATCCACCCCACGGTCTCCGTGCGGGAGCTTTCCGAGGTCAACGCGGTGTTCGACGAGATGAAGCATGCCAAGATCGACGGCCGCGTGGTGCTGAAGTTCTGATGCGCATTCAAGGGCTTGAGGCCGCGGTGACGCTGCCCGGGGAAGACTTTTCCCGGGTGGCCCTCACGCCCGCGGCCGTAGACCTGCTCCGGATGCTCTGGGAGCGGCACGGTCCGCTCATGTTCCACCAGTCAGGCGGCTGCTGTGACGGGTCCTCGCCAATGTGCTACCCGGCAGGGGAATTCACCACGGGGGATTCAGACGTCCTGCTGGGACTGTTCGACCTGTCGGATGGAGGGCAGCCGATGCCTTTGGAGTTCTGGATGTCCAGGGAACAGTTCACTTACTGGAGCCACACGCATCTGGCCGTGGACGTCGTACCGGGCCGGGGAAGCGGGTTTTCGGTGGAGGCGCCGGAGGGCAAACGCTTCCTGATCCGCTCAACCCTGATGGACTGGCCCGTCTAGGAAGTTCGGTCAAAAACGCCTCGGGGCCCTCCACCAGGAGGGCCCCGAGCACGTTGGCGGAATAAAGTTCGGCGAAATAGCCGTCTCACTATTCGGGACAATTGGGGCCGTCCAGTGGATGGACACTATCGTTGATAGGTCTGTTTCCATCACAAACCAGGATTGTGACCTCCCAATGAATCTTCTGCGGACAAAATCCATCGAGCAATCGATCGCCGACGCCGATGAACCCGGACGCAAGCTCAAGCGTTCCCTCAGCACCTGGGACCTCATGATCATGGGTGTCGCCGTTGCCGTGGGCGCCGGCATCTTTTCCGTTGGCGCCAAGGCTGCCGCAAACTTTGCCGGCCCCGCCGTCACGCTGTCCTTCGCCATCGCCGCCGTGACCTGCGCGCTGGCCATCATGTGCTACGCCGAGTTCGCCACCGCAATCCCCGTGGCCGGTTCAGCCTACGTCTTCACGTACGCCACCATGGGCGAACTCCTTGCCTGGATCATCGGCTGGAACCTGATCCTGGAGTTGTTCACCGCCGCCGCCGTGATCGCCAAATACTGGGGCATCTACCTCAGCAAGGTCTTTGCCCTCACCGGGGCCGACATCCCGCCCGCCATCCCCCTCGGCGGCGTGGACCTCTACTGGGGCGCCTTCCTGATCGTGGCCATCTTCACCGTGCTGCTGGTCCTGGGCACCAAGCTCTCTGCCCGCGTCGGCAACATCTTCACCCTGATCAAGATCGGCGTGGTGCTGTTCGTGATCGTGGTGGGCTTCACCTACGTCAAGGTCGAAAACTACGCGCCGTTCGTTCCGGCAGCGGAGCCCACCGCCGGCACCGGCGGTGCGTACGTGCTGAAGCAGTCCTTCTTCGGTTTCCTTACCGGTGCTGCCCCGGCCCAGTACGGCACCCTGGGCATCTTCGCCGGTGCCGCCCTGGTATTCTTCGCCTTCATCGGTTTCGACGTGGTGGCTACCTCGGCCGAGGAAGTGAAGAACCCGCAAAAGACGCTGCCCCGCGGCATCTTTGGCGGCCTGGCCCTGGTCACGCTGCTCTACATCCTGGTGTCCCTGGCACTGACCGGCATGGTGTCCTACACCCAGCTGGCCGAGGCCAAGAGTCCCACGCTTACCACCGCCTTCGAGGCAGTGGGGGACACGTCAGCGGCCAAGGTCATCGCCTTCGGCTCCCTGGTGGGCCTGACCACCGTGATCATGGTGCTCCTCATGGGCCTGTCCCGCGTGGTGCTGGCCATGAGCCGCGACGGCCTGCTGCCACGGGCCCTGTCCAAGACCAGCGAAAAGCGTTCCACCCCGGCGCGCCTGCAGATCATCTGCGGCGCCGCGGTGGCCCTGGTTGCGGGCCTTACCAACGTGGACCTGCTGGAGGAAATGATCAACATCGGCACGCTCTCCGCGTTCGTGGTGGTGAGCCTGGGAATTCTGGTGCTCCGCAAGAAGCGCCCGGACCTGAAGCCGGCCTTCCGTGTCCCGTTTGGCAAGGTGCTGCCGGTTGTCTCCGCGGTTTTGTGCCTGTACCTGATGACCAACCTCGCCGTGGAGACCTGGATCTTCTTTGCGTTCTGGCTGGTCATCGGCCTCGCCATCTACTTTGCCTACGGCCAGCGCCACTCGCGGCTCAACGAACGCTTCGCCGAAGCCACCGCGTCCGTCAACAGCGGCCCGGTCACCGGCCGGCGGGCTGCCGAGGAGTCCGACGACGAGGACGAGTTGTCCCGGACCTGACCGACCCCTCACCCCTGGTGAAACTGCCCGCCCGGCCCCTGCCGGGCGGGCAGTGGCGTTTCCCGCTCCTAGGATGGATGTATGGCACGTCCCTCCCGGTCAGAACGCAAAGCGGAACTGCTTGCTGCCATCCTTGACTACCTGATGGACAAGACCCTGGCCGAACTGAGCTTCCGGAGCCTCGCAGAGGGCCTGGGGATGAGTTCCTACACGCTGGTGTACCACTTCGGCAGCCGGGAGCAGTTGATCAACGACATCGTGGTGTCCATCGAGTCGCGCCTGAACCGGATGCGCAACACCGATGTGCGCGACATTGACCGGGAAGCCTGGCGGGCCTTCCTGCTCGACTCGTGGCAGTGGACCATGGCCCAGCGGAACCGGCACCTGACCAGGCTCGAATTCGAGGCTACCTCGCAGGACATTGTGGCTGCCACGCCCCGGGGCACCGCGCAGGAGCATTTCCGCCTGCTGCACCACAAAACCCGCGACTGGCTGATGGTCCAGGGCATTCCCGAGGAATATGCGGACACCGATGCCAGGCTTTTCACCTCCACCTTCTACGGCCTGCAGTTCGATTTCGTGGTGATGAACCAGCCAGACGCCGCCACAAAAGCATTCGAACTGATGCTGACAGTGTTCTTCAACAACCTCGAGACGCGCCTGGCCGACGCAGGACCCTAAGGCGTCAGGGGGCTGCGTAGCGGCCCACCCACTCCACGAGCGGACGGAGTTTCCGCCACCGTTCCGCGACCTGCTCTTTCACCGCCGGTGTGGAGACCCAGTCGGGCTGGCCGACCTCGACCCCTGCGGACAACGATTTGTGCTTCAGCAGTTCGGCACGCGGATGGTCTTTGTCGAATCCCCGCGGGACGGTCTTCAGTTTCTCGCCCTCGATGGCAAAACCTGCCCCGGCCACGGCGTCCACAATGTCCTGCAGGGCGGACCCGCTGGCGGAAGCATCCGCGGCGGAGCGGAACCGGGCCAGCTGCGCGGGAGTATGGGAATGGTAGCCGCCGCCGATCAACAGTCCGTCAGCGTTGATTTGGAGATAGAACCCAACGCCTTCCTGGCGTGCGGCGAATGCGCCTTGGGCCGTCTTGTACGGCGACTTGTCCGGCGAAAAGCGGATATCCCGGTTGGGGCGGAACAGCTTGGCTGGGCCGAACTCGGGCTCCAGTTCGGAGAGCAGGAGGGTGAGTGGCTCCTTGACCGCTTCTTCGTAGATGCCTTTGTGTTCGAGCCACCAGTCGCGGTTGTTGTTCTCTTCCAGCTGTGCGTAGAAGCTGAAGGCTTCCGGGGGAATGCCTGCGAAAGTGTTCATGTACGGAGCCTAAGGCCGCCGTCCTTGACCGGCCAGACCTCCGGCACCCTATGTGCAAAACCGCAGCGCAGACAGCAGAACACCCCGCCCCCGGGCAGGCCGGGAGCGGGGTGTTCCAATCGGTCCGGTTGGCCGGACAGTGCAGTGCTAGCCGATCTTGTTGGCGGACTCTGCATCCGAGGCCGGAGCCGAGGGGGCATCCCCCGCGCCGAGGTTGGCGCGCAGCTTGGCGCCAAGTTCTGCGTCAACGTTGGTCCAGTACTGGATGGCGCGTTCCTTGATGCCCGGGCTCTTGACGCCGCCCACGGCACCGGTGATGGTCTCCAGGAAGCGGGCCTTGGCTGCCTCGTCGTAGACCTCGCGGTAGAGCGCACCGGCCTGGACGAAGTCGCTGTCCTCGGCGTGGAGGGAGTGCGCGGCATGGGTCAACTCGCCGTCGTTCTCCCAGCCGCCGGCCGGGTTCTGCGGCTCAACTGCAGCAGGGCCACCCACGGAGTTGGGGGCGTAGACCGGAACCGAGGGGGCGTTGAACAGGAAGCGTCCCTGCCCGTCCTGGCTGTAGTTGTTGACCTGGTTCTTGGGCTGGTTCACCGGGATCTGGGCGTGGTTGGTGCCCACGCGGTAGCGGTGCGCATCGGCGTAGGAGAAGATGCGGGCCTGCAGCATCTTGTCCGGCGAGGCGGCAATGCCGGGTACGAAGTTCGACGGCGCGAAGGTGGCCTGCTCGATCTGCGCGAAGTAGTTCTCCGGGTTGCGGTTCAGCTCCATGGTGCCAACCTTGATCAGCGGGTAGTCGCTGTGCGGCCACACCTTGGTCAGGTCGAACGGGTTGAAGCGGTAGGTCTTGGCGTCCTCGTACGGCATCACCTGGACGTGCAGGTCCCAGGAGGGGAAGTTGCCGGCGGCGATGTTCTCGGACAGGTCGCGGATATAGAAGTCCGCGTCGGAGCCGGCGAGCTGCTCGGCCTGCTCGCTGCTCATGGAGTTCACGCCCTGGTTGGACTTGAAGTGGTACTTGACCCAGAAGCGCTCGCCCTCGGCGTTGATCCACTGGTAGGTGTGCGAGCCGTAGCCCTGCATTTCGCGCCAGGAAGCGGGCAGGCCGCGGTCACCCATGAGCCAGGTGACCTGGTGTGCGGACTCGGGGGACAGGGTCCAGAAGTCCCACTGCATGTCGGCGTCGCGCAGGTGCGTGCCCGGCAGGCGCTTCTGGGAGTGGATGAAGTCCGGGAACTTGATGCCGTCGCGGATGAAGAAGACGGGGGTGTTGTTGCCCACGAGGTCGTAGTTGCCCTCGGTGGTGTAGAACTTCACGGCGAAACCGCGGGGATCGCGCCAGGTGTCCGGGGAGCCGTTCTCACCGGCGACGGAGGAGAAACGGATCAGCATCTCGGTCTCGGCGCCGGGCTGCAGGAACGCAGCCTTGGTGTACTTGGAGATGTCCTCGGAGGCCTTGAAGGTGCCGAATGCGCCGCCACCCTTGGCGTGCACTACGCGCTCCGGAACCCGTTCGCGGTTGAACTGGGCAAGTTTTTCCACCAGGTAGTGGTCGGTCAGGATGATGGCACCGTCGGCACCAACTGACTTCGAGTGAGCGTCGGACGTAACCGGCGCACCTGACTGGGTTGTGGAAACGGCAGTCATTGTTCTCCTATTTCTCTGTTACTTGCAAGGGACGATTGGGGAGGAAGTTGTTGGGCCCGCTGGCAGTCCTGGCAGATGCCCTGGTACATGACGTCGGCGATCTGGATGGTCATCGGCTTGGCGTCAGGGTTCCAGTGGGGAGTGAGGCACGGGGCGTGGCCGACGGCGCAGTCCACGTCCTCCACGCGCCCGCAGCTGATGCAGATGGCGTGGTGGTGGTTGTCACCCACGCGCGTCTCGTACAGGGCGGGGGAGTGTGGCGGTTCGAAGCGGCGCAGCATGTGCAGGTCCGTCAGGTCGCCAAGGACCACGTAGACCGACTGGGCCGTCAGTTCCGGCAGTTCGGCGCGCGCGGCGGCCAGGATGCTTTCGGCAGGTGAATGCGGGTGGCGTTCGACGGCGGCGAGCACGGCAAGCCGCTGCTTGGTCACCCTGCGGCCGTGGGCACGCAGGGCTGCTGCCCATGCGTCCTGGCCGTCAAAGTGTTCCGTCATGGCTCCATTGAAACACTTATTTTGACTTTATCGCAATAAGGCCTGGCTAACCTCCTGCCAACCTCTGGTGAACGGCAGGGCGCCCCCGGTGACATTAGGGTTGCAGGGTGGGGAAACTGCTTGCTGACATGACGCCGCTCAAGGAGAGCCCCGCATTCCGCAGGCTCTGGCTCGGCTCAGCGGTATCCGCCGTCGGCAGCCAACTCACGCTGGTGGCGGTGAGCCTCGAGGTGTACCGGCTGACCCAGGACAGCTTTTATGTGGGCCTGCTGGGCGTCTTCGCATTGGTTCCCCTGGTATTCGGTGGCCTGATGGGCGGCTCCATCGCCGATGCCCACGACCGCAGGCGCATCGCCCTGCTGGCCACCACCGTGCTCTGGCTGACCACCGGCCTCATTGCCCTGCAGGCCTGGGTGCAGCTGGGCAACGTATGGGTGCTGTACCTGCTGGTGGCACTGCAAAGCGGTGCGCAGGCCATCAACCAGCCGGCCCGCAGCGCCATCATCCCCATGCTCATCCGCAAGGAGCTCCTGCCCGCCGCCAACGCCCTGAGCATGCTTTCGCTGGGCCTGGCCATGACTGCCGGGCCACTGTTGGCCGGCCTCCTGGTCGCGTGGCTGGGGTTCAGCTGGACCTACACCATCGACTTCGTGAGCTTCGCGTTCGTCCTGTGGGCTGTGTACCGGCTTCCGCCCATGGCGCCCACCGGGGGCCACCGCAAGGCGGGAATCCGCTCCGTAATTGAGGGATTCAGGTTCCTTGGCACCCGGCCCAACCTCCGCATGACGTTCATCATCGACCTCATTGCCATGATCCTCGCCCAGCCGCGGGCGCTGCTGCCCGCTGTTGCGGCCGTGATGATCGGCGGTGGAGAGGCGACGGTGGGCATCCTGCTGGCCTGCACCGCCGTCGGCGCCTTCCTTGCCGGGCTGTTCTCCGGGCCGCTGGGCAGTGTGCGCCGCCAAGGGACCGCCGTCGTTATTTCCGTGATGGGCTGGGGCGCATCCATCGGAGCCTTCGGACTGGTGGTGTTGCTGGCCGGCCGCGCGCCGGGCGGTGGCATCACCCTGTGGTTGCTGGCCGCCGCCATCTGCTGCGCCCTGGCCGGCATCGCGGACTCCATCAGCAGCGTCTTCCGTAACACCATCCTCCAGGCCGCCGCCCCGGACCACCTTCGCGGGCGGCTGCAGGGCGTCTTCATCGTGGTGGTGGCCGGCGGTCCGCGGATCGGCGACCTGCTGGCCGGCGGCGCGACTAGGATTCTGAATGAGGGCTGGGTCCTGTTGCTTGGCGGTGCGTTGTGCATTGCGGGCGCATGGCTGGCGGCGCAACTGCAGCCGGGATTCCGCCAGTACGACGCCCGGAACCCGGTACCCTAGCGGACCGTTCCCTTAGTGAGGAGGAAACGTGCACAATCATCACAACGGCTTGAAGACGGCGGCCCTGTTCGGCGTTCTGTGGGCGGTACTGCTGGGCCTTGGCGGACTGATCGGGGTGGGAACCCGCAGCTCGGCGCCCATCATGATCATGGCGCTGATCGGCGTCGGCACCACGTTCTACGGCTACTGGAACAGCGACAAGATCGCCATCCGCTCCATGCAGGCCTTTCCGGTCACCGAAGCGCAGGCCCCGCAGCTGTACCAGATTGTGCGTGAGCTCTCGGCCCGTGCCAACCAGCCGATGCCGCGCATCTATGTCTCGCCCACCATGAACCCCAACGCCTTCGCCACCGGACGCAACCCCCGCAACGCCGCCGTCTGCTGCACCGAAGGCATCCTGCAGCTCCTGGATGCGCGAGAGCTCCGTGGCGTGCTGGGGCACGAGCTCATGCACGTCTACAACCGCGACATCCTCACCTCCTCGGTGGCTGCCGCCGTCGCCGGCGTGATCACCTCCGTGGGGCAGATGCTGTTGTTCTTCGGCGGCGGTGACCGGCGGAACGCCAACCCGCTGGCCATGATCGCTATGGCCCTGCTGGCGCCCTTCGCGGCGTCCTTGATCCAGATGGCCATCTCCCGCACCAGGGAGTACGACGCCGACGAGGACGGGTCCCAGCTCACCGGCGATCCGCTGGCGCTCGCCTCGGCCCTGGCCAAGATCGAGCGCGGCGTCAGCATTGCACCGCTGCCGCAGGACCAGCGCCTGGTCAACGCCTCGCACCTGATGATTGCCAACCCGTTCCGCGGCGGTGCCATCAACAAGCTGTTCGCCACCCACCCGCCCATGCAGGACCGGATCGCCCGGCTGGAGCGGCTTGCCGGCCGGCAACTGTAGCCGCTTCCGGACGGTGCCGGGCCCGGCGTCGGAAGTGTCCTTTGTGGGGCTTCCGATCCCCGACGTGCCAGCCCATCCCCGACGCACAAACCCACCTGCGATCCCCAAAACCATCGTCGACGCACAAAAAAGCCGGCGCACCCTACATATCGGGTGCGCCGGCCGTTTTGCGCAGCGGAATATTAGTTGCGCGTCGAGAACGACGGCGGCGGCAGGCTAGCTGCGGAAGTTCACAAACTGCAGGTCGGCTTCCTCGAAGTCCTTCAGGAGCGCCATGGTGGCCTGAAGGTCGTCACGCGACTTGGAGGAGACGCGCAGTTCGTCGCCCTGGATCTGGGATTTGACGCCCTTGGGGCCCTCGTCGCGGATCAGCTTGTTGATTTTCTTGGCCAGGTCCTGGGCGATGCCCTCCTTGATGGAGGCTTCCAGGCGGAACTCCTTGCCCGAGGCGTAGGGCTCGCCGGTGTCCAGCGACTTCAGCGAAATGCCGCGGCGGATCAGCTTGGACTGCAGGACGTCCAGGACGGCCAGCACGCGCTCCTCGGAGTTGGCCTTCATGAGGATCTTCTCGCCGCTGAAGTCCACCTCGGCGCCGACGCCCTTGAAGTCGTAGCGCTGCGTGAGTTCCTTCTGGGCCTGGTTAAGGGCGTTGGCCACTTCCTGCTTGTCCACTTTGCTTACGACGTCGAACGTTGACTCGCCAGCCATGACTCTCCTTTTGCTGATGGGAGCCCTGCACGGAACAGGGCCGGGATCACTGGGTTCAAGCCTAATACGGATGCCCGGGCCGGGGGTGGTGATGAATTCACAGTTCCCTCTCAGCGGACGCACCGCCGGAACGAAGGCGCCCTGGCGAGAGTTGGAACAGTTGGACCAAAGCTCGAAGGGAACACCATGCACCGCAAAGCCGCCCGTTACGTCACCCGGACCACCTCAGCTGCAGCCGGGGCGGTGGCAACAGCGGCAACCTCGGTGGCGGTGGCGGCAGTGGCGGCCTCGATCGTCTTCAGCCCTGTGGCGGATGCTTCCGCCCGGATGGACGGGGTGCGGGCGGACCTCCAGCGGGCGGTGCAGCTGAACCAGATCACAGCGGAGCAGGCGCTCAGCTTCGAAGCCAAGCTGGCGGGGCGCATCCTGGGTGAGGCTTGATCAGGCGTCATTTCCCGTTATTTCAAGGGTTTTCGGGTGGTGCAGGGCCCGATTCGATTCTTCGCCGGAAGTTCTGTAAAGTTGTCTTGCCCGCGGTTACTGGAAGCGGAACGGACCGGAAACGGACGCTCCGAACACTGCATCGGCGGGTACTTCTTTTGAAGTTCGGCAGATTACCCGAGCGGCCAAAGGGGGCTGACTGTAAATCAGCTGGCAACGCCTACGGGGGTTCGAATCCCTCATCTGCCACCCTTGGAAAAGCCTCCGGAACCATCAGGTTCCGGAGGCTTTCTCGTTCCTCTTGTCACCCTTTGCGGCCGGGCCTCTTAAGCCGAAAGACGCCGTCGACACCGTGGTGGCGCGGGCGTAATCTGGCAGAATCGGCGCACGCGCCCGATGCCCTGCGTCGATAAGCCATCGATGAAGGAGGAGCGAATGAGTGCTGTACGTGAATTCATGACCACGGATGCGCGATGCATCGGTGAAAGCGAGTCCCTTGTGGACGCGGCCCGCATGATGATGGACCTCGATTGCGGCGCCCTGCCGATCTGCGGGGACGACGGCAAGTTGAAGGGCATGATCACCGACCGCGACATTGTGCTCAAGTGTGTCGCAGCCGGCCGCGACCCCGGCCAGATGACGGCCCGCGACCTCGCCTCCGGCAAACCGTTCTGCATCGACGCCGACGCCAACATTGACGCTGCCATCGACATGATGGAGAAGCACCAGATCCGCCGGCTTCCGGTGATCTCCGATCACAGGCTCGTGGGCATCATCAGCCAGGGTGACATCGCACGCAACTACTCGGAGCAGCGCGTGGGCGAACTGGTGGAACACATTTCGGAGCGCCACAGCATGTAGCGCGGCGGTGCATCGTGGCCTTGTCCGCGGATCCACCCCATGGGGCCCGGACCCGCGGACAAGTTTGTGAAGTGTTGGTTGGGCAGCTTCAGTTCAACGCGATCAGAAGCATCGTGCTGGTGCCCGGGATGCAGGTTTGAAGGATGGCCCGCGGGAATCCGCCGAAGACCGCAATCACGTCGTTGGTGGTTCCGGGATTGGGGACTGTGCCGCGGCCCGTCACGGTGTAGGTTCCGTAGCCGGGGATGCTCACCGTCTCACCCACGCCGATTCCGGAGAACCGTGCCCAGCCGCCGCAGAAATCGTGCTCGGTGATGAACAGCGAGTACCCGTCGTTTGGGGTGAAGTGGATGGGGCCGATGCATGCGTCCACCATTGACTGGCCGCCGGACCCCGCCACGTAGATGGTGCGGACGGCGGGAGCCGCCGGCGCAGGTGCCGGAGCCGCGGCGGGGGCCGGGGCCGGCGCGGGGGCGGGTGCCGCGGCTGGAGCCGGGGCGGCCACTGCCATGGCAGGGCCGGTCAGCAGAAGCGTCTGGCCCGGGTAGATGATGCTGTAGGTGCCCAGCCCGTTGGCCGCGAGCATGGCATTCATGTCCACGCCGTGGCTGGCAGCAATCCCACCCACAGTGTCGCCGGAAACCACCGTGTACACGTTGGGGTCACCTGCCGGCGCGGGGGCCGGTTCGGGGGCCGGGGCCGGGGCCGCCTCCTCTGCCGGAGCGGCCGCCGGTGCCGGCGCGGCGACGGCGGCTCCCGCATCGGGTGCGTTTTGCCCGGCCGCGTCGGCCGCGGCGCCGGATTCAACGGCGGGACCCGGCGACGGCGCGGCGGCCTCCGCAACCTGGACAACCGCAGCAGGTGTGCCCCCGCTGACGGAGGCAGGCGGTGCCGCCATCGCGCCGACGCCCATCGCGGCCACAACGGCCGCCGTGGCCATGCCGGCCCATAATTTGTTGCTGATGGCCGGACGGCCGGTGATGAGGTCCGTCCGGGGTTCGTCGGTGACAAAGCTTCGGCTGGTGCCGTCGGAAGGGGGGAGCGGCTGGTTCATGGAAGGGCCCATCTGGGTTCGGTCCAGCCAGGACATGCGGCGCAGGCCCTTGGCGAAGGACGCATCGAGATGCCATTGCGCCGCGGGCCTCGGCAGTTGCCGGAGCCGCGGGCGGCGCAAGATGGAGGCATCCGCATACCCAGAAAATGCGGAGCTCTCCGCGTGACGGCAGGAACGTCCGGAAGCAACCCGGTGCACCTGCCAGTGCGTGGTGGTCCTAGGAATCCTGAGTTTAGGAATCCGGCCACGGCGCGTGCACCAGTAGGAGTTACCCGAGTTTTCGGTCCCGGTACTCGTCCCCGGCAGCGCGCCTACTCAGGCCCGGTGCGTCCGGTACTTGCCGCTACAACGGCCGGCGGTCCCGCAGTTCCGCGATTTCCCGGCGCAGCAGGGCAATCTCGGCCACCAGCTCAGCCACTTCCACCCGCATGGGTTCTTCAACGGCTTCGGCCACTGATTCCGCGGTGTCCTCCACCCGCTGGACCAGCCAGGATGCGATGGACGCGGTGACCACGCCCAGCACGGCGATGCCGCTCATCATCAGCGCCGTCGCCACCAGCCGCCCAATGGGCGTGACCGGATACATGTCCCCGTAGCCCACGGTGGTGATGGTGGACGTGGCCCACCACAGGGCGTCGCCGAACGTGAGGATCTTGGCGTCGGGCGCCCACTGTTCCACGTCCAGGACTGCCAGCGCGCCCACGAACACCAGCAGGGCGGCAGAGCCCGCCACATAGGTCACCACCCGGCCCCGCAGCGTTTCGCCCACAGTTCGGTGCACTACCGACAACAGCGTCACCAGCCGCAGCAGGCGCAAGGGCCGGAAGAAGGGGAGCGCCACAATGACCAGTTCGTGGAGGTTGCGGATGAACCACTGCCGGCGGTTCTCCGCCAGCCACAGGTTCGCCGCGTAGTCCAGGACGAACACACACCACGTCACCCACATGACCATTTCCAGCCAGTCCGCGCCTTGGCCCTCAAGCCGGCCGATGACCTGCCACGCGTACGCCGCCAGGAACACCAGTGCCGTTGCCATCAGGGGCCACTCCGCCAGGTCGCGGTAGCGTTGCTGCGTCATGCAGGAAATCCTACGGCGACGGCACCCGCAACAGCAGGGGACCAGCATGTTACCCGCGGGTAGCATTGGATCATGCACCTGCTCCTGAGAACCCTGCTCCTGCTGTTCCGTTCCTCCCGGCGCGCGCCCGTGCCGGTGTGGGAGGCGTCGTCCCTGCCGCTTCGCGTCCTGCCCACGGATATCGACATCGCCATGCACGTCAACAACGGCATGTACCTCTCGCTCATGGACCTTGGCCGCTTCGACCTGATGGTGCGCAGCGGCGTCTGGAAGCGGATGCGCCGCCGTGGCTGGAGTCCCGTGGTTTCCGCGGAAACGATCGCGTTCCGCAAATCGCTGCAGCTGTGGCAGGACTACACCATCGAGACCCGCGTCATCGGGCTGGACACCAAGGCGATCTTCTTCGAGCAGCGCATGGTGGCCGACGGCGAGATTTACGCGCGTGCCTACATCGCCACCCGGCTGGTCAGCAAAGGGGGCCCGGTCAGCCAGGAGGAGATCATCGCGGAGTTTGGTGCCCCGCCGGCGGACCTGGTGCTGCCCGAATGGATCCACGAATGGCGCGCCACCAGCGCCCTCCCCGGCAGCCGCACCCCGGCCCCGCACCTGTGGGACGCCAACTGCTGAACCGGCGTCCCGTCGTCGTACGCCCGGTATTCCCGATAACGCGGGGAGCGAACACCCGCGACACAGGCAATCCCGGGCGCGTAGCGTAGACCTATGGCTACCCTTGACATCACAGGTGAACAGTTCGCATCCACGATCGAAGGCAACGATATTGTCCTGGTCGATTTCTGGGCAGAATGGTGCGGCCCCTGCAAGCAGTTCGGGCCCACGTACGCCACCGTCTCCGAGAAGCACCCGGACGTCCTCTTCACCAAGGTGGACACCGAAGCGGAACAGCAGCTCGCGGCGGAGGCAGGCATCTCCTCCATCCCCACGCTGATGGCCTTCCGCGAAAAGGTACTGGTGTTCTCGCAGCCCGGCGCGCTGAACGCCCAGCAACTGGAGCAGGTGGTGGACGCGGTAAAGGCGCTGGACATGGACGAGGTCCACGCCCATGTGGCCCGCCAGCGGGAAGAGGCAGCCGCGGCGGCCGGCAAGCCCGCCGGCACCCAGAGTGGCCCCCAGGACGGCACTCAGATTCCCGACTTCTAGACCGTTATTAACGCAAAAATGCGGGACCCCACACAGGGGTCCCGCATTTTTGCGTTAAAGCTGCCTCAGACGCGTTCCACCTTGACCGGTTCGGCCAGCAGCGCGCTCAACGATTCATTCAGGTCCTGCACGGCGGTGCCCTTGGAGTGCTTGTCCAGGTCTTCCTGGGACGCCCACTGCTCGGTGAGGACCAGCTTCTCCTCCGTGGCTTCGGTCAGCTCGTAGCGGATGCAGCCCGGCTCGTTCACCACCTCGTCGATCGCGATTTCCAAGGCCAGCTTGACGCGGAAGGACTCGCCGTCGTTGGGGATGAACGTTGCTATCAGGTCAATGGGTGAACTCATGGTTTTCACAATACCGGGCGCCGACTGCCCGTCCCTTGTGTTGCGCCCGCGCCCGGCCCTGCCATCCTTCTCCTGCCCGGCATCCTGTTGGTAGCGTTCCAGCATGCGTGCTTATACAGCCGGGGACACTGACGTCCCGCTCCTGGAAGAAACCATTGGCGCCAACTTCGAGCGCGTCGCCGCGCAGTTTCCGCTCCATGACGCACTGATCGAGGCCGCACCCGTGCCCGGCGCCGATGCGCGGCGCTGGAGCTACACCAAGATGAACGACGACGTCGACCGGCTGGCGAGGGCGCTCCTCGCCATGGGCGTCTCCAAGGGGGAGCGGGTGGGCATCTGGAGCCCCAACTGCGCCGAGTGGACGCTCCTGCAGTACGCCACCGCCAAGGCCGGGGTGATCCTGGTGAACGTCAACCCCGCCTATCGCAGCCACGAACTCGAATTCGTCATCAAACAAAACGGTATGCGCATGCTGGTCACGGCGCCGTCGGACACCAACAGCGACTACGTGGCCATGGCACGGCAGGCCCTGCTGACCTGCCCGGACCTGCAGGAGCTCGTCTTCCTGCCGGACCACGGCCTGGACGCCTTGAACGCCGGCAGCCCCCAAACGGACGCCGAACTCACGTACGCCGAACTGCTCAAACGGGCGGACGACGTGACGCATGCGCACCTGTTGGCCCGCATGGCCGAGCTCAGCCCGCACGATCCCATCAACCTGCAGTACACCTCCGGCACGACGGGATTCCCCAAAGGCGCCACGCTGACCCATCACAACATCCTGAACAACGGCTACGCGATCGGCGAGTTGCTCGGGTACACCGAACACGACCGTGTGGTCATCCCGGTGCCGTTCTATCACTGCTTCGGCATGGTGATCGGCAACCTGAACGCGCTCAGCCACGGCGCTGCCACCATCATCCCCGGGCGCGGTTTTTCGCCTGCCGCCGCGCTTGAGGCCGTGCAGGACTTTGCCGGCACATCGCTCTATGGCGTCCCCACCATGTTCATCGCCGAGCTGGCGCTCCCCGATTTTGGCTCCTATGACCTCTCCACGCTCCGGACCGGGGTGATGGCCGGTTCGCTGTGTCCCATCGAGGTCATGAACCGGGTGATCTCCGAGATGAACATGGTGGATGTGGCCATCTGCTACGGCATGACAGAAACGTCTCCGGTGTCCACCATGACCCGCAAGGGTGACACGCTCCGGCAGCGCACCGAGACCGTGGGCCGGACCATGCCACAGCTGGAAAGCCGGATCGTGGACCCGGCCACGGGGGAGGATCTGGAGCGCGGGCAGATCGGTGAACTCTGCACCCGGGGTTACGCCGTGATGTCCGGATATTGGAACCAGCCGGACAAGACGGCCGAAGCGATCGATGCCGACGGCTGGATGCACACCGGTGACCTTGCCCGGATGGACCAGGACGGGTACGTGGTGGTCGAAGGCCGGATCAAGGACATGGTGATCCGGGGCGGCGAAAACATCTACCCGCGGGAGATTGAGGAGTTCCTGTACACCCATCCTGCCATCCAGGATGTCCAGGTCATCGGGGTCCCGGATGCCCAATACGGTGAGGAGTTAATGGCGTGCATCATCCTCAAACCGGGTGCTGAACCGCTGGACGCGGCGGCAGTCGCCGAATACTGCCGTGGCAAGCTGGCGCACTACAAGATTCCCCGCTACGTGGAGGTTCGCGACAGCTTCCCGATGACGGTTTCAGGGAAAATCCGCAAGGTTCAGATGCGCGAGGAAGCAGTGGCCAGACTGGGGCTTTGACCACCCCTGCGTTTCTATTCGGGCTGCTTCACCAGGTCGAAGAGGACTTCGCCGTCGCAGATCGACGTGATCCGGATGGTGTAGCCGTCAAAGGTGGCTTCCTGGCCCAGGGCGAGGCCGCGGAACTCCCGGGACGCGGGACCGCCGCTGGCGAAGAGGGCAACCGAAAGGTCCGCCGTCACCGGTTCATTCTTCAGGTGCGTGCTGGATAACCGCACGAGCGGTGTGGCGTCGGCACCGCCGGGGGCTACCGGAAGCAGCGGGAACGATCCGTTGACGGAGGGGACGAGCCGGTAGGAACCGGCATTGGTGCAGCTGGCGCTCTTGGTCATGTCCGGGTCTTTCGTGGGGTCGGGGGAACTGGGTGCCGGGGTGGAACAGGCCGCGAGGCACAGGAGCGCCGGCATGAAGACCCAGGCGGCTGTCCGCAGCGGTTGAGGTCTCAATGGGTCACCGTCGCATCACTGAAGAGGCGGCGGAAGTCCTCCTTGGAAATGACCATGGAAGGCTCGAATGCGCCCCATGGGTTCTGCAGGATGATGTTTCCCCGTTCATCGGTTCCGGTGACAAAGTACGCATGGTTGGCGTGGTAACCGTTCGGGGCGCCATTCGGTGTCTCGCCCAGCGTCGTCACCAGGGCTGGCTTGCCCCCGGAGGCTGCACCCCACAGCACGTCCGCGTCCTTGGTCCGCTCCACATCCGGTCCTGCAAGGTACTGGAAAGCGTCCGGGCCCCAGTTGCCTTCGATGGCGCGGTAGTGGCCCGGCGGCCAAGCCTGGTCCGGGGGTGCCCCTTCTCTTGGTTCCGTCGTTGTTGTCGTCCTCGGTGTACACCTGTGCCAGTGCTTTCTCGACATAGGCCGGCCAGTTGCCGCCGAAGCCGGCTTTGGCACCCAGCTGCCCTCCGTAGGCGTTCGCCGGCAGGTCCGAGGTGACGGTGACCCACTGCTCCTGCCCGTTCTTGTCGAACAGCAGGACGGAAACGGTCCCGTTGCCGTTGTCCGTGACGTGCTCCCGAGCCCAACCGGAATTGGAATCGATCAGGGCCCCGGCGGCAGCGAGGACAACGCAGTCACCGTACTGACCTTGCCTGATGTCATTCGCACTGGGGCGCTCACCGATGACCGGTCCTGCAGGTTGCATCCACTGGTTGGTGGTGCTTGGGTCCGGACCTCCAGGCCTGGCGGCGTCGCCCATTGCCGTTCCGTTCGGCTGGGCCCAGGGGATGAGGTCTTTCAGCCTGTGCACTTGGTCCGCTGAGGCTTTGGACAACAGCTGGTCCAGCAGTTGCTGCCGTTCGAACGGGGTGGTTCCCTCGGAGTTGAACCATCCCTTGCCGTCGCCGGCGGCGCCGGCGCCCAGGTCGCGGAGTTCGTCGTCGGACAGCGATGCCAGCAGTTGGTTCAGCTGCGCGGGCTTGAGCGCAGCCAAGGCCTCACGCAGCCCGTTCACCTCAGCGTCATTGCCCGCGAGGAAGTTGCCGCCGGAGGCAGCAGCACTGACCTTGTTGCGGAGCCGGTCGAGCTCAGCGGGCGTCAGGTTGGGTTCTCCCCGGTCCGGATAGCGTGGACTGGAGCGGTCTTCGCCAAGGAAGCCGATGTTCCCTGACCCTTTGCGGGCGTCGGGCGCTGATGTACTGGTCCTGCCTGCCGTGTCACGGGCGCCGCTGGCGAGCTCCTGCTCGTCCGCGTGCCGTGCAGCTGCCCGCCCTGCCTCCGCCAGCGCCTCAATGACTTTGCCCAGCGTGAGGCTGTGCGTGCCGTCCCAGTCACTCCGGAATCTCTCGGCGTCGGAGCCTTTCCACCGGCTTGCGTCGCGCACATCCCTGGAAAGCGCCGCCCTGGTGGATGTCAGACGGGTTGAGGAGGCCGTCAAAGCCTTCCCCAACGCACGGAGTTGGGCGACGTCCGCCCCATAGATGCCTGCCACGGTTCCCCCATATCAGTACAAGCTTCCAACAGCCTATGCGAAGGGGAGCAAAGGGCTCGATGGGGAGAACTGCCTGCTAGCTCCTGCGGCTGTCCGAGGTCGGACGGCGGGACACCCGCGCCGCCACAACCGCCAGGACAGCCGCAGCGAGCCCTGCTGCCGCCAGCGCCAGGACGGTTGCACGGTTCGATCCGGCCCGTGACTTTAGCGGCAGGCTTGGGGTGCTGCCGCCGGTGACCTCGTTGGCCGGGATGTTCCACTCGGACGGTGCGGGGAGGATTCCCGCCGGCAGCTTCTCCTGCTGGAGCTCCCGCCGGGAGGCGAGCCGTTCCCGGACGTCCTCGGTGGGGGCGGGCTCCACGGCGTCCGCGGCCACTGCCGCCGGAAGGTCAACGATGTAGGGCTCACCGTAGAACGCCGACGATGCCACCGAGTCCAGCCAGGTGCCGGGCGGGGATTCGATGCCCCTGCGGCGGAACTCAGCCAGGAGCATGTCCCGGATCTCGTCCTCGTTCTTGCCCTCTGCGTTCGGTGCGACGTCGAAGATTGCCAGCTGGAGCTGCATCTTCCAGTCCTCGCCCGGGTCCACGGCGGCCGGGTCCTGCCCGGTTGGATCCACGTCCAGGGGTTCCCCGCCGGCCTGGTTGGTGCTGCCTGGATTGGAGCTCATGGGGGTCCTCTCAGTCGTGGTCCAGCCGTCGGGCTGGCTGGACGCCACACCGTAGCCGTACCCATTGCGATCCGGATCAAGCACGGGCGGTCTGGCAGTCCGGGACGTCAGTGCCGGCGGTGGTCCTGGATGGTCATCCGCGGGCCGAACGTAGGCTTGCGGTAACCGGTGCTCTGGATCATCCTCACAACGCGTTGCCGGTGCCCCCGCCAGGGTTCCAGCAGCCGGAGCATGCCGGCGTCGTCGGTCCTGCGGCCGGTGAGCGCCGCCCCGACGTAGGCCGCCAGGTGGTAGTCGCCCACGGAAATCGAGTCAGGGCAGCCGTGGGTGCGCTGCACCACTTCCGCGGCGGTCCAGACACCGATCCCGGGAATCACCTGCATCTTTTCCGCGGCTTCAGCGGCGGGCAGCGCTGCGAGCCGTTCAAGTGCGACGGCGGAGCGCAGCGCACGCATGACGGTGGCGGAGCGCTGGGGCCCCACGCCGGCGTTGTGCCACTCCCAGCTGGGGATCTGCAGCCACTGCGCGGCCGTTGGCGCTACGACAAGGCCGGCCGGAGTGGACAGCCCTGCCGGGGGCGCGGGTGTTCCGAAGCGGTGCGCCAGGTACCGGTAGGCGCGCCGGGCCTCAATGACCGTCACCTTCTGCTCAAGGATGATGGGCACCAGCTGATCCACCATACGGCCGCTCGCGGGCAGGCGCAGCGACTGGCTGCGCCTGCGTGCCTCCCTGACCATGCGGGGCAATGTGGCATGGAAGGAGGGCTCGTCGAAACCCTGCCAGTCGTCGTCGGCCCCCAAGAGCCGGGGCGCTGCCTGGACGGCGGCTGCGGCCCCCGGGCCCCACGCCTGGACGTCCACCCAGGGCCCGCCCGCTTCGCCGCCCGCGGGGGCCAGCCGCAGGGTGGCCGGCCCGGTGGGAGCCGTAAAAGCGTTCCAAATGACGTCGCCCTGGACGCAGAACGAAGGATCACTGTTGCCGCGCAGGAGCGGCCCCAAAGTCCGGGAAAGGCTGTAGGGAGCCTCCGGATACCAGCGCAGGGAAACGTCCGCAGCGGCCGCCAGCCGGGGAGGTGCCTCTGCGATCGTCATGTCTTCCATCGTCCCACGGGCCGCCGACAACGGCGGGACCATCGGCCCTTCTCCGAGGGCAACGTGATGGGGCTCTGGGAGAACCTGGCCCCGCAGGCCCCTCAGGCCGGGACGACCCCGGACGGCGCCTGAGCGTCAGGGCATCCCTGAAACCAGCCACAGCGCCAGCACTGCCAGAGGCACCGTCAGCACGACGGCCACGAGTCCTGCAACGGCAAACCCGCCCCATCTGACCGGGACGTTCAGCACCCGCAGCCGCTCATGCCACAGCAGCGTGGCCAGCGAAGCCCACGGGCTCACCAGCGGGCCGAGGTTCACGCCGATGAGCAGCGCGGCAAGCCTGGCCGGTGAACCAGCCACCGGCTCCAGGGCCAGGTAGGCGGGAAGGTTGTTCGCAGCGTTGGCCGCGCCCGCGCCCAGCCCGGCCAGTTGCAGGAGCGCCGGCAAGCCGTCGCCCGACCCGGCAATGCCGGCCAGCAACGTGGTGAGCCCATGTGCGTGCAGGGTTTCCATGAGCATGAACAGGCCCACCGTCAGCATCAGCGGCCGCCAGGGGACCATGGACCACCGCAAAACCGAGGGCCTGCGGCGCAGGAAGACCGCCAGCAGGACCGCCGCCGCGGCAAGGGCGGGGTACTGGACCGGAACTCCTGACACCAGCGCCGGCAGCAGGACCAGGAGCGTCACGGCGGCGGCCTTCAGCAGGGTGCGGTCTCGCACGGGATGCACGGGCTGCGGCCCGTAGCGGCCGCGCAGTTCCCGGCGGAACGCCAGCCACAGCAGGATGAGGGGGACCAGCAGGCCCACGACGGCGGGGGCCCACACCAGTCCCGCGAAGCGCCAGGGGGTCAGGCCAAGGCGGTCCTGGGCCAGGAGGTTCGTCAGGTTGGAAACGGGCAGCAGCAGTGATGCGGTGTTTGCCAACCAGATGCTGGTCAGCGCGAACGGCAGCGGTGGGATCCGGGCGTGGACGGCCAGGAGGACAACCACCGGTGTCACCAGCACCGCCGTCGTGTCCAGGGACAGGAATACCGTGGCCACTGTGGCCACGGCAACCACCAGCAGCCACAGGGTGAAAACGCGGCCCCGGCCCATCGCAGCCAGGCGGTCCGTCACTACCCGGAACAGCCCTGCCTCGTCCACCAGCTCGGTTACCAGGGACATTGCCAGCACGAACGCAAGGATGGGAATGGTTCGCCCGGCCAACTCGCCGAAGGCCGGGATGGGGAGGGCGCCGACAGCGAGGGCGGCCAAGCCTGCCGCCAGGGTTGCGCCGGGCAGCAGGTAGCTCCGGGCGGCTTTCAGCCATGCGAACTGCTTCACCGGCCTATCCTCGCATCCCGGGCAGGGACGGCCGCGCAGGAAGCGGTAGCTTTGTACCTATGAAGTACGCCCAGTCCATCCTGGATCTCATCGGCAATACGCCGCTCATCAAACTCAACCACGTGACCGAGGGCATCAAGGCCACCGTTTTGGTCAAGCTGGAGTACCTGAACCCCGGCGGCTCCATCAAGGACCGTATTGCGGCGCAGATGATCGAGGACGCCGAGCGCGACGGAAAGCTGAAGCCCGGCGGCACCATAGTGGAGCCGACGTCCGGCAACACCGGCGTGGGCCTGGCCCTGGTGGCCCAGCAAAAGGGCTACAAATGCATCTTCGTGGTTCCGGACAAGGTGGGCGAGGACAAGCGTGCCGTGCTGCAGGCTTACGGTGCCGAAGTAGTGGTAACCCCCACGTCTGTCCCGCCGGACAGCCCGCAAAGCTACTATGGCGTCTCGGACCGGATTACCCGCGAAACACCCGGTGCCTACAAACCGGACCAGTTCTCCAATCCGGCAGCTCCGGGCAGCCACTACAAGACCACCGGTCCGGAGATTTGGCGCGATACGGACGGCAGGGTCACGCACTGCGTCATCGGCGCCGGCACCGGCGGCACCATCACCGGCACCGGGCGCTACCTGAAGGAAGTATCGGCGGACCGGCCGGAGTCCGACGGCGGCGTGGTCCGGATCATCGGCGCCGACCCCGAGGGCTCGGTCTACTCAGGTGGGACCGGGCGCCCCTACTTTGTTGAGGGCGTGGGCGAGGACATGTGGCCCGCCAACTATGACAAGACCGTCCCCGACGACGTGATCGCCGTCAACGACGCTGACTCCTTCGCCATGACCCGGCGCCTTGCACGGGAGGAAGGCCTGCTGGTGGGCGGTTCCTCCGGGATGGCCGTCGTGGCAGCCCTCAAAGCCGCCCGGGACCTGCCGGAAAGTGCCGTCGTCGTCGTCATCCTGCCCGATTCCGGGCGAGGCTACCTGGCCAAGATCTTCAACGACCAGTGGATGCGCTCCTACGGCTTCCTCTCCGGCGGAGAGGAAACGTCAGTGGGGGAGGTTATCAAGTCCAAGAACGGCGAGCTGCCGGACCTGGTGCACATCCATCCCAACGAGTCCGTGCGCGATGTCATCAACATCATGACCGAGTTCGGCGTCAGCCACATCCCGGTCCTCTCGCAGGAGCCGCCCGTGGTAATGGGCGAGGTCCTGGGCGCTGTGGATGAGCGCACGCTGACCGCAAAGCTGTTCCGCGGCGAGGCGAAGCTGACGGACAAGATCTCCGAACATATGGGACCCAAGCTGCCCGTGATCGGATCACTGGAGACCATCTCCGCCGCCAGGGAGCTGCTCTCGGACACGGACACCCTGATGGTCACCTTCGTGGGCGCGCCCGTGGGAATCCTCACCCGGCACGACCTGCTGGCCTACCTCAGTAACTAAAAGGAGCACCCATGACTGCCTCTGAGAACCAGGGTTTCAACACCCGCGCCGTGCACGCCGGCCAGGCCTTCGAGCCCCGTACCGGCGCCGTGGTACCGCCGCTGCACTTCAGCTCCACCTATGCCCAGGACGGCATCGGCGGCCTGCGCAGCGGCTACGAGTACGGCCGCGGCGGCAACCCCACCAGGGATGCCCTGCAGGAACAGCTCGCCGCCCTGGAACTTGGCACGCACGCCTACAGCTTCAGTTCCGGGTTGGCCGCGGAAGACGCGCTCATCCGCGCGCTCACCCGCCCGGGCGACCACATCGTGCTCGGCAATGACGCCTACGGCGGCACCTACCGGCTGATCAGCCGCGTGCTGGGGGACTGGGGGATTGGCAACACACCCGTGGACATGGCCAACCTGGACACTGTCAGGAACGCCGTCGCCGCGCACAAGACCAGGTTCGTGTGGGTGGAGACGCCCTCCAACCCGCTGATGAAGATCACTGACATCGCCGCGCTCGCGGACATCGCGCACGACGCCGGGGCCCTCCTGGTGGTCGACAACACCTTTGCCTCGCCCTACCTGCAGAACCCGCTCGCCCTCGGTGCCGACGTCGTGGTCCACTCCACCACCAAGTACATCGGCGGACACTCGGATGTGGTGGGCGGCGCCGTGGTGGTCAAAGACGCGGAACTGGCGGAGAAGATCGGGTTCGTGCAGTTCGCGGTGGGGGCGGTGTCCGGACCCATGGACGCGTTCCTGACCACCCGCGGGCTGAAGACGCTTGGCGTGCGGATGGACCGGCACAGCGAAAATGGCCAGGCGGTGGCCGAGTGGCTGCTGGAACGGCCCGAGGTTGAGGCTGTCCTGTTCCCGGGCCTGCCGTCGCACCCCGGCCACGAGCTGGCCAGGAAGCAGATGCGCAAATTCGGCGGCATGGTATCCGTGCAGTTCAAGGGCGGTGAAGCGGCTGCCCGGAAGGTGGCCGAGTCCACGTCGGTGTTCACCCTGGCCGAGTCGCTGGGCGGGATCGAATCACTCATGAACTACCCGTCCGAGATGACCCACGCCTCGGTCAAGGGCACCGAGCTGGCCGTTCCGGTGAACCTGCTGCGCCTGTCCTGCGGCATCGAGGATGTTGAGGACCTGATCGCCGACCTGGACCAGGCCTTCACCGCAATTCCCTAGCGGCCATACGGGAACCCTGGCTTTCTTGAAGAAAGTCAGCTAGGGTTCCCGTATGCCTCTCCGATCCGACTGGTCCCAACGCACCTGCAGCATGGCCCGCGGCCTGGACATCCTGGGGGACCCCTGGTCCATCCTTGTCCTGCGCGAGGTTTTCTTCGGGAACGGGCGCTTCGATGCCATGAAAGCGCGCCTCGAGGTGGCCGACTCCGTGCTCACCAAGCGGCTCGCAGGTCTGGTCGAGTCCGGGCTGCTGGAGAAGAAGGCGTACGATGACGGCGGCCGCACCCGCCAGGAGTACGTGCTGACACCTATGGGCGAAGACGCACTCCCGGTCCTGAATGCGGTCACCATCTGGGCGGAAAAGCACCTGGCCGCGCCCTCGGACAAGGCACACCTGTACGTCATCCATTCGGGCTGCGGGAAACCCACCACCTCAGCCGATACCTGCACCGAATGCGGAGAACGCCTCACCGCGGCCAACACCAGCTGGCACAGCCGGTCACGGTCCGAGCAGCCCATCCGGTTGTCCACTGCAGCCGGGAAAGGAACGGCAGCGTGAGCACCCTGCCCGAGGAAGCAGCCAAGACTTCGGCGGCAACCGCCACCGGGCCGGGCACAGTACAGCGCCGCCGGCTGCATCCGGCATGGATCGTCGCCGCCGTGGCGTTCCTGGCACTCGTCGGGGCGGCCGGATTCCGGGCGGCACCGGGAGTCCTCATGGTCCCGCTCCAGCAGGAATTCGGCTGGTCCACCACGGTCCTTTCCGCGGCTGTCAGCATCAACCTGGTGCTCTTCGGCCTGACCGCGCCGTTCGCCGCCGCCCTGATGGAACGGTTCGGCGTACGGGCGGTCACGGCCACGGCCCTGGTCCTGATCGGCCTGGGCAGCGCCTTGACGGTGCTGGTGAACCAGTCCTGGCAGATCCTGCTGACCTGGGGCCTGCTGATCGGGCTCGGCACCGGTTCCATGGCGCTGGTCTTCGCCGCCACCATCGCCAACACCTGGTTTACCAGGAGCCGCGGGCTGGTCATTGGGATCCTCACCGCAGGCAGTGCGGCCGGCCAGCTGGTCTTCCTGCCGTTCATCGCCCTGCTCGCGCAGGATCCCGGCTGGCGGCAGGCCTCCCTGCTGATTGCCGCCGGCGCCCTCGCGGTGGTCCCGCTGGTGTTGAAGTTCCTCAAGAACTCGCCCGCCGACGTCGGGGTGCTGCCGTATGGTGCGGCCCCCGCGGTGGAGGTTGAGGCCGTGGAGCAGGAGGCAACCACAACCGCCGCCGCCCCGGACGGACCACGCGCCAACGCCGCTGTCCGCGCCCTCCAGGTACTCCGCCGGGCCAGCAAAGTCCGGACCTTCTGGGCGCTCGCAGCCGGCTTCGCCATCTGCGGCGCCACCACCAACGGCCTGATCGGCACCCACTTCATCCCCTCCGCGCACGATCACGGCATGCCCGAAACCACCGCCGCAGGGCTGCTCGCCGTCGTCGGGATCTTCGACATCATCGGCACCATCGCCTCCGGCTGGCTGACCGACCGGTTCAATCCGCGCGTGCTGCTGGCCGTCTACTACCAGTTCCGCGGCATCGGCCTGCTGGTGCTGCCGTTGCTGCTGAATGCCGAGGTGCAGCCCAGCATGATCGTCTTCGTGGTGATCTACGGACTGGACTGGGTGGCCACCGTTCCCCCCACGGCCGCCATCTGCCGCGAGACGTTCGGCGCGGACGGCAGCGTGGTCTTCGGCTGGGTGTTCGCGGCGCACCAGCTGGGAGCCGCCGCGGCCGCCATCGCCGCCGGGGCCTTGCGTGATGCCACCGGGCACTACACCTACGCCTGGCTTGGCGCCGCGGCAATGTGCACCATCGCCGCGGTCATCAGCGCCACGATCCGCCGGAACCGCAGTTCGCGGGACGCGGAGCCAGCGGCGGCCTGAACCAGCGCATCACGGGCCGCCGCTAGGCTGGTCGGATGGAACCACTCGAACCCGCAGCTGCCCGCCCCGTTGCGTTGGTCACCGGCGCCGGGCGGACCGGGAATATCGGCGCCGGTATTGCCCGGCAGCTTGCCGCCGATGGCTGGGACCTTGTCCTCTCCTATTGGGCCGGCTACGACGCCCGGATGCCGTGGGGGAGCGAGCCGGACGATGTCCTCCGCCTCACGGCCGAGCTCGAAGCCATCGGCGCCAAGGTCCACGCCCTCCCCGCAGACCTGCAGGATCCCGCCGTGCCGGAGCGGCTGGTGGCCGAGGCCGGGCAGCTTGCCGGCCCGCTGCAGGCCCTGGTGCTCAGCCACGCCGAATCGGTGGACTCAGGGGTGCTGGACACCACCGTTGAGTCCTTCGACCGGCACTTCGCCGTCAACACGCGCGCCAGCTGGCAGCTGATTGCAGCCTTCGCCCGCCAGGCCACGGACGACGGCGGCGCGATCGTGGCGCTGACCAGCGACCACACAGCGTTCAACCTGCCGTACGGGGCCTCGAAGGGTGCCCTGGACAGGATCGTGATTGCCGCCGCCCGCGAACTGGGTCCACAGGGGATCTCCGCGAACGTCCTGAACCCGGGCCCGGTGGATACCGGCTGGATGACTCCCGAGATAAAGGACGAGCTCACGGCAAAGCAGCCGACAGGCCGCCTCGGTACCCCGGCCGACGTCGCAGGGACCGTCGCGTTCCTGCTCTCGCCGGCCGGCCGCTGGGTGTCCGGGCAGCTGATCAAGGTCGACGGCGGCTTCTCCGCGTAATCCGTTGTGACCCCGGCGCCCTCCCGGCTGGTTGGGGGAGCGGGGTCAGTGGAAGGCGTCCAAGCCGGTGATATGCCGGCCGAGGATCAGGGTGTGCACCTCGTCGGTGCCCTCGTAGGTCCGGACGGACTCAAGGTTCGCGGCGTGCCGGAGCGGTGAATAGTCGCCGGTGATGCCGTTGCCGCCCAGGATGGTCCGGGCTTCCCGTGCCACCGCAATGGCCTCGCGGACGTTGTTCAGCTTGGCCAGGGAGATCTGCTCCGGCCGGATGGTCCCGGCATCTTTCAGCCGGCCCAGGTGCAGCGCCAGCAGGGTGCCTTTCTGGATCTCCACCAGCATGTTCACCAGCTTTTCCTGGGTGAGCTGGTATCCGGCCAGCGGCTTGCCGAACTGCAACCGGTCCTGCGAGTAGGCCAGTGCGGCCTCGTAGGAGTCGCGGGCCGCGCCCATGGCGCCCCAGGCGATGCCGTACCTGGCCTCGTTCAGGCAGGTGAACGGCCCGCGCAGCCCGCGGGCCGCCGGCAAGAGCGCCTCCGGACCGAGCCGGACGTCGTCGAACACCACGTCGCATTGGATGGACGCGCGCATGGACAGCTTCTGCCGGATGGGCGTGGCCGTCACGCCGGGGGTTCGGGCCGGCACCAGGAAGCCGTGCACGCCGTCGTTCGTCATGGCCCAGGCCACCATGACGCCCGCCACGGAGGCCAGCCCGATCCAGCGCTTGGCCCCGTTCAGCACCCAGCCGGCGCCGTCTCCGGTGCCGTCCCGCTGCGCAAAGGTGGCCATGGAGGCGGGGTCTGAACCTGCGGTGGGCTCCGTCAGGGCGAAGCAGCCGATCACCTCGCCGGCGGCCATCCGGGGCAGCCACTGCTGTTTCTGCTCCTCCGAGCCCCAGGTGTGGATGGCGGTCATGGCCAGGGAGCCCTGCACGGAGACGAACGTGCGGATGCCGGAGTCCCCGGCCTCCAGCTCCATGGCCGCCAGCCCGTATTCGACGGCGGACCGGCCCGGGCAACCATAGCCGTCCAGGTGCATCCCCAGGACACCCAGCTCACCGAGTTCTGTCGCCAGCTCCAGCGGGAACACGGCGTCCTCGTACCAGCGGGCAATCTCCGGTTTGAGCCGCTGGCGGGTGAAGTCGCGGATGTGCTCGCGGAGCTCCAGTTCCTCCGCTGACAGCAGGGAGTCCAGGTCCAGGACGTCGGACGGGCCGGCGCTCAACGCTTCACCTCGAAGTAGCCGCGGGTGGCCGGGAGGAACCGGCACACGGCTGCCAGGACCACCCCAAGCGCCAGCAGCACCACGCCGCTGACAAAGGCACCGCCGACGCCGAGGATCTGGGTATCGCCGTACGCCGGGTCCCACATTTGCACGGCGGAGACGAAGAACGCAGCGGTCAGCAGCAGTGCCCCGAGAAGCGGCAGGATGCCGCGGAACCAGAGGTTCCGTGCAGAGCCCCGCAGGGTGGCCCGGAAGTACCAGAAGCAGGCGTATCCGGTGAGGGCGTAGTAGAACGCTATGAACAGGCTGATGGCGCTGATGGAGTCCGCCAGCAGGTTCTCGCTCAGGAAGCTCATGGCCACGTAGTAGGCAGCCGCCGCGCCGCCCATCACCTGGGTGGAGAAACCGGGCGTCTGGTTCCGCTCGTGGACCTCGGCGAACTTCGCCGGAAGAGCTCCGTGGACGCCCATGGACAGGGTGCCGCGGGCGGTCGGGAGGATGGTGGTCTGCGTGGAGGACAGGACGGAGGCGAGGACCGCGACGACGATCAGCCAGCCCCAGGGCCCCAGGACCACGTCCTTCATGGCGAGGAAGACATCGTCCTTGTTGGCCTCATTGCCCAGGCCGATGCCCTCGGACCCCACGGTGGCGTACATCATCACCAGCAGCGCCACCGAAACATAGATCGCCATCAGGACGAAAGCCGAGATCACGGCTCCGCGGCCGGGAGTCTTGGTGGGGTTCTCGGTTTCCTCGTTCACGGCAAGGCAGGTGTCCCAGCCCCAGTAGATGAACAGGGCAAGGAGGGTTCCATGGACCACGGCACCGGGGTCGGCAAAGGCACCCGCCGGGTTGAACCACTCGATATCGAAGGCCTGGCCCTCCGGCGCACCGCCCACGATGCGCATGACGAGCGCCAGCGCGAAGATGCCCAGGGCAATGTACTGGACGTAGGTCAGCACCCGCTGGACGTGTTCGCCCAGCCGGATCCCGCGGTAGTTCACCAAGGTCATCAACACGATGAACAGCAGCCCCGTGGCGGTGACCACCACCTTGTTCTGCGCAAGCGACCCGTCACCCACCAGCAGCCAAACATACTGGCCGGCCACTTGGGCGAGGTTGGCCAGGACCACGATCCCGGCCAGCGCCACGCCCCAGCCGCCCAGCCAGCCCGCCCACGGGCCGAAGGCCTGGCGGGACCAGGTGAAGGTGGTGCCGCAGTCCGGGATGGCACTGTTGAGCTCGCGGAAGGCGTAGGCGATGAACAGGACCGGGACGAACCCCAGCAGCAGGATCAGGGGAGTGTAGTTGCCGTTGACGGCAACGATCAGGCCGAGGGTGGCGGCCAGCGAGTACACCGGGGCGGTGGAGGCCAGCCCCAGCATCACCGAGTCGCCCAGGTCCAGGATCCCGGCCCGCAAGCCCTTGCCAGGCACCGGGGTGCCGGGTCCGCCGCCGGGACCTCCCTTCGTCGTAATGTCCGTGCTCATGCTGTCTCCGGGTTCATAGGGCGATACCTGCCTTGCTGGAGTTGGCCAGCGCCGAAAGGGGGGCCGGTGCGTCGATGGTGTTGGGCACGAAGCGGCAGAAGTAGTCAGTGACCGGCCCGTCGGATTCCCGGATGCCGCAGCCCACGGATTCGCCGTCCACCACCCAGAGGCCCAGCACAGGACGGTTGCCGTCGAAGTCGGGAAGGGCGTGGTACTGCTGGTAGCACCAGCCCTCGCGTCCGTAACCGCCGGGCTGCTCCAGGTTGATGCCGTCCGCGTGGATCCGGATGTTGTCGCCTTCGCGGCCGTGCAGGGGCTTGGCCACCCATTCCTTCAGCGGCCCCGGGCTGCTGAGGTACGCGGGCAGCAGGTTGGGGTGGTCCGGGTAGAGGTGCCACAACGCGGCCAGCAGGGCCTTGTTGGAGAGCAGCATCTTCCAGGCCGGCTCAACCCAGCGTGGGTTATGCGCCCGTTCCAGGAGGCGGGGCCCGAACTCCTCCCTCATCATCAGCTCCCAGGGGTACAGCTTGAAGATGGTGCTGATCATGAAGTTGTCCAGGTCCACGAACCGGTTCAGGTTGGGGTCCCAGCCGATATCGGACATGTTGATCCCGATGGTGGTCCACCCCGCCTGGCTGGCGACGTCGCGCATGTACGCGGCGGTCATCCAGTCCTCGCCGGATTCCTCCACCTCGGAGTGGGCCACATGGAGGGTGCTCATGCCCGTGCGGTACTGGAACTTCTTCCACTGCCGGATCAGGGCCTCGTGGATGCCGTTCCACTGGTCCTTCTCCGGGTGGACGTCCTGCAGCCAGAACCATTGGGCGACGGCGGCTTCGATGAGTCCGGTGGGGGTGTCGGCGTTGTATTCGAGCATCTTGGCCGGCCCGCCCCGGCCGTCGTAGATGAAGTCGAACCGGCCGTAGACGTCCACGTCGGCGGCCTGCAGGGATTCGGCAGCCAGCTCCAATGCCTGGGGGCCGATGCCGATGCTCCCCATTGCACCGGTAGCCAGGAACTTTGCCGCTTCCAGGCACATCCGGTGCATGTCCTCCGCGACGACCTCAAGGGTTTCCACCTCGTCCATGGTGAATTCGTAGTACGCCGATTCGTTCCAGTACTCAATGCGGCGGCCGTCATCCATGGTGGTGGCGGAGAAGACCAGGCCCTGCTCTTCGATCTTCTGCTTCCAGCCCGGCCGGGGCTCAGACAACATTCTTTTCACCGGTCAGCCCCCCGAAACCTTGCCGCCGCCGCTTGAGCCGCTCTTGGCGCTGGAGCCGAAGCCTCCGCGGCTGACCGTGCCGCCCTTGCTGCTGTAACCGGTGGAGGCCTTTGCCCCGCTGGGGATGGTCCGCGTGTAGCCGGGCGCGGTGGACCTGTTCTGGCCCACCGACGGGACGCTGGCCCCGCGGGAGTAGAAATACCAGGCGTAAACGCCGCCGCTGCGGCCGGCGGAGCTGTCGCAGTTGGTGTCCTCAACGCGCTCGCCGGTGTCGTCGTTGAAGCAGACCTGCGCGTACTCGGGGTCGTCCTCGTTGCTGGCCACCACAGCCGTGATGGTCCCGGCCAGGAGCGCGGTCACGCCCAGGCCTACCACCACCGTGCGGCGCTGGGAGCGCTTCTTCCGCGCCGCCGCCGAGTTGAGCTGCTTTTCGCGCTCACGGGCAAACGGGTCCACCAGGGGGACAGGCTCCTTGGGGAGGTCGGGACGCAGCTCAGGCTTGGGGACCTGCCAAGGCGGGGGCTTGGCGGTTCCGCTTCCCTCCGGAGGCCCTTTTTCCGGGTCCGCTTTCGGGTCTTTTTCATTCGACTCCACGGCCGTCCCCCTCAGTTGTCCACACTATTTGGGCGCAGCGCTGCACCCCCACATGCAAGTCTCGACCCAGCGTAGTCCCTGCAAGAGTCCGTTGACGAGATTGGTACGGCTGGCAGGAACCCTAGACTGAAGCCATGGAACCAGCTTCTGTCCTCGCCGTCTGCCGCGTCCACCAACTCCTGGGAGACCAGGGAAATGTTGGCGTCACGGCGATCGACAAACGCCCGTCTGACGGTCCCGTGAAGGTCCACAAGCTGGGTGTGCACGGGGATATCCAGGCCAACCGGGTCCACCACGGCGGCGAGGACCAGGCCATCTACGCCTACTCCCAGTCCGACGCGGATTTCTGGGCCGGCACGCTGGGCCGTGAGCTGCCGCCGGGCATTTTCGGCGAAAACCTGCGGGTTTCCGGCATTGAACCAACCAACGCGGTGATCGGGGAGCGCTGGCAGGTGGGGGCCGACGTCGTCCTCGAGGTCACCTCCCCGCGCGTCCCCTGCGCCACCTTCCAGCGCCGGATGAAAGAACCCCAATGGGTGAAGCGCTTCACCGAGGAAGGGCGCGTGGGAGCCTACCTGCGCGTCATCCGTACGGGCACCATCCAGTCGGGCGACTACATCCACCGCACGTTCGTGCCGCGCCACGGAGTGACCATCGGCAGATGGTTCAGTGCGCCGGACGCGGAGGCTGTCGAGGCCCTGCGCGATGCAGAGGCCGACGGCGAGATCAGGCTCCAGGAGGAGTACCACACCAGGTTCGAGGTACTGCTGCGGCGGCTGGGGGAGTAGCCCCGGCGCACCCCGTGGCGCGCTGTCCGTTCGCTGTGTGCGCAAGCTCACCGCCGTCGTCGGGCCCTTAATTTCCCGTCGGCGGTGTCCGTGCCCTACACTTGAAATATCCCCCACTCCGGAAATCCCTTATTCCTGCCCAATTTTTGAGGCAGGACTGGCAAGTGTTGGGGCCCGCGCAAGCGATGCGGGCATTTTCATAGGGAGAGCCGGCTAAAGAAAACGCTGTACAGACTGCTGGGATAGCAGCCAAGAGATGCAGCGCGAAGTCCTGCCACGGGATTGCGAAAGCGCCGGACTTCTGTGACCGGCCGGTCAATGTTTGCCCGGCACCATCGGCACGCGTACTGCGGCTCCGCTCACCTCGGGTAGTGCCGCCTGGCCCCCTATGGATGAGGAATATCTCCCTATGCCCGAAAACCAGAACGAAACCACCCCCGAAGCAAACGTCAGCATCGAATTCACCGAGCCCGCTGCGCCCGCAGCAGAGGCTGCCGCTGAAACCGCTGAGGCTCCCGAAACCGCCCCGGTTGCTCCCGCCGCGAAAGCGGAAGAAGCCCCCGCAGCCAAGGCTGACGAGGACGACGAAGACGGCGTCCGCTTCGCCGATCTCGGCATCGATGGCCGTGTCCTGGCCGCCCTGCAGGATGTCGGGTACGAAAAGCCGTCCCCCATCCAGGCCGCCACCATACCGCTGCTGCTCGAAGGCCGCGACGTTGTGGGCCTCGCCCAGACCGGAACCGGTAAGACTGCAGCATTCGCAGTACCGGCACTGTCCCGCCTGGCCGAACTCCACGACCTCAACGGCCCGTCACGCAAGACCCAGGCCCTGGTTCTGGCCCCGACCCGCGAGCTCGCGCTCCAGGTTGCCGAGGCCTTCACCTCGTACGCCAAGCACATCGATGACTTCACGGTCCTTCCCGTCTACGGCGGCTCCGCCTACGGTCCCCAGCTCGCCGGCCTGCGCCGCGGTGCCCAGGTTGTTGTCGGTACCCCGGGCCGCGTGATCGACCACATCTCCAAGGGTTCCCTGGACCTGTCCGAACTCCAGTACCTGGTCCTGGACGAGGCCGACGAGATGCTGCGCATGGGCTTCGCCGAAGACGTGGAGCAGATCTTCCAGCAGACCCCGTCTGACCGCCAGGTTGCACTGTTCTCGGCCACGATGCCGAGCCAGATCCGCCGCATGTCCAAGCAATACCTGAACAACCCGGCCGAGATCTCCGTCAAGTCCAAGACCACTACCGGCGCCAACACCCGCCAGCGGTACCTGCAGGTCATGGGCCCGCACAAGCTCGATGCCATGACCCGCATCCTCGAAGTGGAAGATTTCGACGGCGTCATCGCCTTCGTGCGCACCAAGATGGCCACCGAGGACCTGGCTGACAAGCTGAAGTCCCGCGGTTTCCAGGCCGCCGCCATCAACGGCGACATCCCGCAGCAGCAGCGCGAGCGCACTGTGGACGCGTTGAAGGAAGGCCGGATCGACATCCTGGTGGCCACCGATGTCGCCGCCCGTGGCCTGGACGTAGAGCGCATCAGCCACGTGGTCAACTACGACATCCCGCACGACACCGAGTCCTATGTGCACCGCATCGGCCGCACGGGCCGTGCGGGCCGCAGTGGTGACGCGATCCTGTTCATGACGCCGCGCGAGAAGTACCTGCTGCGCGCCATCGAAAAGGCCACCCGCCAGCCGGTGGAGCAGATGCACCTGCCCACCGCCGAGACCGTGAACACGCTGCGCCTGGGCAAGTTCGCCGAGCGCATCACCGAGACCCTTGAGTCCGAGGACGTCGCGGCGTTCCGCGACCTGATCGCCTCCTACGAGGAAGAGCACAAGGTGCCGGCAGCAGAAATCGCTGCGGCACTGGCAGTCATGGCCCAGGGCGGACAGCCGCTGCTGGTCAAGGAACTGCCCGCTGCTCCCGAATTCCAGAAGCGTGAACGCTCCAAGGACGGCTTCGGCTCCCGTGGGCCTACCCGTGCGCTGACCGAGGGCAACGCCACCTACCGCATCGCGGTGGGCCGCCGCCAGCGCGTCATGCCCGGTTCCATCGTCGGCGCCATTGCCAACGAGGGCGGCATTTCCTCGGCCCAGATCGGCGGCATCGACATCCGCTCGGACCACTCCCTGGTGGAGCTCCCGGCGGACCTGAGCCCCGAGCAGCTGCGGGCCCTGTCCCGCACCCGGATCGGCGGCGAGCTGATCCACCTTGAGCTGGACAACGGCCGCAAGCCCTCGGGCGACCGCGGCGCCTACCAAGGCAACCGTGGCGGCGACCGTGGCGGCAATTTCAAGGGCAACGGCGGGTTCAAGAAGGAATTCCGCAAGAATGACGGCGAGCGGTCCTCCGCTGAGCGCGGCGGACGTTCGTACAGTGAGCGGTCCGAGCGCTCCTTCAGCGACCGCGGCCAGGCCGGCGATTCACGCTTCGGTGGCCACGGTGACGGCTCCCGCAAGCCCCGCCACGGCGGCGACAGCGGACACCGCGACTTCAACCGCAAGGGCAAGTGGTAAGCCTCCTGCGGGTGTGAAAAATTGACGACGACGGTGGGCCGGCTCTTTTGAGCCGGCCCACCGGCGCTTAACCACCAGCAAGGTGTGGGCCTCACCACATTTGCCCGCCGAGGCGTTGGAGGGTGGCCGCCCAAGCCGCTTCCCGGCGTCGTCCGCTTTGTCTTTTCGATGCCCGGAAACCGCGGAATGACGCGGAATACCGCGCCATCGCCCGGCGCCCACGCAGCTGTTTCGATCGCTCCCGCCCGGCGTCGATCCCGATTTGTTGGTGCGTAAATCTTCCGGTAGAGTATTTACTCGTTGCCCCCCTAGCTCAGTGGTAGAGCGCGTTCTTGGTAAGAACGAGGTCACCGGATCGATTCCGGTGGGGGGCTCTGAATGAGGGCCTGTGTCAAGGCGGTTTTGACCGGCTTGACGCAGGTTTTTCTCATTCGTGGCGGTGTAGCTCAGTTGGTTAGAGCGCACGACTCATAATCGTGAGGTCGGGAGATCGAGCCTCCCCACCGCTACAGGCTAAGCCCCCGGAATCCCCCGAGATTCCGGGGGCTTTCCTGTTTCCCGGATCGGCAGTAGCTTTGCAGCAACTGGCGGATGGGGGACTCGGTGGATGTTGTTGCAGCGGTCATGGAACCATTCCGGTGGCTGGTGTCCGTCATCATGGTGGCCTTCCACGACGGCCTGAGCTCTGCGGGAATGCCTGCAGCGTCAGGCTGGACTTGGACCCTGGCCATCGTGGGCCTGGTCCTGGTGATCCGTGCGGCCCTCATCCCGGTGTTCCTGGCGCAGGTCCGGGCCCAGCGCAGGATGGGCCTCCTGCAGCCCGACCTGAAGGAACTGCAGGACAGGTACAAGGGCAGGACAGACCAGGGCTCACGGCAGGCCATGGCCCAGGAACAAATGGCCCTGTACCGGAAGCACGGCACCAATCCATTCTCGGCATGCTTGCCCCTGCTGATCCAGGCACCGTTCTTCCTCGCCCTGTTTCAGGTCCTGTCGGGGATCTCCAACGCCTCGCAACAGGGCGATGGCATCGGAGCCATGGGCCGGGCGCAGGTGGTCCAATTCGACTCGTCCAGCATTTTCGGTGCACCCTTGTCCGCCTCCTTGGTCCACGGCGGCGGCGACCCGGCCGCCGCGGCCGTGCTCGCCGTCGCCATGATCCTGGTGATGATCGCGTGCCAGTTCCTGACACAGAAACTCGTGGCCGCCCGATCCGTCAGCGGGCAGGATCCCGGCAGTCCGCTGGTCCGCCAGCAGCAGGTCCTGCTGTACGTGCTGCCGCTGGTCTTCGGTGTGGGCGGCATCTTCTTCCCCATTGGCGTGCTGGTCTACTGGACCGTCTCCAACCTCTGGACCCTGGGGCAGCAGGTCCTGGTGGCACGAAGTCCTATGCGGGCCTGAGTTCCACCGGCAGAATGGGCCCATGGCGCAGCTGATCTACTCCGGAATCATGTCCCTCGACGGCTACACAGCGGACCGGGACGGCAACTTTGCCTGGTCCGCCCCCGACGAGGAGGTCCATGCCTTCATCAACGACCTCGAACGGGACGTGGGCACCTACCTGTTCGGCCGCAGGATGTACCAGGTCATGTCGGTTTGGGAAACGATGGATACATCGGATGAACCTGCCGTGATCCAGGACTACGCCCGCATCTGGCAGGGGGCGGACAAGGTGGTGTACTCGACGTCGCTGGACGCCGCCGCAACGCCACGGACCCGGCTGGAACGCCAATTCCTGCCGGATGCCGTGCGGAACCTGAAGTCCTCCAGTGACAAGGACATCAGCATCGGCGGCCCCACCATCGCCGAGCACGCCCTGAAAGCCGGCCTCGTTGACGAGTGCCGGCTGTTCATCACCCCGGTGGCCGTGGGCGGCGGGCTGCGTTTCCTGCCGGACGGCCTCGAATCCCGGCTGGAACTGGTCGATGTGCGCCGCTTCGAGGCCGGGGCGGTGTACTTGCGTTACAGATGTCTGGCCCAGCAGGCAGAATGAGGGGCATGACACGCATCGCCATCATTGGCGGCCACGGGAAAGTGGCCCTCCTCCTGTCCGCCCTCTTGACCGGGGAGGGCCACAGCGTCACCTCGTTCATCAGGAATCCGGACCACGCCGCGGATGTCACTGAGACCGGTGCCGCGCCGTTGATCCTGGACGTCGAGAATGCCGCCACGACGGACATCGCCGACGCCCTCCAGGGCCACGACGCCGTGGTCTGGTCTGCCGGCGCCGGCGGCGGCAACCCCGAGCGGACCTACGCCGTGGACCGGGATGCCGCCATCCGCTCCATCGATGCCGCCGCACAGGCCGGCGTTAACCGGTACGTCATGGTGTCCTACTTCGGCGCAGGCAAGGACCATGGCGTGCCCGAAAGCAACAGCTTCTTTGCCTACGCGGAGGCCAAGGCAGCCGCGGACGAGTACCTGCGCGGCACCGAACTGGAGTGGACCATCCTTGGTCCCGGCGCCCTGACGGACAAACCCGGAACAGGCCTGATCGACGTCGACCCGTCACCCGACGGGGACCGTGACACGTCGCGGGCCAACACGGCAATCGTGGCGGCGGCAGTGCTGGACCTGCCCCAGACCGCAGGCCGCACCATCGAGTTCCGCGACGGCACCCTGCCGGTGTCAGCAGCATTGGGACCGCGCGCCTAGGCGTACTGGGTCAGGACGTTGGTTACATCGTGAATAGGTGAAGACCTCTTAGGTTGGTGGTTGCCACACACAGCCAACGACCAAGAGGTCTTCATGGTCCACCGTGATGCCCGCCTGACCCCGACCGGTAGACGAATCCTTGTCGAACGCGTTCTGAGCGGTCGCGGTCCAAACGATCGCGTTGGATGCTGCGCGGCAGGAAGTGGTAGCGGCCCGCAACGAGCCGGACATGGACCCAAAGGTGGCGGACCGGGTGTTGCGGCAGCTGGACCTGCGCACCATGATCATGCCGGAATAGCTAGGCCTCGGCCGGCGGGGCCAACTCCAGATCCAAGGAATGCTTTTCCACGTAGTCCAGGGCACAGCGCACCGCACCCACCGTCACGATCGAGTCTCCCAACGGGGAGACGGCCACCCGCGCGGGGGTGGCCGTAAAGTTGTCCAGCCGAGCGGTGATGGGGCCCAGCAGCACATGCGCGGAATTGGCCACGCCGCCGCCGATCACCACCAGTTCCGGGTTGAGAAAGGTGGCTACAGTCCCCACCACCCGGGCCATCCTGTCCGCCAGCCGGTCCAGGATGTCCTGCGCCACGGCGTCGCCGTCGGCCGCAGCCGCGAAGACCTGCTCGGCCTCGACCCTGCCCGGCTGGACGGCCCGGAGGGCGGTGGGGGCTGCCCCGGCCAAGGCCTCGGCGGCCCAGGTCCGGGCCAGGTGGGCGATGCCGTAGGTGTCGCCCACGCCCTCCACCAGGTCCAGGTACGCAAGCTCCCCGGCGCTGCCGCGGGTGCCATGCACCAGCCGCCCCCCTTCCACGATCCCGGATCCCAGCCGTTCGCTCGCCAGGATCACCACGACGTCGTCGATCCCCGCAGCTGCGCCCTGCCACCGTTCGCCCAAGGCCGCAAGGTTGGCGTCGTTTTCAACGAGTACCGTCCATCCCCGGGTTTCCTTGAGGGCCGGCCGCAGTCCCAGGTCAAAAAGCCCCCAGAACTTCTGTGTGGCCACCACGTCCCCGTGCCGGTCCACCGGCGCGGCCACTCCGGCGCAGACCGCCAGGACCTGGTGCGGTGCGGCAACAGCTGAGCGAAGCGCCGCCATGGCCACGCCGTCAATGAAAGCTATGCGCTCCCGGGAGCCGACGTCACCGGCTTGGAAGGGACGGCTGGCCCGCCCCACGGTCTTGCCGCGGAGGTCCGAAACCACCACGGTGACCTTGGCGTATCCGATGTCCATGCCCAGGACCACGCCCGCACGTTCGTTGAGTTCGAACCGGCGGGCAGGGCGGCCCTTTTGGTAGCCGCCGAACTCGCGCTGGTTCTCCCGCTCCAGGACCCAGCCCCGCCGGACCAGGTCCTCGCAGACGGCGATGGTGGTGGCGCGGGTCAGGCCCGTGGCCGCCATGACGTCCGTGACCGTCACTGCCGCCGCGGCGCGCAGGTACTCCAAGACCGCGCCGGCACTGACCCGCCGCAGCAGCTGGGGAGTCGCCGGAACCAGTTCAGCCATGCTGTTGACCTTCCTGTCCAAAGCACCAGATAATATTTGAGGAAGTAAATTTAGATTCAATATAAATGTACCTGCTGCAAAGAAAAGGACCACCCCTTGTCCACCACTGCCACGCTGGCAACCCTGTCCGACTCCGGCCGTCTGGCTGACCCCAACTGGTGGCGCCAGGCCTCGGTCTACCAGATCTACCCCCGCAGCTTCGCGGACTCCAATGGCGACGGGATCGGCGACCTGAAGGGCATCACCGCCAAGGTGCCATACCTTAAGTCGCTGGGAATCGACGCCGTGTGGCTGAGCCCGTTCTACCCGTCCGCACTGGCGGACGGGGGCTACGACGTGGACGACTACCGCGACGTCGATCCCAAGCTGGGGACGCTGGACGACTTCGACGAAATGGCCAAGGCTCTGCACGACGCCGGGATCAAGCTGATTGCCGACATCGTCCCCAACCACTCCTCCAACCGGCACAAGTGGTTCCAGGAAGCGCTGGCCTCGCCCAAGGGGTCCCCGGAACGCGACCGCTACATCTTCCGCGACGGCAAGGGCCCCAACGGCGAGTTCCCGCCGTCGGACTGGGATTCGGTGTTCGGCGGACCCGCCTGGGAACGGATCACCGAACCGGACGGCACCCCCGGCCAGTGGTACATGCACATCTTCGCCAAGGAGCAGCCTGACCTGAACTGGTCCAACCGCGAGATCCGCGACGACTTCCTCAAGACCCTGCGCTTCTGGTCCGACCGCGGCGTGGACGGCTTCCGCGTCGACGTGGCACACGCCCTCACCAAGGACCTCACCGAACCGCTGCTGTCCAAGCTCGAACTGAGCGCGGCCAACACCGGTGTGGACGGATTCGACGACGGCTCGCACCCCTTCTGGGACCGCGACGAAGTCCACGAGATCTACGCCGAATGGCGTGAGGTGTTCAACGAGTACAACCCGCCGCGCACCGCCGTGGCGGAGGCCTGGGTGCACGCCACCCGGCGTGCCCGCTACGCCAGCCCGCAGGGCTTGGGCCAGGCGTTCAACTTCGACCTGCTGCAGGCCGATTTCGATGCCGCCGAGTACAAGGAGACCATTACCCGCAACCTCGCCGAGGCCGCTGCCACCGGCGCCTCCTCCACCTGGGTGTTCTCCAACCACGACGTCGTCCG
Source organism: Arthrobacter sp. SLBN-112 (assembly GCF_030944625.1). Lineage (NCBI taxonomy): Bacteria > Bacillati > Actinomycetota > Actinomycetes > Micrococcales > Micrococcaceae > Arthrobacter > Arthrobacter sp. SLBN-112. The sequence continues at coordinate 2,024,752 of NZ_JAUSXY010000001.1, forward strand.
GCACGCCACCCGCTACGGCCTGCCCCGGATGGCCAAGGAAAAGGCCGGTGCCAAGGGCCAGGACGGCAAGGACTGGCTGCTGGCCGGGGGCCCCAAGGACCAGCTGGACGTTGAACTGGGCGAGCGCCGCGCGCGGGCCGCTACCCTCCTGATGCTCGCCGTTCCCGGCTCTGCGTACCTTTACCAGGGTGAGGAACTGGGCCTTCAGGAAGTGGCCGACATTCCCGAATCCGAGCGCCAGGACCCGTCCTTCTTCCGCAACAAGGGCGTGGAGGTGGGCCGCGACGGCTGCCGTGTTCCGCTGCCCTGGAAGGTGGAAGGCACCTCCTTCGGCTTCGGCGAGGGCGGCTCCCACCTGCCGCAGCCGGACTGGTTCAGCAAGTACGCCGTTGAGGCCCAGGACGGCACCGAAGGCTCCACCCTGGAGCTCTACCGCAAGGCCCTGAAGCTGCGCCGCGAGCTGCTCACGGGCGAAGAACTGGAGTGGATTGATGCCGGCGCCCCGGACGTGCTGCACTTCAAGCGCCCAAACGGCTGGCAGTCCGTGACCAACTTTGGGAGCACTGCCGTCGACCTCCCCGCCGGTGAGGTGCTGGTCAGCAGCGCGCCGCTGGAGGCCGGCAAGCTGCCGGCCAACACCACCGCGTGGCTGCGCTGATGCCGGCATTCCGCCGACGCGGGCGCGGGCGCTTTTGATGCAGGAGCTCATCTACGGATGCATGGGGCTGGGCGGCAGCTGGTCCGAGGAACCGCATCATGCAGAGGATGTGGACCAGGCCGCTGCTGCCGTCCAGGCTGCCGTGGACGCCGGGATCACACTGTTTGATCATGCGGACATTTACCGGAACGGCAAGTCGGAAGCCGTGTTCGGCGAGGTGCTGGCCCGCACTCCGGGCCTGCGGGAGCAGATCCGGCTGCAGACCAAGTGCGGAATAAGGCTGAACGAACGCGGCCTCCAGACGCACTACGACCTGAGCCGGGAGGCAATCCTGGAGCGGGTGGAAGGCAGCCTCAAAAGGCTGCGGACGGACTACGTGGATGTCCTGCTGCTGCACCGCCCCGATCCGTTGGCGGACCCTGCGGAGGTGGCGTCCGCCGTCGGGCAGTTGATGGCCGAAGGCAAGGTCCGCCAGCTGGGTGTGTCCAACATGTCCGCTGCCCAGATCGAGGTCTTGCAGGACCGTTTGGAGACACCGGTGGTGGCCAACCAGCTGGAGATGAGCCTGCTCAAGCGGGCCTGGCTGGAAAGCCAGGTCCTGGTCAACCACCCGGAGCACCTTGACTACAGCTTCCCGCACGGCACGCTGGAGTACTGCGCCCGCAACAACATCACCCTGCAGGCATACGGCTCCCTGGCCCGCGGCGCTTACACGGGGGCGGAGCTGGAAAGCCCCACCACCGCCGAGGCTGCCACCGCCGAGCTGGTGGCTGAACTCGCGGCGGAGTACGGCGCGTCCGGCGAGGCGGTCCTGCTGGGCTGGTTGATGAAGCACCCGGCCGGCATCGCGCCGGTGGTCGGGACGGCCAACCCCGGCCGCATTCGCGCCTGCGCGGACGCCGCCCGGGTGGCCGGTGCCTTGACCCGGGCGGACTGGTACCGGCTCTGGGTAACGGCACGGGGCAGCAACATCCCCTGACCTTTTTCCTAGGGTGGCAGCAAGTGTCGTGATGGACGCCCTCAAGGCACCTGCTGCCACCCAAATCCAGTCATAACGCGTTTAGTTCGTATTGATCCTCACAAGCCGGCCGTTTTCTTCGCCGTGCCGCTTGCCGGGCGGATACTGTAGAAACCATGACGTCTACCATCGCCGCCGAAACCGTAAGGCCGGAACGCAATATCCCCGCAGAGATCGCACGTTCCTGGCTGCTGGTCAATGCCATGAAGCCGGAGCTCTTCGACCAGTCGGCCGTGTCCCGCGCCGATTCGATCATCCTGGATATTGAAGATGCCGTGGACCCGTCGCAGAAGGACAAGGCCAGGACCAACGTGGTGGACTGGCTGACCGCCGGCGGCCAGGCCTGGGTCCGGATCAACGATGCCACCAGCCCGTTCTGGGCCGATGACCTCGCGGGCCTGCGCGGCACCCCGGGCCTGCTCGGTGTCATGCTCGCCAAGACCGAATCGGCTGACCAGGTGACCGAGAGCTTCCACCGCATGGACGGCAAGACCCCCGTGATCCCGCTGGTGGAATCCGCCGTCGGCATCGAGGAAGCCAACAACATTGCCAAGGCGCAGGGTGCGTTCCGGCTGGCGTTCGGGTCCGGTGACTTCCGCCGCGATACCGGCATGGCCGCCACCCCGGAAGCGATGGCCTACCCGCGCGCCAAGCTGGTCGTCGCCAGCCGCGTGGGCAACCTGCCCGGCCCCATCGACGGCCCCACCGTCGGCACCAACCACCCCATCCTGCGCGAGCAGACCGGCATCACGGTGATGATGGGCATGACCGGCAAGCTTTGCCTGGCCATTGACCAGACCCCGGTGATCAACGAGGTCATCAGCCCCACCCCGTCGGACGTCGCCTGGGCCACCGACTTCATGAACGACTTCGAAGCAAACGGCCGCGTCATCCGTGACGGCTCCGACTTGCCCCGCCTGGGCCGCGCCGAGAAGATCATGAAGCTCGCCGTAGCCTTCGGGGTCCAGCCCGCACTCTAGCGCCACCCCCGTTCCTCAGGAGACCCCTTGACCGATACCCCATATCTGGTCCACGGGGTCTTTTGGGATGGGGCGCCCGCCCCGGCAGCGCAGGCGTCCACAGCAGCGCACGACGCCGGCAGTCCGGTTTTGCGCCTGCAGTCACCGGACGGGAACTTCCGGCAGCTCAGCCTCCACCCGCAGGCACGGCTGGGCTTCAAAGTGGTCCGCCCCGGCAAATCCTGCCTTGGGCATACGGTGGTTCACTCGTCAACGCGGCGGGACCACATCCCCTGCGCCGCCGCTGCGCCCGCCGCCCGCGGGAAGCAGTGCGAGCGGTGCTTCGTGCTGGATGAGTCCCGGCTGATGCATGACTTCCACCGTGGCGGCCGGGTCACGCCTGGTCTGCGGGACTACCTGATGCAGGAGCACTGGCTGTACATTGCCACCTTCGCAGGCGGTGCCACGAAGGTGGGAACGGCCTCCGGACCACGAAAGTGGAACCGGCTGGCCGAACAGGGAGCCGCGGCGGCCAGCTATGTTGCCAGGGCGCGGGATGGAAAGGTGGTGCGCGTCCTCGAGGACCTGGTGACGGCCCAGGCCGGCCTGACCCAGCAGGTCCGGTCCGCTGCCAAAGCGGACGCCCTGTTGTACCCACTTCCGGCCACGGAGCTGACAGCCGTCAATACCCGCGCCGCAGGCAGGGTGCGGGCGCTGCTGGCCCGTACCGCCGTCGAGGACTTCGACACCATGGAGGAGCAGTGGGTCCGGCCGGCACAGGCTGACGCCCTGCACGCGCCCGGCCAGCGGCATCCCTACCCGCATGCGCTGGACCAGGGGCAGCACGGCTTCGGGATCGCGGCGCTGAGCGGGGCGAACGTGCTGGCCCGGCTCGACGGCACGGACGCCGGATTCGTGGTCAATCTGTCCCAGCTGTCGGCCCGGACCATCGTGCTGGGCGAGTACACCTCAGATGTGCCCGTATTGCAGGAGGCCTTGTTCTGAGCCGCCGGATTCGCGGCGCCGCCGGGCTCGGTAGACTTGGCTGGTGCTGAACGAATTTTGGGCCACCGCGCCAACCCGCTACAAAGTCCTGGTTTTCAGCGCGATGGGACTGATCGCCGTCGGCATTATCCTCAACCTCATCGGCAACACCGGCGGCAACCAGGGACTGGCCATGGCTTCACTTCCGCTGATCGGGCTGGGCCTTGTCCTGCACGTCGTGGGCATGGTGGTCCGCGGCCAGTCGATCCGCAAGAACCTCAGGCGCTAGCTGCTGCGTTCCGCAGGACATGGCTGCGGGCGTGCTCCACGGCATCGGGAAGGTGCTGGAACAGGTGTTTGTGGTGCCGCAGCGAACGGATCACGCCCACGTTGGTCACCAGGTCCAGGTGGTCCGGCCGCACACCCTTGAGCAGCACCGTGATGCCGCGCAGTTCCAGCGCAGCGATGACCTCTACCAGCGCGTGGGCGCCGGTGGCGTCAAGCATCCGCAGCTGCGAGAGCCTGATGATCGCCACCTGGACGTCCTTCACCCGGCTGATCTCCTGGAGGATACGCTCGGCGGCGCCGAAGAACATCGCCCCGTCCAGCCGAAGCACCGCAATGTGCTCATCGCCGTCGGCGGATGGACCGGGGACCGGCTCGCGCTGGACGCCGCTCAGGGAGGCGAATTTCCGCAGCGCGAAGAGCGCCGCCGCGGCCAGCCCGATCTGGATGGCGACGATCAGGTCGAAGGCCACGGTGATGATCGCCGTGAGGACGAACACTGCTGCGTCTGCCCGGGTGGAGCGGAGGATGGCGGCAACAGTGCGCCGGGAAACCATCCGTGTAGCCGTAACCATAAGGATCCCGCCCAGTGCTGCCAGCGGGATGCTGCTGACCATTCCGGACGCCAGGTAAGTGATGCCCAGCAACACGACGGCGTGAACGGCTGCGGCAAGGCGGGTCCGGGCCCCGGAACGCACGTTGACCGCGGTCCTGGCAATGGCTCCGGTGGCGGGCATGCCGCCGAACAGTCCGGCGGCGATAGAAGCCAGACCCTGGCCGGTCAGCTCACGGTCCGGGCTGTAGGGTCCGGTGGGCCTGCCGTCGGGGCCGGCCATCCCCGCGGCCACCCTTGCGGAGAGCAGCGATTCGATGGCGGCCAGGACGGCGATGGCGACTGCGGGCATGGCAAGGCTTCCCAAGGTGGCCATGTCCACGGCGGGCAGTGCCGGCGCGGGAAGGGAATGGGGCAGCGCACCGATCCGCGGGACATCCAGCTGCAGGAGTTCGGCCGACGCCGTGGCCAGGAGGACCGCCACCAGGCTTGCCGGGATGGCCCGGAACAGCTTTTGCAGCAGGACCATCACGACGGCAACCATCACCACGAGCGCCAGCGTCAGCAGGACTGTGGGCGCCTGCGCGGCTGAGGCTGCTTCGATGGCGGCGACAACGGTGTTGTGTCCCGGGACGCCGGACGTGCCCGTTGCGAGCGGAACCTGCTGGAGGAAGATAATGGCCGCGATCCCCAGTGTGAAGCCCTCCACCACCGGCCAGGGGATGAAGGCTACTGCCCGGCCCAAGCCGCTGAATCCCATAATGCAGACCAGCAACCCTGCCATCAGTGACAGCGGGGCTACGCTGCCGGGGCCGTGGACGGCCACGACGGGTGCCAGGACCACCACCATGGCGCCGGTGGGCCCAGAAACCTGCACTGATGACCCGCCCATGAGGGCTGCCACCATGCCGGCCACGATGGCGGTGATAAGTCCGGCCTCGGCGCCCACCCCGGAGCTGACCCCGAATGCGAGGGCCAGCGGCAGGGCCACAATGCCCACGGTAATGCCGGCCAGCAGGTCTGTGCGCCACGATGAGTGGAGACCGGCGTAATCCTGCCGGGACGGGAGGAACCGGGTAAGACTCTGGGCGGCCCTGGCAGTGGCGCGGCGGGTGGCGGCGGTGGCCGTCACGAGGCTGATCCGCGGGACAGGTGCTCCGCCGGCAGCTGCTGTGCCAGCCGGAGCTGTTCGTTCGATTCGGACAGGCTGTCCAGGAGGAAGGTCCGGGCGATGGCGAGCAGCTGCGAAACCCCTGGGTGCGCCAGTTGGTAAGTCACGGCGTTGGCGGTGCGTACGGAGGTCACCACCCTGTGCCTGCGAAGCGTGGCAAGGTGCTGGGAGAGGTGCGAGGCTTCGAGGCCGGTCTCGGCCAGGAGGTAACTGACCGCCGCGGTTTCTTCCGGAGCTGCCGCAAGAAGTTCAAGGATCCGGATACGAGCCGGGTGCGCCAGGCCCTTGAAGAGGTTTGCCTTGATCTCGTACAGCGGGGCTTGGGCTGAAGACAGCAAAGGAGGGAACTCCTAGCGGATTGATGGAATGATGAATCCATCATACCAGCGGGTTGCGCAACTTGTTCAGCTCAGGCCAGCGATAGGCTGGAATCCATGACTATCAATCCGGATCTGCAGGGCCGAAGCTACCCTGCCGCAGAGGTGTATGACGTTGGCCGGGAGAAAATCCGCGAGTTCGCCCGCGCCGTCAAGGCCACCCACGCTGCGCACTTCGACGTCGAGGCAGCGAAGGCCCTGGGCCACCGCGATCTCGTAGCCCCGCCAACGTTCGCCATCATCATCGCCCAGCGTGCCGATGCCCAGCTCATCGAGGATCCGGAAGCCGGTATCGACTTCTCCCGTGTGGTCCACGCCGACCAGCGCTTCATCCACCACCGCGCCATCGTGGCTGGAGACCGTCTCGTCGCGGAACTCCACGTTGACGGTGTCCGGGCCATGGGCGGTGGCGCCATGATCACCACCCGTTCGGAGATCTTCGCCCTTGGCGACGGGGACTCCCGCGAGCAGGTCACCACCACCACGTCATCCATCCTGGTCCGCGGAGAGGGACAGTAGCCATGAGCCCAAGCATCCACGAACTCAGCCCGGGCCAGGAGATCGGCAGCCGCACCATCGCGGTCACCCGCACCGACCTGGTCAAATACGCCGGCGCATCCGGCGACTTCAACCCGATCCACTGGAACGAGGCCTTCGCCACCAGTGTGGAGCTGCCCGGCGTCATCGCGCACGGGATGTTCACCATGGGTTCTGCCGTGCAGGTTGTCACGGACTGGGCAGGCGACCCCGCCGCCGTCGTCGATTTCCAGACCCGCTTCACCAAGCCCGTCCTGGTCGCCGATACCACCGGCATCGCTGAGCCCGGCGCCACGATCGAGGTCAGCGGCATGATCGGAAAGCTCGACGCCGAGGCCAACACGGCGCGGATCGACCTCACCGTCGTCGCCGCCGGGCAGAAAGTGCTGATTAAGGCGCAGGCAGTGGTCAAGCTGGCCTGACGCCCCGCTGGCACCATGGTCCGACTGTCGGCCTTGGGTTTTTGACACGGTTGAGGGAGGGCGCCCCCGCGGGCATCCTCCCTCAACCGTTTATGGCACGTATGGGTCAGGAAGCCGCGGCAGCGTTGTAGGCCGACTGGATGACCGAACCCCAGTACGGGCCGTACATGGTGGTGGAATTGCTTCCGTAGCCATAGCTGTTGACCGAGTTCTGGTATCCGCCCGAGGAGGTGCCAATGAACCAGGGACCGCCGGAGGAACCACCGGTCATGTTGCAGGGAATGCCTTGGGTGTTGAACTGCGGGTTGTAGGGATCGTTGGCGGCGGTCCCCGAGCAACTCTTGAGGGATTCTCCGTTGAAGGGTGGCGCGGCCGGGTAACCGAACGCCTTGTAGCTGAGGCCTCGGGCGGCGTTGAACCGTACCCCGGAGGCGCCCACGACGTCTGCGAGGTTGCGCCCGTTCAGCGGCGACATCACGGCGAACCCGGTGTCGTACTGCATGTTGCCTGATGAGCTCCACTCGGTTGGTGCGTAGAGGGCGCGGGCCGTCCACTTGCCGTAGGGCGCTGCCCCGTTGAGGTAGGCAGGGACGAATGTGAACCGCGTTGCGAAGGCGCCGGGACCTTCATTGAGGCAGTGGCCCGCCGTGGAGACAGTGCTTCGGTTCGTGGAAGCTACCGAGTTGGCCGAGCACACGTAGTCTGTTCCGCCCAGGGTAAAGAACACCTTGCCGATGTGCGGGACGGGGTTTTCGCTGGCGTTCGCCAACGGCTGGACCGCCGGATCCGACCCCTTGATTTTGGTTTCCGTTCCCTTGCCGACGGCTTCCCCGGCCGGGGCAGCATTGCCCTTGTGCCGCTGCAGCGCCTTCTTGGCAAGAACATCGCCCGGCACTGCCGCCCGCATGCGCTCTGGAGTCCAGTAGTCCGCGCTGCCGCCCTCGGTCCTGTTGCTGCTGATCCCGGGAGCCGCGTCGTTTCCTGGGGCAGAGGGTGCCGCTGTGGCGACGCCTCCGGCCGATGAAAAGGCGAACAATGCGGCTGTCGATAGGCTCATGAGGCTCGTGGCCAGAGTCCTGGTAAAAGTCATAGCTGTCCTATGCGGTTTCGGGGAAAGCGGACCCAGGTCTGTGATCCGCTGGCTCGAAAATACGCATATATGACAGATTTGTAAATATCCAACACTGAACTTGTTAGTTAACTGATGAATCTGTTACTGGGGGGCCGGGCACTGCGACGCCGGGGAGCCTGTGGTGTTCCCGAGTATTGTTGACGGGTGACTTCCACCATGCTTTCCCAGCTGACCACGTCCGCCGTCGGCGGCCCCGCCGGCACCTTCATCGAGGCCCGGACCGAGGAGGAGATCATCGACGCCGTCAGGTCGGCGGACGCCGCAGGGGATCGGCTCCTGATCATCAGCGGCGGCTCCAACCTCCTGGTGTCCGACGACGGATTCCCCGGGACCGTCGTCAGGATCGCCTCGGAGGGCTTCACCGTGAACGCGGAGGACTCCTGCGGCGGGGTGGCCGTTGTGGTTCAGGCAGGCCACAACTGGGACCGGCTGGTGGAGTACGCCGTACGCCATGCCTGGTCCGGGATTGAGGCGTTATCCGGTATCCCAGGTTCAACGGGCGCCACCCCCGTCCAAAACGTGGGTGCCTACGGCGCCGAAGTGTCCCAGACCATCGCCGCCGTCCGCACATGGGACCGGGAGCGGAACGCCGTGCAGACGTTCACCAGTTCCGAACTGGAATTCGGATACCGGGACTCCGTCCTTAAGCGGACCACCGTTCACGGTTCCCCCCGGTACGTGGTCCTCACCGTTGAATTCCAGCTGCCGCTGGGGCGCATGAGCGCGCCCATCCGGTACGCCGAACTTGCCCGTTCCCTCGGCGTGGACGTGGGCAAGCGCGCGTACGCCAACGACGTCCGCCGGGAGGTGCTGCGGCTGCGCGCGTCCAAGGGGATGGTATGGGACGCCGCTGACAGGGATACCTATTCCACCGGCTCGTTCTTCACCAACCCGATCGTTCCGGCCGACGTTGCCGATACGCTGCCGGAATCAGCTCCCCGCTACCCGGCCGGCGGCGATGGGCTGGTGAAACTCTCCGCAGCGTGGCTGATCGACCAGGCCGGGTTCGGCAAGGGATTCGGGCTGGAACAGGGAAGCGTATCGGCTGGCCGTGCCTCGCTGTCCACCAAGCACACGCTCGCCGTCACCAACCGCGGCTCGGCCAGCGCGGCGGACATGGTGGCCGTGGCGCGGGAGGTGCGGGCCGGCGTCGAACGCCAATTTGGCATCCAGCTGCACCCCGAGCCGCTGCTCATCGGGCTGGAACTCTAGCCGACGGGTGTGCGGGCCCGGCAGCAGCCGTCACCCGGCCTAGGATGGGGCCATGGCTGCACGAGGTGCCCTGCGCGACCGCAGGATGATAGGCAGGCTCCGGCTCGCGTCGCAACGGCTTGCGGTCGGCGGCGGCTCCGTGCCGGAACTGGTCCGGTGGATGACTGCCATGCAGGCCCAGGACCTGCCCGCCGCGCTGTGGGCGGTGGGGGTGCGGGTACAGGGCGCCGGAATCACCGATGTGCGGGCTGCCATCGACAACGGCACGGTGGTACGGTCGTGGCCGATGCGCGGAACGCTGCATCTGGTGGCCCCCGAGGACTTGCGCTGGATGCTCGATCTGACCGCCGAGCGGCTTACCCGCAGCATCGCTGCCCGGCACCGCCAGCTGGACATCGCGTGGGCGGACGTTGAGAAGGCGCGGGACATCGCCCTCGACCGGATTCTGGCGGAGGGCCCCGTCAGCCGCCCCGAATTGTTCCGGGTTTTCGACGCCGGCGGCCAGCCAACCACCGGGCAGCGGGGCATCCACCTCCTCGGCTCGCTCTGCCGGCACGGCTGGCTGGTGCTCGGCCCCTTGGCCGGGAACCAGCAGCTGATCGCCGCCTTCGACCAGTGGATACCCTCATCCCGCAGCCTGGGACGGGAAGAGGCAGTCGCGGAATTCCTGCTGCGCTACCTCCGCAGCCACGGGCCGGCCACCCTCCGGGACTTCGCCTGGTGGACGCAGCTGCCGCTGACCGAGGTGAGGGCCGCGCTCCAGGAGGTGTGCGGGCAGCTGGAGGATGTGGAGTTTGAGGGCACCACGTACTGGATGTCGCCCGAGACGGCGGCCCTCCTCGATACCGGCCTGCCGGGCGCCCGCTCCGTGCACCTGCTGCCCGGTTTTGACGAATTCGTCCTCGGCTACACTGACCGCACGCCCGTCCTGGCACCGGAGCACTTCGACCTGATCGTTCCGGGCGGCAACGGCGTCTTCAAGAAAACCGTCGTGGCCGCGGGAAAGGTTGCCGGCACCTGGGTTGTCCAGGGCACGGGCCGCAGCGCAGTCGTCGTACCCGAAATGTTCGACGCAACCTCGCCCCTTGGCCCGGCCGCCCAAAAAGCGCTCGCGAAGGCCGCCGAGGAGTATCTGAAGTTTCTGGGCCGCTAGGTTTTCGGGAGTGGCTTGACGGCCGCGGGCGGTGTCCACCGCCGGGCGGCCCGCTGCCCTGCAAAGGCACTCGCGGCGATCGTGACCAGGGCTCCGAGGAGCACTGCGGCGCCCTCACCGGGGAGCAGGACCCCCGTCCGGGCTCCGATGCTGGCCGCAGCCACCGGGATGCCAAGCTGGGCCGCCGACAGGACGCCGAGGGTGGCCGGCACGCCGAGGATGCGAAGGATCGCATGGATGAGAAGGGATCCGCCTCCGAGGCACAGCCCCAGCAGGATCATGCCCGGGTGCGCCGCCAGCTCGCTCAGGTTAAGCGAGGCACCGAGGCAGACAAAGAAGACGGGGCCCAGGAACCCGTCGCTGACCGCGAACAACTGGTGGGCGAGGCGCCGGGGCTCACCCACCGCAGCCACCACCAGGCCGAAGGCGAAGCCGGCCAGCATGATGGACACGTTGTTGAGGACGGCCAGCCCGGCCAGGGCGAAGAGGATTGCCAGCTGGATGCGGAGCTCCAGGGCGAACCTCCGGTTTTCCGAAAGTTTGTGCAGCCTGGCCCGGGCTCCTGACTGCTCAGCGCGTCGCAGCAGCAGGAACAGCACGGCGGCACAGAGCGCGACTGCGAGGGATCCCACCGCCGCCCGGCCGGCGTTCACGGGATCCAGGGCAAGGGGGAGTGCCACGATGCAGGCTACGTCCGCGATGGCTACCTGCGCCGTCATGGCCAGCACGGGAGGGCCGCTGAGGTGCAGTGAGTCAATAATTGGCAGGACCATCGCCGCTGACGAGGACGCGAGCAGGACCGCGTAGAGCGGGGCGTGGCCGGTACCGAAGGCGGCCGCCACGGCAACGCCGGTGGCGGCAGCCAAGGCCGCTGCCACCACGGCCTGCACGGCACCGTGGCCCAAGGCTGAACGGAGCCGGGCGTCCCGTACGGGCACATGGGTACCTACGACGAACATCAGCAGGGCAAAGCCGACGTCCGAAAGGAGCCTCAGCGTGGGATCGGAGGGGTCGATCAGGTTCAGCCCGCTCCGGCCAATGGCGACGCCGGCGAACAACTCGCCGGCCACCACTGGCACCCGCCATTTGGCGGGCAACGCCAGCAGCGGGCCGGCCATGGCAACCACGGTGATCAGGGCGAGGGCCAGGAATGCCATGATCTGCCTGCGCGGCGGCCGGGCCGGATGTTACAGGTTGCCGGTGGCGATGTTGAGCATGCGGCGCAGCGGCTCGGCGGCGCCCCAGAGGAGCTGGTCGCCCACGGTGAAGGCGCTGATGTACTGCGGGCCCATCTCCATCTTGCGGATACGGCCCACCGGGATGTCCAGGGTGCCGGAAGCGGCCACCGGGGTCAGCTCCGCCATGGAGGCTTCCTTGGTGTTCGGAACCACCTTGGCCCACTCGTTGTCCTCGTCCAGCAGCTTCTCGATCTCGGCGACGGAGAGGTCCTCGCGGAGCTTGAGGGTCAGAGCCTGGGAGTGGGAACGCATAGCGCCAATGCGGACGCAGAGGCCATCCATGATCACGCGGCTTTCCTCGGAGGTGCCCAGGATCTTGTTGGTCTCCACCCCGGCTTTCCACTCTTCCTTGGACTGTCCGTTCCCCAGGTCGGCATCGATCCAGGGGATCAGGGAGCCGGCCAGGGGGACGCCGAACTGGGTGGCGTCGATGTCCGTGCGCTGGTGGGCCAGGACCTTGCGGTCGATGTCCAGGATGGCCGACGCCGGGTCATCCAGTTCCGTGCTGACCTCGGCGTTGAGCGTGCCGAACTGGCTGAGGAGCTCACGCATGTGCCGGGCGCCGCCGCCGGAGGCGCGCCTGGTAGGTCATGGAGGTACCCCACTCCACCAGGTTGTTCTTGAACAGGCCGCCGAGGCCCATGAGCATGCAGGACACGGTGCAGTTGCCGCCGATGAAGTCCTTGGTGCCGTTGACGAGGCCCTTGTCGATGACGTCGCGGTTGATGGGGTCCAGCACGATGATGGAATCGTCGCTCATGCGCAGGGTGGAGGCGGCGTCGATCCAGAGGCCGTCCCAGCCGCGGCTGCGCAGTTCGCCGTGGACCTGCTTGGTGTAGTCGCCGCCCTGGGCGGTGACGATAATTGGCAGCTTGGCCAGCGTGTCGACGTCGAACGCGTCCTCGAGCTTGCCTGCGCCTTCAGCGAAGGAAGGCGCGGCACCTCCCGCGTTGGACGTGGAGAAGAACACCGGGTTGATGTTGGCGAAGTCGCCCTCGTCCTGCATGCGCTGCATGAGGACGGAACCGACCATGCCGCGCCATCCGACCAGGCCGACGGAAGGGGTAGCTGCTGTAGTCATTCGTCCAGTTTAGACTTCGCATCCGGCAGGGCGCAGTCGGTTACGTCACGGCTCAAAGGTTAAGGGAAGTACGACGACGGCCAGCACCTGAGGCGCTATTGGCAGGTCCGCGGGAGGTTCCTGGACCGCGCAGCTTTCACCGCAACTACAGGTTCCTACGTTGAATCACTGGTTGACATGTCCGGCTCCTGGTTCGGGGGCGTGCCGTTCCTTGCGCAGCTTTTTGGCTCGGCACTCGTCCCTGGCCATGCCGAACGTGTACCAGGCTCCAAAAACGCCCAACGCGGTTAGGACCAAGGCGCCCCAGAACGGCTGGCCGCCGTCAGGTAGGGGCCTCAGGAGTATTCCAAGGGAAAGAATGACCAAGAGCACCATGGCTCCCGTGAGGATACCCATACCCCACCAAGTTTGCACCTGCACGTGTCCACGGCCCGGGGAGAATCCAATTTCTTCGGTGGGATAGCTATGCAGTTCGCCGGTATCAGTCTGGCGCAGCACCCGCTTTTCGCCCCGGGCGAGGGCGGCCTTGTGCTCGGCGTACACGTCATCGTTGCCCCGCTCTCGCTCGACGTTGTAACTTTTCATTCGCCGACTATCCGGTCCTTTAGGGTTCGGCATTGCTACCAGTCCTGGATTCTCGAGCGGCGCGTAGGAGGTTCAAGTGTCTTTCCAGCCCCTTTCTCAACCGCGCTGCTTTGCGCTCCTTGAAGTAGTAAGCCCAACTGGTGGGGATGATCCACAGTCCGAAGGCGACTACGAACAGGATTTGGCCCCGGTCAGGGTCCTCCGTCCCATCGAGGAACAACTTGACGAGGAATGCTGCCACGACAGTCATGATCAGAGTGATAAGGATGGCCAGGAACAGCAGACCGCCCGCGGAATTGATGGGCTTGACGGCACCTGGCGCGGGGGCGTAAGCGACAGGCCATCGGGGAACCAACCATGGAGATGTCACGCCTCAGGTCTGGTCACCGAATCTTTGTTTGTGCCTGTCCTTCGGAACCTTTTGCCCTGTCACGCAACCAGCGGCGGCGACGCCCAGCGATAACAAAAGCCCAGGCGGCACTGAGCAGTCCCAACACGCCAACTATGGTAGCCACGACGGGGACGTGGGGTGCCGATCCTGAACCCGCTGCTGTGAATGCAAGCAGGAACATGAAACCCGATACCGCTACCACGAAAATCCCGGCGCCGATGATTGCCCCAGGGTTTTGCAAGGGCGTGGTGGCGGCCATCGAATATCCCTCGGGCACGCCCCCGGGACCGTACTCTTCCTCGTATTGGCGCACGTTGACAGGGTTCGGGTCATAAGGTGCGCCGTCAGCGCGGCGAAAGACGGGGCGTTCGGGTTCCACGAGTTTTCCTATCCCAGCAGTTGTTCGTTAAGCATTGCTTCCACTTCCTCAGTGGTAAGAGTGCTGGCCAGCGGTACGGCGCGATCATCGCCGTTGCTCAATGCCGCTTCCCAATTCTTCCCTGCAGGTCGGAGAACGACGTTCCGGGCGGGGGAACCGTCGGCAACGGACGAAAGCACTACCTTGGAATTTCCGGATTGGGAGCAGTGCTGGGCAGCCAAATGAGCCAGCGTCGCAGCCATGCTGTGATCTGGCATCTGGATCTGTGCAAACCAGCCGCCCAATCCACGAGGCTGGAGGAACGCCGCCAGATCCGGCGCCTGGAGGAAGACCGCCGCTTGAGGCGCGTCGTCGGAAAGGAAAGAGACGTTGATCCAACGAACGGCGTGCCCGAAGGCATATGCCAGCGCTAGAGCCAGCCCGGTAGGTACAAGTTCGTCATCGCTGAGCTTAAGCTGGTCCCTGGCCATCAACGACGATGTAGCGGCAACTCGCATGTCATCGCTCGTGGACGGCCAAGGCAGCATCAGAAAATCCGCCGTCTTGGCTGTGCTCGGGGTGTTGTAGCAGCCAAGCAGGTACAACAGCTCCGCAATTCCAAAGCCTGCTGCCGAAGGGCCAGTGTCTTCGGTTATCCCTGTGGTCATGGTGCATCTAATCTTCCTGTCGACGCCATTTTCTACCAATTCCAAGGGAGGAGCTTCGCAGGATCCTTCACCACGGCACTCACCCCCTCGTTTACTCTGTCAGCTACCCAGTCAGCGCCGTCCGCGATCTTTTCCCGGTTCTCCCACACTGCAATGCCGACGTTTGCAGCTATGAGGAAAGGTTGCTGGGGACCAGGAAAAAGTGCAGCTGCACCGAGAATTGCCTTTCCTCCGCTCCACAGCGCTGCCTCCTCATCGCCCTTGGCCAAACTATTGATGGCGCTGCCGGCATCGATAACTGCCCCCACACCACCAAGCACGTTTCCGAAAGTCTTGAGACCCTTCAGCGCAGCGAACACTTTATCGCCACCCTCGGCGAGGGTTGCTGCATTGTCGAGCGCCCTGGCCGTCTGGGTGAATTGCGGAGACTCGAGCACGTCCAAATATTTGCTACCGGTTCCGGCGAAACTGAACTCATTGTGCCAGCGAGTGAATTCCGTACCCGCTCTAAAAGGCAGCTCAACCGTTCTCAGCGTATCGGGCACTGCTTTATAGACATCCCATGGCGTTGAAACGTAGGAATCCCACCAAGTGTCATCTTTTTCGTGCTCCCAAAAGTAGGGATCCCGGCCAGGACCGCCAGTGACGGGAACGGCAGTGGCGTCCCCTGTTTGCGTTGCCGGGCCATACCCTCCAGCCACTTGCCCGCCGGTACCTGCGGTACTGGCCTTTTCCTGCTCCTCGGCATTCTTGAGGAGAGCTTTCGACTCCTGCTGCAGCCTCGTGACCGTCTGCTGAAGGAGCGTCCGGTGGTTGCTGTTCCAGTCAGAGCGGAAGCGCTGGGCGTCCGCGCCCTTCCAGGCCGGATTGTTGTTGATTTGGCTGCTCAGCTGCGTCGACTGCTGCTGCAGCAGGTCCGCGGTCTTGCTGAACTGCTGTGCGAGGGGGCGCAGTTGATCGACGTCGGCACCCCACAAAGTTCCTGCCACCAGGATCTCCCCCCAATATTCATCCATCAGCCCCCGGCGTGATGGGCGTGCCCAGCCTAGAACAGGATATCGACGGGCGCGATGGGGTGGCCTCCCCATGCACTCCCGCTAACTAGCTCCGCTTGGACTCCTCCAGCACGGCCGCCTTGCGCGCGCGCAGCGCAAAGAATGCGCCGAAGGTGAAAACCTGTGTGACCACCACCAGCACGATGGCACCGGCGATCTTGTTGCCGCCCAGGATCATGGTCAGCCCCACGATCGCGGACAGCAGCGCGAGCAAGGGAAGCAGCATGTAGCCCAGGACGAACAGGGTTTCGGGTTTCTTCAGCATGTTCCTAGCCCTCGGTCCGTGACCATTTGGTGAATCGGTAGCGCGTGCCGTTGACGGCGGTCAGCCACCCGTCCGGCGGGACAGAGGCGGACGCCTCCCAACTGGGGCCAAGCTCGGGAGCGAACGTGTCGCCGTCGGCCTTCACGTCGATAGTGGTGACCACGGCGACGTTGGCGAGATCCGTGGACTGGCGGAAAACGTCGCCGCCGCCCAGGATCCACACCGTCTCGCCGCCGTCGACAAACTGCGACTCAAGGAGCGCGTCGTCCAGGGAAGGAACCACGACGGCTCCCTCCGCCTCAGGCGTATTGGCCCAGCTTTTCTGCCTGGTGATGACGATGTTCGTGCGGCCGGGCAGGGGACGGTACTTGTCCGGAAAGGAGAGCCAGGTCTTGCGGCCCATGATGACCGGGTGCCCGGTGGTGAGCCGGGTGAAGTGCTTGAGGTCCTCGGGCAGGTGCCAGGGCATGTCCCCGGCTTTGCCGATGACGCCGTCGGAGGTTTGGGCCCACACGAGACCAACTCCGGTGACGGAGGCAGCCAGTTCCTCCGTGAAGGACTGGGGATCGGTGAAGTTTTCGGTGCTCATACGGCGATCGGTGCCTTGATGGTGGGGTGGTGCTGGTAGCCCACCACTTCGAAGTCCTCGAGCGTGTAGTCGAAGATCGACGCCGGCTTGCGGGTGATCTTCAACTGCGGGTACTCGTACGGCTCGCGTTCCAACTGCTTGAGGACCTGGTCCATGTGGTTCTCATAGATGTGGACGTCCCCGCCGGTCCATACGAACTCGCCGGGTTCGAGCCCCACCTGCTGGGCCACCATGCAGGTGAGCAGCGCGTAGGAGGCGATGTTGAACGGCACGCCCAGGAACATGTCGGCGGAGCGCTGGTAGAGCTGGCAGGAGAGCTTGCCGTTGGCCACGTAGAACTGGAAGAACGCGTGGCACGGCGGCAGCGCCATGTCGTCGAGTTCGGAGACATTCCAGGCCGAGACGATGTGCCGGCGCGAGTCCGGTGTGGACTTCAGGTTTTCGATAAGTTCGGCGATCTGGTCGATGTGGCCGCCGTCGGGGGTGGGCCAACTCCGCCACTGCACGCCGTAGACCGGGCCAAGGTCGCCGTCTGCATCGGCCCATTCGTTCCAGATGGTGACGCCCTGGTCCGTCATCCACTTGATGTTGGTCTCGCCGCGCAGGAACCACAGCAGTTCCACCGCCACGGACTTGAAATGGACCCGCTTGGTGGTGATCAGCGGGAAGCCCTTGGCCAGGTCAAAGCGCATCTGGCGGCCGAAAACGCTGGTGGTTCCGGTGCCGGTGCGGTCCGATTTATGGGTGCCGGAGGCCAGGACATCGCGCAGAAGGTCTTCATAAGGCGTAGGGATGCTCACGCCCCAAGTCTACTGTCTGAAGAAGTTCGGCCGGCGGTGATACGCCGCCGCGCCGGGAGCCATTGCCCTTCACTGGGATTGCTTTGACAGGGTTCCACGGCGGTCACCGCTGCAGCCGCTTTGAGCCAGACCCGAGGCGGAGGCTGTCTCCGGGGTGTGGCTGCGGGGCCGCCAGTCTGGGAGGGGGCCACAGGAGCATCACCAGCAGGACAGCCAGGTTCAGGGCCCCGGAAGGGTTGATCCAGCTGCTCATTCCGGCCGCCGGATCAGGCCTCGCTGCGTGGTTTCCGGCGATGGCCCCCAGACCGGACGCGACAGTTGCCACCGTTCGGAGAAGGCGGTTGCTGGTAATGGTCCGCAGAAGGCCGTCTTCTGTGGGCGAGAGTCCGCTCAGCGGCGGCCGGCGGGCAATCAGCACCAGGACCAGCAGTGTTCCCGCCGCCAGGAAGACCAGGGCGCCGCCCAGATACGGTGCCAGATCCTGGCCGGGTATGCGGCCTTCCCCGCCAAAACTGGTGTAGCCGCCGTGACCGTCAGGCCGTGCCTCATGTGCGTGCGGGGAGAAGCCCGGCAAAGTGGACATCCAGCCGATCTGCGCTGCTGCTCCTGCGAAGATGCCCAGGACCACCCAGGCAAGGCGGCGCGGAACGACGTCCCGCGCGCGCCGCCGCTCTCCGCGGGAAGTGTCTGTTGTCCACCGGCGCCTGGGATAGCTCAGCTGGCCGAGGACATGCACTGTCAGGCAACCGAGGACCGGCCATGCAAGGGCAGAAAGGGTATCCACCGGAACGGTCGTTGACTGAGGCAGCGGGATGATTCCTGCATTCGCGGCAGGCGCCAGGGAACTGGCAAGCCACCCGATCAGCCCTGTCAGGAGCGCGTGCCGGGCTGCTGAAGTCCGCTGGCTGTCCCTGGATCCCCGGATTACCCGGGAGAGCAGCCAGTACACAGCGCCGGCTAATAGGAGCGGCCAGAGTATGGCCAATCGTGGAACGTCGTCGACAACAGCGATCGTGGCAGCGTGCACGTTATCCCCCAGAACAGTGCGTGGTCCACCCAGTCAAAGCGGATAAGGGCCTGGGGTCAAGCAGGAGTTTGGCTAGTCGTCAAACGGCTTGAACTGTTCCACCGCCACAACCCGCTTCTTCCCGCCATGGGTTACATGGCACACCACAAGCTCGCCGGGGGAGAGGAAGGGCTCGTCCGCAGGCAATAGTTTCGCCAGGTGTGAAGGCATGTGGCCGGCGAGCTGCTTGAGGACTGTCGGCAGGGCCGGCCGGTGGGTGCAGGCAACCACGGGCCGCTGCTTGTCAAAGAGGGATTCGATGACGGCGGCGGTCTTTCGGGGGTTGCGCTGGTGCTTGTGTTCGGTCAGGCCTTCGGCGAGCTTCACCTTCGCCCCCGTGGCCCGTGCGTAAGGGGCGACGGTGGCAACGCAGCGCAGCCACGGGCTGGTCACCACCCGCATCGGCTTCCATGCCTGCAGGAGCCTTCCCACGGCCTGCGCCTGCCGGGTCCCGGTCGCAGCCAGCGGGCGCTCGCCCTCCGCCTTGCTCCACGACGAGCGCGGCTTGGCCTTGGCGTGGCGGAGCACCACCAGGGGCCACGTGTCCAGGCTGCCGCGCTCATGCGCGTCCCGCAGGTACTCCAAAGGGCCGACGTCGGACGGGTTGGACAGCAGCCGGGCCGCCTTGTCCGGGCCGCACCACATCACGCTGTCCACCTCCTTGCCGTCCGGAACAAGGCCGTTGCCGTTGACCTTGACCGCCCAGTAGTGGACCTTCTTGAGGCCCGAAGCGACGTGGTAATGGATAGGCGGCAAGGGGATTCCCAGCGGTGCCTCGAGGCCGATCTCCTCGCGCACCTCGCGAACCGCGCATTCGGGAACCGTCTCGCCGTCGTCAATCTTTCCCTTCGGCCATGACCAGTCGTCATAGCGCGGCCGGTGGATCAACAGGACTTCCAGCCGGTCCTTGTTGACCCGCCACGGGATGGCGCCCGCAGCCGTTACGGCTACGGGTTCCCCCGGGTGGTCAGTCTGGTCAGCTACGAGTGCATCGCTTGACAATGCGCTGCCTAGCGCCGGCTCAGGCTGCGCTGCCGCGGCCGGGACGCCAGCAGCCAGGACTGGACATCTTCAAGCGGCTTGCCGTCCTCGGAAAGGTGGTGCCGTATCCAGCGGCCTTCGTTGTCCAAGTGCCAGCTGGACGTTTCCGGGTCCATGTAGCGCCGCAGTAGATCCAGGACATAGGTGATGTCGTCGGCACTGCTCAGCTGGACCAGTGCTTCCACGCGGCGGTCCAGGTTGCGGTGCATCATGTCCGCGGAGCCGATGTACACCACCGGGTCACCGCCGTTGGCAAAGGCGAATACCCGCGAGTGCTCAAGGAACCTGCCCAGGATGGAGCGCACCGTGATGTTCTCGCTCAGTCCCGGGACGCCGGGTCGCAGCGAGCAGATGCCGCGGACAATGACGTCCACCTTCACTCCGGCCTGCGAGGCGCGGTACAGCGAATCGATGATGGCCTCGTCCACCATCGAGTTCACCTTGATCTGTACCTGGCCGGGCACGCCCGCCCTCGCGTTGCGGATCTCCGTCTCGATCCGGTCGATAAGTCCCGACCGCACGGACCGGGGCGCCACGAGGAGGCGCTTGAACGTGGACTTGGGGGCGTAGCCGGAGAGCTGGTTGAACAGCTTGGAGAGGTCCTCGCCCACCTGGTCGTTCGCGGTCAGGAGGCCCAGGTCCTCGTAGTAGCGGGCGGTCCGGGGGTGGTAGTTGCCGGTGCCGATGTGGCAGTAGCGGCGCAGCCCGTCAACCTCCTGGCGGACCACCAGCGAAAGCTTGCAGTGCGTTTTCAGGCCCACGATGCCGTAGACCACGTGCACGCCTGCCTGCTCCAGTTTCCGGGCCCAGGAGATGTTGGCCTGCTCGTCGAAGCGTGCCTTGATTTCCACCAGGGCCAGGACCTGCTTGCCTGCCTCGGCTGCGTCGATCAGGGCGTCCACGATGGGGGAGTCACCGGATGTGCGGTAGAGGGTTTGCTTGATCGCCTGGACCTTCGGGTCCGACGCCGCCTGCTCCAGGAACGCCTGCACCGACGTGGAGAAAGAATCATACGGGTGGTGCAGCAGGATGTCCCGGCGGCGCATGGCGGCGAAAACGTTGGCGGCCTTGGACGTTTCGGATTCGTTCAGGTACCGCGACGTGTGCGGCATGTGCTTGGGGTAATGAAGGTCGGCGCGGTCGATTCCGGCAATCACCGACAGGCCTCGCAGGTCCAGCGCGGAGCAGGGACCGAGTACACCTCGGACTCCTCAACGCCCAGCTCGCGGATCAGCAGCGCCCTGATGTTGGGGTTGATGTCGTTGGCTACTTCGAGCCGGACGGGCGGGCCGAAGCGGCGGCGCAGCAGTTCCTTCTCCAGGGCCTGCAGGAGGTTCTCGGCGTCGTCCTCCTCCACCTCCAGGT
Source organism: Arthrobacter sp. SLBN-112 (assembly GCF_030944625.1). Classification (NCBI taxonomy): domain Bacteria; kingdom Bacillati; phylum Actinomycetota; class Actinomycetes; order Micrococcales; family Micrococcaceae; genus Arthrobacter; species Arthrobacter sp. SLBN-112. The sequence continues at coordinate 2,045,715 of NZ_JAUSXY010000001.1, forward strand.
CCTCGTTGCGGGTGACGCGGAAGGTGTGGTGCTCGAGCACCTCCATGCCCGGGAAGAGCTTGTCCAGGTGGACGGCGATGACTTCCTCCAGCGCGATGAACCGGGCCACCCGCCCGGGCACAGCACCGGCCCGGGGGCCGTCGATGGAGATCAGCCGGGGCAGCTGGTCCGGCACCTTCAGGCGGGCGAAGAGTTCCTTGTCGCTGACCGGGTTCCGGACCACCACGGCAAGGTTCAGCGAGAGCCCGGAAATGTAGGGGAAGGGGTGGGCCGGATCAACGGCCAGCGGGGTCAAGATGGGGAAGACTTTTTCCGCGAACATGACGCTGAGCTGCTGCTTGGCGGCGTCGTCCAGTTCTTGCCAGTGCATGAGGTGGATGTGTTCGTAGGCCAGCGCGGGGCGGATCTGGTCGGCGAAAACCTGCGCGTGCCGCTCCTGCAGCCGGTGGGCTTCCTCGCTGATCCGCTCCAGCACCTCCACCGGGCTCAGGCCGGCGGGGGAGGGGACGGCGAGCCCGGTGGCGATGCGGCGCTTGAGGCCGGCCACGCGGACCATGAAGAACTCGTCCAGGTTGGAGGCGAAGATGGACAGGAAGCTGACGCGTTCCAGCAGGTGCAGGGTGGGGTCCTCGGCCAGTTCCAGCACCCTGGAATTGAATGCGAGCCAACTCAGTTCGCGGTCCAGGAAACGGTCCGGCCGGATGTCGCCTTCGGGCTGAAGGTTTGGTGCGAATTCCGGGATGTCGATGCGGTCCTGGGTTGCCCTTGCCGCGGGGACCTCGGAGGAGCCAAAACGGGCCCGCGCAGGCAGTGCAACATCCTGGGACGTGGCTGTTCCGGAGGGTTCCGGGTTCATGGCTTCTCCTTATGGCTGACGCTGTGAAGCCGGCGCTTCCGCCCTGCGCGGCTCCCTTCCAACCTTACAAGCATTCACCGGCCCCACGGCCGTGTTTAACGCGCCGACGGGCTTTGTTCCGGCCCGCTGAACCTAGCCCGCAACCGGGCCATACATGACGTCCATGTCCCAACGGGTGAACCCCAGCCGCCGGTACAGGGCAACGGCCGCAGTATTGTCCGCATCCACGTACAGCATGACCCCGTTCAGGCCGGCGTCACGCAAGTGCTTGATGCCGGCGATGGTCAGGGCCTTGCCCAGCCCGAGGCCCTGTGCCTCCGGCGCCACGCCCACCACATACACTTCGCCGATTGCAGGATGCTCGCCGTGACGCGGGTGGACCTTGGTCCAGTGGTAGCCCAGCAACCGGCCCTCCCGGTCCTCGGCCAGGAAGAACCCCGCAGGATCGAACCAGTCCTCCGCCATCCGGGCATTCAAGTCCGCCCGGGTCAGGTTCCCTTGCTCAGGATGGTGCGCGAACGCCGCCCGGTTGGCAGCCAGCCACGCGTCCTCATCCGTGCCCGGCACGAAGGCGCGGATGGTCACGCCGTCCGGCAGGCCGGCGTCGGGCAGGTCCACTCCCGCCGTCGTCATCCGCATCTTCCACAACTCACGCACCGGCGCATAGCCGTAGCGGGCGGCGAGGTCCGCGGCGGCCTCGTGGTTCCCGTGGGACCAGGCCTTCAGGCCGTCGAAGCCCCGCACCTCCTTGAGCGCGCCCAGCAGTCGGTCGGCCACGCCCTGGTTCCGGTAGGAGGGATGCACGGCGATTTCCAGGACACCGTTGCCATCCGCTTCGTCCACCACGACGGCAAATCCGGCCAGGTCCTGGCCGGTGGCGGGGTCGGAATCCTCGTCGGGTGCGTACAGGGCCAAGGTCAGCAGGGTTTGCTCCCCGGAGTCGCCGGCGCGCATAGTGACCAGGGTCTGTTCGGAGATCGAAGGATTGCCGTCCGATTCCTCGGCCGCGGACAGGAGGTCGCGGCAATCTTTCAGGAGCTGCTGGTCAACCCCGCCCCGGACAACTTGGACGGGCCACTTCTGCGGATGCGCTGGAGTCATGAGCCAAGGCTATACGGCGATGGCGCGCCAGGCTCAGGCTTCGGTGAGTTCGTCTTCCTGCTGCCTGACCAGGGTGAGGCGGTAACCCACGTTCCTGACCGTGCTGATCAGGTTCTCGTGGTCCGCACCGAGCTTGGCCCGAAGCCGGCGGACGTGGACGTCAACGGTACGGGTGCCGCCGTAGTAGTCGTAGCCCCAGACTTCCGTGAGCAACTGCTGGCGGGTGAAGACGCGGCCGGGATGCTGCGCCAGGTATTTCAGGAGCTCGAATTCCTTGAAGGTAAGGTTCAGCGGTGCGCCGTTGACCCGTGCCGTATAGCTTGCTTCGTCGATAATCACACCGGCGGCCCGGATTTCGCTGGGCGCGTCGTCCTGCTCCGGCACGGCCCGGGCAACGGACAACCGGATGCGGGCTTCAACCTCGGCGGGACCGGCGGAATCAAGGACGATGTCGTCAACGGCCCACGCCGAGGAAACCGCTGCCATGCCGCCCTCGGTGAGGATAAGAACAAGCGGCGCACTGAGTCCGGTGGCCTTCAGGAGCTGGGTGAGGGAACGTGCACCTACCAGGTCCTTGCGGGCATCCAGCAGGACGATGTCGCACGGGTCCGTTTCCAGGAGGGCAGTGGGTTCCGCAGGCAGGATATGGACCCGGTGGTTCAGCAGCTCCAAGGCAGGCAGGATGTCCACCGAAGAACCGGTGCTGTTCGTCAGTAACAGGATGTGCGACATTGTTCCTCCAAGGGCCGTCCGCGCATCATTGGGCGACTGAACCGGATTCTCACCGGCCGGTACTGGCTTCCTGCGGGAGGTTTTGGTCCGTCAGCACGCCGCCGGCCAGCCACCTCAGCAGGGAGCGTAGCTGAACCTTGAGTATACCCGGCACCCCTGTCCAAGCCACAGATTCGGGCCTTGGACAGGTACGTTTTGCGACATAAGCCGTTCACATAGGGCAGGATTGGACCAGGGCGGACCAGCCCTGCCATGAGGGGGCGGACCAGCCTTCCAACCGACGCCAGGATGGGAAATCAGCGCAGTGAGTGCACCGACGAAGCACAGGCCGGCCCCCGGATGACGGCGGAACTGCAGGCACCTGTTCGGTCGCTTGGCTCCTGGACCATCGGCGTCGTCGGGATCGCCGGGCTCATCGCAATCATCGCCGGTGTCTATTCCTCCCCCGAAGCCTTGGTCGCCGTCGGCATCCTGATCGCCCTGGCTGTTGGGATCGGATGGCCGCACTTCCTGCGCATCCCCGCCAAAAAGACCCTTGCCGCCGTCATCGCCCTGCCGGGAGCCGCAGCCGCGGTCTCTGCCGCCGTGGTGCCACCCCCCGGCTACCTCGACTGGACACCTGCCTTCGTCGCCTTGGGCATGATGGCCGTCTTCGTGGTGCAACTCATCCGCGGCACCGGCCAGGCGCAACGGCTGGAGTCCACGCTCGGGTGCTGCGTTGGTGTACTCCTGTCCTGCCTCGGCGCGGGCTGGATCGCCGGTGCCCGGTTCAACGGCGTCCGCGAAATGCTCCTGGTGGCCGCGATCAGCGCCGCCGTGGCGCTCCTTGCCGGACTCATCCAATGGCCGGACAGCATCGTGGCGCCGCTGGGTGTGGTCCTGGCCGGCCTGGCCGGTCCGCTCGCCGGGCTGGTCCTGTCGGACATCGCCGTCCTGCCGGCCGCCGTCTTTGGCGTCATTGTGGGTGCGGTCCTGGCCAGCTTCCGCAGGCTTGCCACACTGCGTGGCGCGCCGTTGAATATGCTGGCAGCGCTGAGCATGGGCCTGGCGCCGGTCTCAGCTGTGGGATCCCTGGCTTACTTCATAGACAAACTACTCATCTACTAACGGGTTAGGATTGCACCATGTCCGTACTTGCATTTGAAATCTTCTTCCTCGTCCTGCTCGGTATCGCGAGCGTCTCCATGGCCTGGTTCGCCGGTTTCGTGGTCTACCGCCTCTTCAAGGGCCAGAAGTAGCCACTCCCTTTCCCACCCCCGCCGTCTCTCGAGGTAATGCCAGTGCCCATTGAGATTCCCACAGACCTGACCCCCGAACTCGTCCCCCTTTCCTGGCTCATCGGTGAGTGGGAAGGACGCGGCCGGCTGGGCAGCGGTGACGAGGATTCCGAGCACTTCCTGCAGCACGTATCGTTCACCCATAACGGGTTGCCGTACCTTCAGTACCGCGCCGAAAGCTGGTTGACCGACGACGACGGCACGCGGCTGCGGCCGCTCACCGTCGAGACCGGCTTTTGGGCGCTGGAGCGAAAGCAACTGGATGCCGACGGCGGTCCAGGGCTGGTGCCGGCAGATATCGTTCCCGTGTTGAAGAGCGCCGACGAGGTGGAAGCGCTGCGCAACAAGGACGGCGGCTTTGACATCTCCGTATCCATCGCCCACCCGGGCGGCATCACGGAGCTGTACTACGGGCAGATCAAGGGACCGCAGATCCAGCTGACCACCGACATGGTCATGCGCGGGAGCCACTCCAAGGATTACAGTGCCGCTACCCGGATCTTCGGCCTGGTGGACGGGAACCTTTTGTGGCGGTGGGACGTGGCAACGGGTGGAGAGGCCGGGAAAGGGCTGGAGGCCCACGCCTCTGCATTCCTGAAAAGAGTTTCCTGACCCGGAAAGGCCCCGCCATGGAAGACGGCACGGAACATCCAGGCAAGCCCAGCAGTTACAGCGACCTCAAAGCCGTCTTCTTCAACGGCACCCTGAAGAAGTCACCCCAGACCTCCAACACCGAAGGGCTGATCAACATCAGCCGCCGGATCATGGAGAAACAGGGCGTCAGCACCAAGCTCATCCGCACTGTCGATCACGACGTCGCCACCGGCGTCTACCCCGACATGACCCAGTACGGCTGGGCCACCGATGAATGGCCGGAGATCTTCCCCGCCGTCCAGGAAGCGGACATCGTGGTGGTGGCCGGCCCTATCTGGCTGGGCGACAACTCGTCCCAGACCAAGAAACTGATAGAGCGTCTTTACGCCCACTCCGGCCAGCTCAACAGCAAGGGCCAGTGGGCGTTCTACCCGAAGGTGGGCGGCTGCCTGATCACCGGGAACGAGGACGGCATCAAGCACTGTGCCATGAACGTCCTCTACAGCCTGCAGCACATCGGCTTCAGCATCCCGCCACAGGCAGACGCCGGGTGGATCGGGCCGGTAGGACCCGGCCCCAGCTACCTGGACGAAGGCTCCGGCGGACCGGAGACAGACTTCACCAACCGGAACACAACGTTCATGACCTGGAACCTCCTGCACCTGGCGAGGACCCTCAAGGATGCCGGCGGCTACCCGGCCTACGGCAACCTGCCCGGCGAATGGGCCGCCGGCACACGGTTCGATTTTGAAAATCCGGAATACCGCTAGCGTTGGTTGAGCCTCTCGAAACCCGGAATACCCCGCTGATAAAGGACGTTGCCGCCAGTATGAGTACCCCCAGCCCCTTGTTGTCGCGCCCCGGCGCCGTTGAGGCCACCGGCCCCGACGCCGGTGTCGCCGCCCACTACGGCGAGCCGTTGCGCGAGCAGCGCGCACTCGCTGCCGGAACCGCCGTCGTCGACCTTTCCCACCGCGGTGTGGTCACCGTCGCCGGGCCGGACCGGCTGAGCTGGCTCAACACACTCTCGTCCCAGCAGGTGGCGGCCCTGGCACCTGGCGAATCCAGCGAACTGCTGCTGCTGAGTGTCCAGGGGCGCATCGAATTTGACGCCCGCGTTATTGACGACGGCGGGACCACCTGGCTGATCGTCGAGGCCGCCGAGGCTGCACCGCTGGCTGAGTACCTGAACCGGATGAAGTTCATGCTGCGGGTGGAGATCACCGACGCCTCCGCCGACTGGGCGGTGGTGGGCAGCACCAAAGCCGTTCCCGAATGGTCCGGCCGCCTCGCCTGGCAGGACCCGTGGCCGCACGTCTCGGCGGGCGGGTACTCTTACGCCACCGTTCCCGAGGAAAGCCACCCCGGCCTCCAGCGTCCGTGGTTCGAATACCTCATCCCCGCTGCGGAACTGGAGGACGCCGTCGCCGGGCGTCCGCTCGCGGGAGTGCTTGCCGCCGAGGCCCTCCGGGTCGCCGCCTGGCGCCCCCGGATCGGCGCTGAAACCGATGACAAGACCATCCCGCACGAACTCGACCTGCTGCGCACCGCGGTGCACCTGGCCAAGGGCTGCTACAAAGGGCAGGAAACTATCGCCCGCGTGCACAACCTGGGCCACCCGCCGCGCCGGCTGGTGTTCCTGCAGCTGGACGGCTCGCAGCACACGCTGCCCGCCGCCGGCAGCCCGGTCATGGCAGGGGAGCGCCAGGTGGGAACGGTGACCTCCGTGGCACAGCACCACGAAATGGGTCCTGTGGCGCTGGCGGTCATAAAGCGATCCGTGGCACCGGATGAGATACTGACCGTCCTGGACGGCGACGAACCGTATCCGGCTGTCCAGGAACTTATTGTCGCCCCGGACGCCGGCCAGGTTGTTGGGCGGCAGACCGGATTCTTGAGGGGGCCACGCTGATGACTGACCAGACCGCAACGGGAAACGGAGCAACGGAACCCGTGGAGGACAACGATGCCGCAGTGGCCTTGGCGCACACGCTGTTCCAAGCGGCCCGCGACGGCAACGACGCCCTGCTCGGCGCCTACCTTGAGGCCGGGGCGCCGGCAACCATGACCAACGCCACAGGCGACTCCCTGCTGATGCTGGCCGCCTACCATGGCCACGCCGGTACGGTGGGGTTGCTCCTGCAGCACGGCGCCGACGCCAACACCGCCAACGACCGCGGCCAGACCCCGCTCGCCGGGGCCGCCTTCAAGGGCTACCCGGACGTGGCCCGTATCCTGCTGGGCGCCGGAGCTGATCCGGATGCCGGAGCGCCCTCGGCACGCGCCGCGGCGCAAATGTTTGCCCGCACGGAGATTTTGGACCTGCTGGGCTAGTGCCGCCCGGGCTTTGCCCGGCCCTTGAATAAAACTTCAGAAGGAAGAACGGATGGAAAACGTAGAAAAGCCCTGGCCGGCGCTATGGTCCCTGGTGATCGGGTTCTTCATGATCCTGATCGACACAACCATCGTTTCCGTGGCCAACCCCCGGATCATGGAGGGGCTGCATGCCGACATCAACTCTGTCATCTGGGTGACCAGCGCCTACCTGCTGGCCTACGCCGTTCCGCTGCTCATCACCGGCCGCCTCGGGGACAGGTTCGGGCCCAAAAAGCTGTACCTCTCCGGCCTGGTGGTCTTTACCCTTGCCTCACTGTGGTGTGGCCTGTCCGGCGACGTCCGGATCCTGATAGCTGCCCGCGTCCTCCAAGGGCTCGGCGCTGCCATGATGACTCCACAGACCATGGCCGTCATCACCCGCATCTTCCCGCCGGACCGCCGCGGATCCGCGATGGCAGTCTGGGGCGCAACCGCCGGCATGGCAACCCTCGTCGGACCCATCCTCGGCGGCGTCCTGGTGGACGGCCTCGGCTGGGAGTGGATCTTCTTCATCAACCTTCCCGTGGGCGTCGTCGGCTTTATTCTGGCGTGGCGCAACGTGCCCGCGCTGAGCACCCACCCGCACAAGTTCGACATCCCCGGCGTCCTGCTCAGCGCCGTCGGCCTGTTCCTGCTGGTCTTTGGCATCCAGGAAGGCGAGACCTACAACTGGGGCACCATCACCGGGCCCATCAGCGTGTGGGGCCTGATCATCGCCGGCATCGTGGTGCTGGCGGCTTTCGTGGCGTGGCAGCGCTTCAACAAGGGTGAGCCGCTGCTGCCCCTGGCGCTCTTCAAGGACCGGAACTTTTCGCTCGCCAACATCGGCATCACCACGGTGGGCTTCACCGTGACCGCCTTCAGCCTGCCGCTGATCTTCTACTACCAGCTGGTCCGGGGCCTGACCCCCACCCAGTCCGCCCTGATGATGGTGCCCATGGCCCTGATCTCGGGGGGACTCGCGCCCGTCGTGGGCAAACTGGTGGACCGGGTCAACCCCAAATACATCACCGCCACCGGGCTCGTGCTGATGGCTGTGGCCCTGCTCTGGAACTCTGCCCTCATGCAGCCGGACACGCCCATCCTCATGTTCCTGCTGCCCAGCGCAGTCCTGGGCTTCGCCAATGCAGGCATCTGGGCGCCGTTGAGCACCACGGCTACCAGGAACCTGCCGCCACGGCAGGCAGGGGCAGGATCGGGTGTGTACAACACCACCCGCCAGATCGGCGCGGTCCTGGGCAGTGCCGCCATCGCGGTGCTGATCCAGTCGCGGCTCGCCGCCGAACTCCCCGCGGGAGGCCCCGGCGGATCCGCCGGCGAAGGTCTGGCGATGGGCGGCTCCCTGCCCGAGTTCCTGCACGCCGGCTTTTCGACGGCGATGGGCCAGTCCATCCTGCTACCCGCGGGAGTGATCCTGGTAGGCGCAGCCGTCGCCTTGTTCTTCGCCAAACCGAAGCCGGTCCAGAACTGGGGCGCGCCCGGGCACGGCGAGGCGTCAGCGAAGGTGGACGCTGGTCTGGATTCCGCCGGCTGAGAGGCCGAGCTTCCGGGCCAGCGCCAGGCAACCCGTGTTGCTGACGTCTGCGCGCCACTGCAGCGTCAGCCCCGCTGCCAGGGCTTCATGGGCTGCGATGGACCCCGCGAGGGAACCCAAACCGCGGCGCCGCCACTCAGGGTCTACCAGCACGCCCATGTTGGCCAGCAGGCCTTCCCACTCGCCGTAGGCACCGCAGGCCAAGGGCACGCGCCGGCCGTCCTGCTCGTGGACGATCGTGTACCGGTTTTCGAGGTCGGAGAGGCCAACTTCGTTGACGTCATCCGGCGGGCAGCGGCCCTCCAACTCGATGGCCTCAGGGTTTCCGTGGGACACGGTCAGTTCTTCGGCGGGCTGCTGCAGGGGCAGATCGTCCGCGAAGAACAGGGCCGCCGCGCCGAGGCCGTGACCGCCCTGGTCCCTGGTAAGGGTCAGGAGCGTCACGTGCTGGGCCATTTCCTCGTCCGGGATGCCGGCGGCGGCGTCAATCACGCTCTGCGGTCCCACGAGCACGGAACTCCCGAAAAGCCGCACGAACTCAACGGTCCGGGCCGACTCGTCAGCGCGGACAATCCGTTCGTCCGAGGCAAGTGCGGTCCCGAATGCGTCGTCGTCGAGGCCCAGCCGGCGCGCCCACGCCAACTGGATGATGGCAGCAGAGCCGGGATCGAGTGTCATGGTCCCAGCCTAGGGCGGCCCGTCGGCTTATCCGAAAAGGACGGCGGCTTCGTCGTACCGGTTCTGCGGGACGGTCTTCAGCTGGCCCAAGGCTTCCTGGAAGGCGACGTGGTGGATGTCGGTACCCTTCAGCGCCACCATGGTGCCCCAGTAGCCTTCCACCACTGAATCGATGGCCGCCATGCCCAGCCGGGTGGCCAGGACGCGGTCGAAGGCGGACGGTACGCCGCCGCGCTGGATGTGGCCCAGGATGGTTGCCCGGGTCTCGATGCCGGTCCGGGCTTCCAGCTCGGGTGCCAGCTGGTCTGCGATGCCGCCCAGCCGGGGCCGGCCGAAAGTGTCCAGCCCGCGCTCGGAGTGCGGGCTCTCCATGTGCTCGGGGACAAAGCCCTCAGCCACTACCACCAGGGGTGCGCGGCCACGGGCGTGGGCTTCGTTAACCCACTCGGTGATCTGCTCGATGCTGACCTTCTGCTCCGGGATGAGGATGGCGTGCGCGCCCGCGGCCATGCCCGCGTGCAGGGCGATCCAGCCCACGTGCCGGCCCATGACTTCGGCGATCATGCAGCGGTGGTGGGACTCGCCGGTGGTGCGGAGACGGTCGATGGCTTCGGTGGCAATCTGCACTGCGGTGTCGAAGCCGAAGGTGTAGTCGGTGGCGTCGAGGTCGTTGTCCACGGTCTTGGGGACGCCGACGATTTTCAGCCCTGCGTCGGTCAGGCGTTTGGCGGCGGCGAGCGTTCCCTCACCGCCGATGGCGATGATCGCATCGATGCCCAGCCGGTCCATGTGGGCCTTGATGGCCTCGGGGCCGCCGCCGTTTTCGAACGGGTTGGTGCGTGAGGTGCCCAGGATGGTGCCGCCCTGCTTCGCGATACCGCGGACCATGGTGCGGGGGATATCGATGATGTCGCCCTCCACCACGCCGCGCCAGCCATCGAGGAATCCGACGAATTCGTGACCGTGGATGGCGATGCCCTTCAGTACGGCGCCGCGGATCACGGCGTTCAAGCCGGGGCAGTCGCCACCACTGGTAAGGATTCCAATTTTCATGTTCAGCTCAAATCCTGGGAGAAGGTTTACAGGCAGAGCGCCACGCTGAGCTCACCTAGAAGTGTAGTGGGGTGTGTGGGGTACGACACAAACCGGTTACATGCGGTGCGCGTTCCCGGAGGTTGCCCCGGGCAAGGAAAAGGCCCCCGCATTCGTGATTCGTTCACGAGTGCGGGGGCCTGGTGCTCTCGGGGAGGCGCCTTTCGCGGCTACATTTTTGGCCCATTGATGGAGCGGCGCTCCAGGAATGTTTGCAGCGGGATCTCGTCGCGCTGGTCCGGCAGCACCACCCACGCCAGCAGGTAGAAGACGACGGCGGGTCCCGGCAGGAGGCAGAACAGCAGGAATGCGATGCGGACATAAGCTACGTCCACGTTCAGCTTGGCCGCGATGCCGCCCAGCACCCCGCCCAGCCAGCGCTGCGGGCCGCGCTTCAGGCCAAGGCCCCTGACAATGCCGAAGAACTTATCCATGGTCTAAGACTTCCTTTTCATTGGGTCGTTGTCACGTTTGCGGGCAGAGAGCAGGCCGCCCGCCACCAGGGCCACGCCCGCGCCGATCATCAGGCCGATCAGGACGTAGGTCCCGTTGAGGGTGACGATGCCGAGCTGCGCCACGATGATCAGTGCGGCCAAGGCCAGGACGATCAGGCCCCACACCACGGTTCCCACCCTGGCAGGTGCCGCTCCGGCATAGTCCTGGCCCGACGTCGTCGGAATGTTGCTGTCCATGTCAGTTGCCTTCCTGGATAGTGACGTTGCTGAACGTGCCATCGATCTGCACCACAAGGTGGTTGCCGGGCTTGTCCGTGTTGTAGCTGCTCTCGCGGGTGGTGGTCCCGCCGCGCTGGGCGGTGCCCTCGGTCAGGTTTCCCATGGTCATGTCCGCCTTGATATCCACGGGCAGGTTCTGCGGGATCACCACGGTCACGTTGCTGGCGGTGATATCGAGCGGAACCACGACGTCGGAGGTCAGGGGGGCGGTCGGGGACAGGTCCGTGAGGTTGACGGTTCCCCGTCCGGCAGTGATGTCGATGCCGCCGCGCGCCTCCTCGATGCTGGCGGGGTTCCAGTCCACCTGCTGGAAACGCATCCGGCTGTCGTTCGCCACGTTGTAGACGCCGCCGGTGACCAGGGCGATTACGGCGAACAGGCTCAGGATCCCCGAGGTCCGGCCCCGCAGTCCCGCCACCAGGATGCCCAGGCCAAGGACTGCCGCGGCGCTGGCCCAGACAATCGCGTTGCCGGAGCCGCCAAGATCGATGACGTGGCCGGCGTCGAGTGCCTTGAGCCCTCCGCCCACCAGCAGGGCGGAGCCGGCGGCTATGGCGACGGCGGGGGCACCGGGGCCGGCCGGCCGGGGCTTGGGCGGCCGCGGCGGTACCCACGGCGCCGGATAGCCGGACCCGCCGGGACCCCCGCCACCGGGCACGCCGGGGCCGCCGGTACCTCCGGGCGCCCCCGCCCCCGGGCCCGTCCCGGCAGGGCCGCCGGCGGTGCCGCCGCTGTAGGGAGGCGCTGGAGGGAATCCCTGGGTGGGGCCCGACGTGGTGGCGGTGGAGAACGATGACGTGTGTTCTGTACCCGGGCGTCCCGCCGTGTAAGGCATGCCCGGGGCCGCCGGCGCATGTCCCGCCATGGTGGGACGGGCCTTGTTGCGCTGGGAGAGGTGGTAGATCAGGAAGATCGCACCGGCCACCCAGAAGACGGTCCAGAGAAGCCCGCTCAAGCCGTTGTGGCTCCAACCCCAGAACCCTCCGCCCAGGCCGGTGAGTCCCAGGACCGTGGCAATCAGCGCGCCTGTCATACCGCTGGACCAGCGCCCGGCACCGGCTTCCTGGACATGGATCCTGCCGTCCGGTTCCGGGAGGAGGGCCCAGGCAAGGCCGTAGAGCAATACGCCTATGCCCGCTAGGAGGGTCAGGACAACAAGGGCGCCGCGGATGATGATCGGATCCACCCCGAGCCGGTGGGCGATGCCGCTGCAGACGCCGCCGATCCAGCGGTCGCTGCCGCGGGAGATGCCCTGGCCGCGGATCCAGCCGAAGAAGTCGTTTGACGGCGCAGGTGGGGTGGGGGCTGCATGGAATGCGTAGCCCTGCGCGGGGTCGGCAGCGGGAGGAGCGGTGGGACCGCCCTGCGCACCGCCGGAGGGACGTTCGGAGGTGCTCGACGCGGGGCCGGGAGGAACCGCGTCGGAGGCCGGCAGCGGCTCTGTGGGCCGCTGGCTGCCCGCACCTGGCAACGGCTCGGTTGGGTGTTCGTCGTCGGGGGAAGGGGTCTGCGAGTTCATACCTCGATCCTCCCGTCCAGGCCCGTTCCCGCTCTACTGGGGGAAACCCTGAACTGTCCCTGAGCCGTCCCCGGGAAACCGCGGCACGCGGTCCGGGCAACCCTGATCCATGCTTGGATTGACCCATGACAACCCTCCCGGTGCGGCCGCCCCTGGCCCGGAGCAGTGACCGGGTCATCGCCGGCGTGTGTTCCGGCTTGGCCCTGCATCTCGGATGGCCCGTGAAGAACGTCCGCTGGGGTTTGGTCCTCGCGTCCTTCGCAGGCGGAGCGGGCCTGGTGTTCTACGCATGGCTCTGGATCATGGTTCCCACCGCGGATGAGGCTGCACGGCGCAATACCCGCCGCCCGGCGTCGCCCATTGCTCCGGCGGTGAGCCGGCCGTCGGCCTTAACAACGGACGACGACGGACGTCCCGGGGGTGCCGCGGGTTCCGTGCCGCCTGGCGCGGCCGGGCCGTCCAGCCCACCGTGGTTCCGGGTGCGGGGGATGCGTTACGGCAAGGAAATCCTGCTCGGCTGCGGGCTCCTGCTGGTGGCCGGAATCATGATTGCCCAGATGCTGGGCGTGGACGTGTCGCTGGGGACCCTGATCCCCGCCGCCGCTGTCCTGGGCGGCGCCTCGATCGCCTGGATGCAGCTGGATGAGACGCGCCGGGCGGGACTGGTGGACAAAACCAAGGCGGACCAGGCCGGCGGGTGGGGCCGGCTGGCGGCGGGACTGGCGCTGGTGGTTGCCGGTGTCCTGGTGATGGTGTCCGGATCGGGTTCCTGGGAACAGACCTGGCTCGCACTGCTGGCTTCCGTGGCCGTGCTGGGCGGCGTGGTGCTGGTGCTGCTGCCATGGGCGTTGAAGTTCTGGCGGGACCTGGAAGCCGAGCGGGCAGGCCGGATCCGGGAAACGGAACGCGCGGAAATCGCCGCGCACCTGCACGACTCCGTCCTGCAGACGCTCGCCCTGATCCAGCGGCGGGCCGGCAGCGAGCACGACGTCGTCCGCCTGGCCCGGGCACAGGAACGGGAGTTGCGCGGCTGGCTCTTCCAGGACCACGGACGCGAAAGCGGCCAGCTGTCGGACCGGATTAAGGCCGCAGCCGCCGAGGTGGAGGACCTGCTTGGCAATGCCGTAGAGGTGGTCACGGTCGGCGATGCCGCCATGACGGAAGCCCATGAAGCCCTGGTCCAGGCCAGCCGCGAGGCCATGCTCAACGCATCCCGGCACGGCGGCGGAACCGTCTCCGTATACCTGGAGGCATCGGACGCGCAGGCAGAGATCTTCATCAAGGACAGGGGCCCCGGTTTTGAGCTGGGGGACGTCCCGCCGGACAGGCTCGGCGTCCGGGAATCGATCATCGGCAGGATGAAAAGGCATGGCGGCTCGGCTGCCATCCTCAGTACGGATGACGGCACCGAGGTTCGCCTGAGGTTGCCGGCAGCGGCGGAGAACGCGGAAGGGAAATCATGAGCACGATCCAGGGGACAGGGGCCGCGGCAGACCGGCCGGCCAAATCCGTTCGGGTGGTGATTGTGGATGACCACGCCATCTTCCGGTCCGGTCTGAAAGCGGACCTCGACGCCAGCATCCACGTGGTGGGGGAGGCCGCCACCGTGGAGCAGGCCATCGCCGTGATCGCCGAACAGCGGCCCGACGTCGTCCTCCTGGACGTGCACCTGCCCGGTGGGCTGGGCGGCGGCGGCCGGGAAGTCATCGCCGGCTCAGTACCGCTCCTCTCGGGCACCCGCTTCCTGGCCCTGAGCGTTTCCGACGCGGCGGAGGACGTGGTGGCCGTGATCCGCGCCGGCGCCCGGGGCTACGTCACCAAGACCATCTCCGGCGCCGAGATCACCGACGCCGTATTCCGGGTGGCCGGCGGCGATGCCGTGTTCTCGCCGCGCCTGGCCGGGTTCGTCCTGGACGCGTTCGGAACCGCCCCTGCGGATATTGCCGACGACGAGCTGGACAAGCTCTCCGCCCGCGAACTTGAAGTGATGCGGCTCATCGCCCGGGGCTACAGCTACAAGGAAGTGGCGAAGGAACTCTTTATCAGCATCAAGACCGTGGAAACCCATGTGTCCGCTGTGCTGCGGAAACTGCAGCTCTCCAGCCGCCACGAGCTGACCAAGTGGGCCGCCGAGCGCCGCCTCCTCTAACCGCCCGCTCATGTTTGGCAGCTGTTTCTCCAACGCCCGCTCACCTTTGACGTCTTAAACACCAACGCCCGCTCACTTCCTCAAGGAAAGTGAGCGGGCGTTGGTGTTTTGGCCGACGGAAGTGAGCGGGCGTCTACTGGGCCTTGCCGAGGAAATCCTGCAGGCGCTGGACGCCGGTGGCGAGGTCCTCATCGCCCAAGGCGTAGGAGAGGCGCAGGTAGCCGGAGGGGCCGAAAGCCTCGCCGGGGACCACCGCCACCTCAACCTCGTCCAGGATGAGGGTGGCAAGCTCGGCAGATGTCTGCGGCGTGGCAGTGCCGGACGCAGTCGGAAATTCCTTGCCCAGCAGTCCCCGGACGTCCGCGTAAACGTAGAAGGCACCCTTCGGCGTCGGGCATTCCACCCCGTCGATGGCGTTCAGGCCGGCAACGATGGCCTTGCGGCGGCGGTCGAAGGCCACCTTCATCTCGTCGACGGCCGTCAGCGGACCGGACACGGCAGCGAGGGCAGCGATCTGCATGATGTTGGACACGTTGGACGTGGCGTGCGACTGCAGGTTGGTGGCGGCCTTGATGACGTCGGCCGGGCCGATCATCCAGCCCACGCGCCAACCGGTCATCGCGTACGTCTTGGCAACACCGTTGAGGATGACCACCTTGTCGCCCAGTTCCGGGGCCGCGGTAGCGATGGAGGTGAAGGGGACGCCGTCGTAGGTCAGGTGCTCGTAGATCTCGTCCGTGACAACCCACAGGCCCTTGGCTGCGGCCCACTTGCCGATCTCCGCCACCTGCTCCGGCGAGTAGACAGCGCCGGTGGGGTTCGACGGCGAGACGAACAACAGGATCTTCGTCTTGTCCGTGACAGCCGCCTCCAACTGTTCGACCGTCACCAGGTAGTCCTGCTCCGGCCCGGCGAAAACTTCCACCGGCACGCCGCCGGCCAGGCGGATCGCCTCAGGGTAGGTGGTCCAGAACGGGGTGGGAACGATCACTTCGTCGCCCGGATCCACCAGTGTGGCGAAGGTGTTGTACACAGCCTGCTTGCCGCCGTTGGTTACCAGTACCTGCGAGGGATCGACGGTGTACCCGGAGTCCCGGAGGGTCTTTTCGGCGATGGCCTTCTTCAGCTCCGGCAGGCCGCCCGCTGGGGAATAGCGGTGGTACTTGGGCTGGGCGGCAGCTTCTATGGCGGCCTGGACAATGTAGTCCGGGGTGGGAAAGTCGGGTTCACCCGCACCGAAGCCAATAACCGGACGGCCTGCTGCCTTGAGCGCCTTCGCCTTGGCATCAACGGCAAGGGTTGCGGATTCGGCAATTGCGGATATGCGCTTGGAAACGCGGGCGGCAGACATGGCAGGTCCGTTCTTCGCTTGCAGCCGGAAGGCTGGAATGTGGGTTTCGACGAGTTCTACTCTAAGCTGTTCACCGGACCCTCCGGGGAGCCGGTTTGGTTTTGTGACTGCCACTCGCCGCACAAGTCGGACCGGCCGGCGGTCGGGCCGGGTCGGGCCGGTTTTACCTACGCGAAGTTCTTGCGTAGACTGGTTCACCGGTGTTGAAACACGGATGATGGCGTGCGCCCCAGTACAAGCTGGTGCCTGGGTCGTCAAAGAGTGGGATTCACTCCAAAGGGTAGTGGCGCAATTGGTAGCGCAGCGGTCTCCAAAACCGCAGGTTGCAGGTTCGAGTCCTGTCTGCCCTGCGCAAGCTGTTCCCGGGCGAAAGCCCGGGGCAGGCGCAGTAACCATGGTTCTGATCAGGGCCGGGTAATCCACCATTGCAAAGATGAGCGAGGACCAGGTGACCGAAACAGCTGCCAGCAGCTCCAAGGGCCGCCCAGCTAAGAAGGAAGCCAAGGCAAGCTTCTTCGCCCGCATTGCTCTCTTTGTCCGCCAGATCATTGGCGAACTCAAGAAGGTTGTGGCCCCCACCCGCAAGGAACTGATCAACTACACGCTCGTGGTGCTGGTGTTCGTGGCCATCATGATGGTCATCGTCAGCCTGCTGGACATTGGTTTCGGAACCGCTGTCAGCTGGATCTTCGGCGGTACCGGCGCGACGGACCGCTAAGGCTGTATGGTCCGCAGGCCGCGTGTTCGTCCGGGAAACCGGAAGGGAAGCGCCGGCGTGCGGAATTGAGCCATTTAAATAGGCATGTTAGGCAATGAGGAAGCAGGAGACCAAGTGTCTGAGCAGGAGCTCGAGGTAACCGAGTCTGGGCTGGAAGAGTCCCAGGACGTCGCGGCAGAAGCCGGTGAAGAGTCCGAGGTTGAGTCCTTCGCGCCCGAATCCGACGACGCCGGCTCCGATGCTGACGACGTCGCCGGCGAAGAAGCCGACGCCGCAGACGACGGCGACGACGAGTCCGCCGACGCCCTCGCCGCCGCAGCGGCTTCCGCAGCCGCTGATCCCGCCGAGGAGTTCAAGGCCAAGCTGCGCCGCCAGGAGGGTGACTGGTACGTCATCCACTCCTACGCCGGTTACGAGAACCGTGTGAAGGCAAACCTTGAAACCCGCATCCAGACCCTGGACATGGAAGATTACATCTTCGAAATCCAGGTGCCCATGGAAGAAGTCGTGGAGATCAAGAACGCCCAGCGCAAGGTGATCAACCGCGTCCGCATCCCGGGCTACGTCCTGGTCCGCATGGACCTGACCGACGCCTCGTGGGGCGGCCGTCCGCCACACCCCCGGCGTCACCGGCTTCGTGGGCAACGCCCACAACCCCGTCCCACTGCGCCTGGACGAGGTCTTCTCCATGCTCGCCCCTGTCTTCGAAGAGGAGCAGGCCGAGAAGGGCAAGCCGGTCAACAAGCAGAACCAGGCTCCCGTGGCCGTCGACTTCGAGGTCGGCGAGTCGGTCATCGTCAAGGAAGGTCCGTTCGAGACCCTCCCCGCCACGATCTCCGAGATCAAGCCCGAGTCCCAGACCCTCGTGGTGCTGGTCTCCATCTTCGAGCGCGAAACGCCTGTCACCCTGGCGTTCAACCAGGTCTCCAAGATCTGACAACCCTAGAATTCGTTCCGGCACCGCCCGCTTAGCGGCACCGGAACGGCCGGCCGCCTTGCCATGGCGGCCAGAAACCTGAGGCACGCTCCTGTGCCCCAGGACGTTATTGAGAGAAGGACCCTACATTGGCTCCCAAGAAGAAGGTCACCGGCCTCATCAAGCTGCAGATCCAGGCAGGTGCCGCCAACCCGGCCCCGCCGATCGGTCCCGCGCTTGGCCAGCACGGTGTCAACATCATGGAATTCTGCAAGGCGTACAACGCTGCGACGGAAGCCCAGCGCGGAAACGTCATCCCCGTGGAAATCACGGTCTACGAGGACCGTTCCTTCACGTTCATCACCAAGACCCCGCCGGCTGCAGAGCTCATCAAGAAGGCTGCAGGCGTTGCCAAGGGTTCATCCACCCCGCACACCGTCAAGGTTGCCAAGCTGACCCAGGCCCAGGTCAACGAGATCGCCTCCACCAAGATGGAAGACCTCAACGCCACCAGCCTCGAAGGCGCAGCCAAGATCATCGCCGGCACCGCCCGCTCCATGGGTATCACCGTCGAGGGCTAACCAGCCCTACCTGCTGTCCGGCGTCAGGATTATGACGACGACGGGCCGCACCGCCGGGACACCGGCACCACAACAATTGAAATGTCGGTCATCCGGGCCGGATAACGAACCGGATTACCGACTGTGGCAGGGCCCAGCGCGGTCCGCAGACCACAACTGCACAAGGAGAAATAAGCAGCATGGCAAAGCGCAGCAAAGCATATGAGGCAGCAGCCGCCAAGATCGACGCGGAGAAGCACTACGCACCGTTCGAGGCAGTAACGCTGGCCAAGGACACCAACCCGTCCAAGTTCGATGCAACCGTCGAGGTGGCTTTCCGCCTGGGCGTTGACCCCCGTAAGGCCGACCAGATGGTCCGCGGTACGGTCAACCTGCCCCACGGCACCGGTAAGACCGCACGCGTCCTGGTCTTCGCCACGGGCGACAAGGCAGAGGCCGCAATCGCAGCCGGCGCCGACTTCGTTGGCTCCGACGACCTGATCGAAAAGATCGCCGGCGGCTGGACCGACTTCGACGCAGCCGTTGCCACCCCTGACCTCATGGGCAAGGTTGGCCGCCTCGGTAAGGTCCTGGGTCCGCGTAACCTGATGCCGAACCCGAAGACCGGCACGGTGACCGCTGACGTCGCCAAGGCCGTCAACGACATCAAGGGCGGCAAGATCGACTTCCGCGTCGACAAGCACTCCAACCTGCACTTCATCATCGGCAAGGTTTCCTTCGACGCCGTCAAGCTGGCCGAGAACTACGCAGCAGCACTGGAAGAGGTGCTTCGCCTGAAGCCGTCCGCTTCCAAGGGCCGCTACATCCAGAAGGCCACCGTGGCCACCACGTTCGGTCCCGGCATCTCCGTCGACCCCAACGTCACCAAGGTGCTCACCGAGGCGTAGTCCTTGATTGAAGTTCCTGCCCCGGGCTGATTCCGGAGCACCAGGAGCCCGTCCGACGCTTAGGCGTCGTGGCGGGCTCCTTTGTTGTCCGCGTGTTTGCCTAAGGTGGCTGCATGGATATACCGGACCCCGCTGGAGTCCCGCCTTTGCCGCCGCATGACGCGTTGGTGATTGCCGCCGTCGTGATCCCGCCCCGGGGAAGCGGCCCGGATACCGCCCGGCTGTCCGCGGACTTCCGGACTTGCCAGGCCATGCGGGAGGCGCAGGACACGGCAGTGTGGGGCAACCTGGACCGCTGCCTGACAGACAAGGAAGCGCTCGAGTATTGGCGTGGCAACCGGTACGAAGAACGGCATCTCTTCCTGGCCCGGATTGGCAACGAACCGGTGGGGCTGTGTTCGGTCACCTTGCCGTTGCAGGACAACACGGCCACGGCAGGCATCGACGTCCTGGTGGTTCCCGGCAGGCGCCGCCGGGGGATTGGGCGTGCCCTGCTGAGGCACGCCGAAGCCGTGGCCCGCGCCCGTGGCCGGTCATCCCTGGATGCCTTCCAGGAAATACCGCTGGAAGTCCCGGAGGATGGCACCCGCCTACTGGCCGCGAAGTCCGGGGCCGGGCACCTGCCCACGGACCATCCCGCAAGCGCGTTTGCCATGGCCGCTGGATACCAGCTGGAACAGGTGGAGCGCTCCAGCCGGCTGGCGCTTCCCGTGTCCGAATGCCTGTTGGCCCGGCTGGAGGCGGAAGGCCTTGCGCAGGCAGGGCATTACACGCTGACGGCCTGGGATGATCAGTGCCCGGAAGCGCTGGTCGCCGGCTATGCGCGGCTCAGGGTGCGGATGAGTGAGGATGCCCCCACCGCAGGCATGGACTGGGAACGCGAGGACTGGGACGCCGCCCGGGTACGCGAGGACGAATCGACGCTCGGGCGCGGTGGCGTCCAGTCAGCAGTGGCAGCCGCCGTGCACCGGCACACCGGCGAACTGGTGGCGTATACGGTCCTGACCTGGCGTCCGCAGGTGCCGGAGTCGCTGATCCAGCAGGACACCCTGGTGGCGGCGGAGCACCGCGGCCACCGCTTGGGCATGCTGGTCAAGGCGGCCAACCTCCGCCGCGCGCAGGAAAAGTGGCCCTCGGCGCGCTCGGTCCTGACATGGAATGCCAGCGAAAACCAGCATATGCTGGCGATAAATACCGCACTTGGATTCAAGCCCGCTGGCTATGAAGGTGAGTGGCAGAAACGGCTGGGATGATGCCCGAATGGCAATAGACGTGAAGATCGAGCAGCTGTGGATCCCCGATTCCCTGGATACCCCCGACGCAGCGGACTTCCTGGCCGCCGTCGAGGTGGGCCGCAAAGTGCGGATGCAGACCTGGGGGAGTGATGATCTTGCCTATGGTCCGCTGGAAAAGTTGCTCGAGTTCGCCGACCCCTATGAGCGCCAGCTGATCCTCGTTGCCAAGGTGGACGGGGACATCGTGGGGACCGTGGACATCGCACTGCCGCTGACAGACCACCTGGACCTCGCCGAACTCACCCTGGACATCCTGCCCGAGTTCCAGCGCCAGGGCGTGGGGCGGCGCCTGCTCGAGGCCGCCGAGCAGCTGGCCCGGGGTGAAGGCCGCACCATGATCCTGGTGGACACCAACCACCCCGGCGCATCGCTCCACGAGTTTGGGCAGGCCCAGCTGGTCCCGGGCACCGGCCAGGGTTTCGTTCCCTTGGAAAGCCGGGAGGTGGAATTCGCGCAGAGGACCGGCTACACGCTGCAGCACATCGAGCAGTTCAGCTCCTGTCTGCTTCCCCTGGACACCATGCTGGTGTCAGACCTCCAGGCCGAGGCGGAGGAAGCCAACGGCGGCAGGTACCGGCTGCACCATTGGACGGACCGCTGCCCGGACCAGTGGCTGGAGGCCGTGGCTGTCCTGGAAAACCAGGCGGGTGCCGACGTCGACCCTTCCCTGGACGTGCCGGTTGAGCAGGACATGGTGTTCGACGGCGGGATCCTGCGCGAGGCCGAAGACGTCGCCATCGCGCAGGGCAGGCGCACGGTGGTCACCGCCGTCGAAGACATCGCCACAGGATCGCTGGTAGGGCTGACCACCATCACCGTGCTCGCCCACCGCGCTGACGTCGTTTTCCAGGACGATACGCTGGTCCTGCAGGAACACCGCGGCAACAAGCTGGGCCTGCTGATCAAGGTGGCCAACATGGAACGGCTCAGCGAGCAGTTCCCGGATGCGCGCATCATCTACACCTGGAACGCCCCGGAGAACCGCTACCTCTTGACGGTCAACAAGCAGCTTGGATTCCAGACGGCTGGGGTGACCGGCATCTGGCAAAAGGAACTTCCCACGCTGCGGACCAGCACCAGCTGACCGCCGATTTGGCGGACCGGCGTCCCCTCGCGTAAGCTGGGAGTACCAAAGACCGTCGGTTGTTGGAAATCCACTCTCCTGTACATGGCTCAACTCTGCAGTTGTGCGCCGGAGGCCACAGTGGGTTTCCGGACGAAGGACCCTCAACGCAGGGCGGCCGGCGCAGGTGAACGAAGCAAAGCTCCGCGGTCAAACCGTGTTGAGCCAAGCCCCGTGCATCTGCGCGGGGCGTTTTTAGTTTTAGCTCTCTTGAGCGGGGACCGTCGAATACCGGCACTATCCCCGGAAGGAGGGTTATGGCAACGCCTACCAAGGTTTCAGCAGTAGCTGAGATCACTAACGATTTCAAGGAATCGAACGCCGCTGTCCTGACCGAATACCGCGGGCTCACCGTTGCACAGCTCAAGCAGCTGCGTGTTTCTCTCGGCCAGGACACCAAGTTCGCGGTCGTCAAGAACACCCTGACCGCCATTGCAGCCAAGGAAGCCGGCGTCGAAGCATTCGACGGCCAGCTTGCCGGCCCCACTGCAATCGCGTTCATCAAGGGTGACGCAGTTGCCGCTGCCAAGAGCCTGACGGATTTTGCCAAGGCCAACAAGCAGCTGGTCATCAAGACCGGTTACTTCGAGGGCAAGGCGCTGGACGCCACCGAGGTTGCAGCCCTGGCTGCCCTCGAGTCCCGTGAGCTGCAGCTCGCCAAGGTTGCAGGCGTCCTCAAGGCACCCGCCGCCGCAGCTGCACGCATCATCGACGCACTGCGCCTCAAGCTTGAAGAAGAGAACGGTGCACCGGCAGCTGCCGAAGCGCCTGCCGCTGAAGAAGCTCCCGCCGCTGAAGCCGAGGCACCCGCCGAAGCTCCCGCTGCCGAAGAGAACTGATTCTCTTTACCCCACCAGACTCCGGTGTCAGGCCCGGCTCCGCGCCGCTCGGACACCACAACAGGAAGGACGCCAACCATGGCGAAGCTCAGCAACGAAGAGCTCATTGAAGCTTTCAAGGAACTGACCATCATCGAGCTCTCCGAGTTCGTCAAGCTCTTCGAAGAGACCTTCGAAGTTACCGCCGCTGCTGTTGCAGTTGCTGGCCCCGCCGGCGCTGCTGCTGAAGAGGTTGAAGAGAAGACCGACTTCGACGTCGTCCTCGAAGCTGCCGGTGACAAGAAGATCGCAGTCATCAAGGAAGTTCGCGCCATCACCTCCCTCGGCCTCAAGGAAGCCAAGGACCTGGTTGACAGCGCACCGAAGGCTGTTCTCGAAGGCGCCACCAAGGAAGCTGCCGAGAAGGCCAAGGAGCAGCTCGAGGCTGCAGGCGCCACCGTTACCCTCAAGTAACAACGCCTTTTTTCCTTCGGAAACCCCGTCCACTTCGGTGGGCGGGGTTTCCTGCTTTAAGCGGGGCGGAGGGGTCAGCCGGGATCTGAGATGTCGGCGACCACCGCACCCAGGGCCGCGGTCAGTGAGTCGGCGTCAACGAAAGCGCTGTAGCCGTGGGCTCCGGCGCCCATGGAGATCCGGCGCCCGCTGATCGTGGCGTCGGCATAGACGGGCCACGCCGTGGTGCTGCCCAGCGGCGTGATGGTGCCACGCTCGTAGCCGGTCGCTTCCAGGGCAATGTCTGCCGGTGGAAGGGACAGTTTGTTGACGCCCACCAGGGACCGGAGTTTGGGCCAGGAGATCTGGCGGTCGCCGGGAATCAGGGCGAACAGGAACGTGCCGTCCTTGTGCTTGACCACCAGTGACTTCACGATGTCAGCGGGTTTGATGCCCAGAATGGCGGCGGCTTCCTCCAGGCTCCGTGCCGGCGGGCGTTCCACCACGTCAACCTGCAAGCCCCGGGCCGCGGCGTCGGCCAGGAAGCGTTCCCGTCCGACGCCGTCCGTTCCGTTTCCGGTTGCGCCCGCCATCAGTCGCGGTACAGCAGGAGGGCTTCGCCCTGCCCGCCCCCGCCGCAGAGGGACACGGCGGCCTTGCCACTTCCGCGCCGCTTCAGCTCATGGGCCGCGTGGGCGGCGAGCCGGGCTCCTGATGCCCCGATTGGGTGTCCCAGGGCGATGGCACCGCCGTGGATGTTGCACTTCTCCAGGGGGTAGTCCAGGTCCTTGAGCGATTGGACCGCCACGGAACCAAAGGCCTCGTTGATCTCAATGAAATCCAGGTCCGCAGTGCTCCAGCCGGCCTTGCCCAAGGCGTTCATGATGGCGTTGGAAGGCTGGGAATGCAGGGAATTGTCCGGGCCGGCCACCTGCCCCGGCTTTCCCACCACGGCAAGGTACTCCAGCCCGTGCTCCTCGGCATAGCCGCGGGAGGCGAGCACCAGGGCGGCGGCGCCGTCGGACAGGGGAGAGGAGTTGCCCGCGGTGATGGTGCCATCGGTCACAAACGCTGCGCGCAGGCCTGCCAGCGACTCAACCGAGGTGTTGGGGCGGACGCCTTCGTCGGTGTCCACCACCAGGGGGTCGCCTTTGCGCTGCTTGACGCTGATCGGTGCGATCTCGCCGTCGAACGTTCCGTTCTTAGCCGCCAGTGCCGCACGCTGGTGCGACTGGGCGGCCACGTTGTCCTGGGAACTGCGGTCGATGCCCAGCGTGAGATTCCGGGTTTCAGTGGACAGGCCCATGGATTGCCCGTCAAAGGCGTCGGTCAGTCCGTCATTGGCAGCCGCGTCCAGCGCCTGGATGGAGCCGTACGTCCATCCCTGGCGCGAGCCCGGCAGCAGGTGCGGCGCCCGGCTCATCGATTCCTGGCCGCCTGCCACCACCACGGCGGCCTCACCGGCCCGGATCATGCGGGCGGCGTCGATCACCGCGGTGAGCCCGGAGAGGCACACTTTATTCACTGTCACGGCGGGGACGTTCCAGCCGATCCCGGCTCCGATGGAGCTCTGCCGTGCGGGATTCTGGCCTGCGCCCGCCTGCAGCACCTGCCCCATGATCACAGCCTCCACATCGGCGGCTTCAATGCCGCTGGCCGCCAAGGCAGCCTTGATGGCGTGGGCGCCAAGGTCCACCGCCGTCAGGCTGGACAGTTGGCCGTTGATGCGGCCCTGCGGGGTCCGCGCTGCTGCAAGGATGACAACGTCACTGTTGTCAGGAGAGTTGCCCATGGTCATCACTTTCAATCCGGTTCAGGTGTAAGCCACCAAGGCTATCGTGAGCCTGGTCACCCAACTATTGAAACGCCGGAACACCTGTGCGCATTCCGGCGTCCCGGCTGCTGCGGGTCCGGCCACTGCGGGCCGGGGTAAGGGTGCGGGCAGGGGAGAGGTCCCCATCCTCCCGGTGTGCACGACGGCGGCGGCTTGCGTAGGGTGGTGGGCGAGGCTTTTCAGGGGGACACCGGGTCCGGGGCCGTGACGGACGGAGCGAGATCATGAAAACGACACTTGCCGCAGCAGCCCTTGCAGCCCTTGCAGCACTGACAGGCTGCTCGGTGTCGACACCCGCACCGGCGGAATCAACGCAGCAGCCTGCTCCGTCCTCGGCCCGGTCCAGCGGCGGCAGCACGCCCCGTGCGTCAGCAGACGCCGGCAGCCCGAGCCGGGGCGCCAGGGAAGCCTGCGAACTCTTCAACAAACTCTTCGCTGACTACGCTGCGGTTTCCCCCACCGACGCAAAAGGCTATGAGGACGTCTACCTGAAGGCCCAGGACGCCAAGGGCACCGTTTCCGGGGACCTCGAGGGGCTTTTCGCCTCGCTCAGCCTGCTTGCGATCGACCACTCGGCCGCCGCTGAATCCGGCAGCACGCCTGCCCAGGAGTCCAAGGACGCCGTGCGGGACGCCGTCTTCGCGAACTCGGGGACCTGCACTGCGGAAGGTGTCACGCTGCGCCTGTAGGACGGCCGGCGGACAGCGCGAAAACAGTGCTTGCAATCCGGCCCGATGTGGGGTAGACATGTAGGTTGTTTTGCCGTATCGTAGATATTTGCGTCTTCCCTGTTTACCTTCAGCCTTCATATAGCGGTGGGCTTTGCCTGGCAGCTGGCAATCAACGTGCCGTGACAACGTCACAGCATCGTCAGCACGGGTCCCGGGTCATATAGCGGAACCGGATGGTAGCGCTGCGGAGTCACTTTCGCAGGGTGCACAGCGGGGGAGATCTGAAAACGCCTGAAGGTCTGTGGAAGGATCCCTCTTGGTCGCCTCGAGCACCTCTAATAACGAAACCGCTAACACCGCCGACAGCACTGATGGTGCCACTCGCCGGCTCTCATTCGCAAAGATTCACGAACCTCTTGACGTTCCGAATCTGCTTGCCCTGCAGACAGACAGCTTCGATTGGCTGGTCGGCAATGAGCGCTGGCAGGCACGCGTGGCAAAGGCTGTCGAAGAAAACGATCTCAGCGTCGCCACCACGTCCGGCCTGTCGGACATCTTCGAAGAGATCTCCCCGATCGAGGACTTCCAGGGCACCATGTCCTTGAGCTTCTCCGATCCGGAGTTCGCTGACCCCAAATACACCATGGCCGAGTGCAAGGACCGGGACGCAACGTACTCGGCTCCGTTGTACGTCAAGGCCGAGTTCATGAACAACAACACGGGCGAAATCAAGCAGCAGACCGTGTTCATGGGCGATTTCCCGCTGATGACCGAGAAGGGCACCTTCGTGGTCAACGGCACCGAGCGTGTCGTCGTCTCCCAGCTGGTCCGTTCACCGGGCGCCTACTTCGAGCGCGCCGCTGACAAGACCAGCGACAAGGACATCTTCACCGCCAAGATCATCCCGTCCCGCGGTGCTTGGTTCGAGCTCGAGATCGACAAGCGCGACCAGGTCGGTGTCCGCCTCGACCGCAAGCGCAAGCAGTCCGTCACGGTCCTGCTCAAGGCCCTCGGCTGGACCGAAGGCCAGATCCTCGAAGAGTTCGGCCAGTACGACTCCATGCGGGCAACCCTGGAGAAGGACGCCACCGAGACCCGCGAAGACGCCCTGCTGGACATCTACCGCAAGCTTCGTCCGGGCGAGCCGCCCACCGTCGAGGCTGCCCAGTCCCTGCTGGACAACCTGTACTTCAACTCCAAGCGCTACGATCTGGCCAAGGTTGGCCGCTACAAGATCAACCGCAAGCTCGGCATCGACCGCTCCCTTGGCGACAAGGAAGCCTCGGTCCTGCACGTTGAAGACATCGTTGCCATGATCAAGTTCCTCGTCGCGCTGCACGCTGGCGAGAAAACCATCAAGGGCACCCGCGATGGCCAGGAAGTGGACCTGCGCGTCGAAATCGACGACATCGACCACTTCGGCAACCGCCGCATCCGCGCCGTCGGCGAGCTCATCGAGAACCAGGTCCGCACCGGCCTGTCCCGCATGGAGCGCGTCGTCCGCGAGCGTATGACCACCCAGGACGTCGAGGCCATCACGCCGCAGACCCTGATCAACATCCGCCCCGTGGTTGCAGCCATCAAGGAGTTCTTCGGAACGTCCCAGCTGTCGCAGTTCATGGACCAGAACAACCCGCTCTCGGGCCTGACCCACAAGCGCCGCCTGTCCGCGCTTGGCCCGGGTGGTCTGTCCCGTGACCGCGCCGGCATGGAAGTCCGTGACGTTCACCCGTCCCACTACGGACGTATGTGCCCCATCGAAACTCCTGAAGGCCCGAACATCGGCCTGATCGGTTCGCTGGCATCCTACGGCCGCATCAACCCGTTCGGTTTCATCGAGACCCCGTACCGGCTGGTCAAGGACGGCGTCGTGTCCGACGACGTCCAGTACCTGACGGCCGACGACGAGGCCGAGGTGCTGATCGCACAGGCCAACGCGCCGCTGGATGAGAACAACAAGTTCGCCGAGGACACCGTGCTGGTCCGTGCCCGTGGTGGTGGAGGCGAGCCCGTCCTGGTTCCGGCCGAGGACGTCGAGTTCATGGACGTTTCCCCGCGCCAGATGGTGTCCGTGGCAACCGCCCTGATCCCGTTCCTGGAGCACGACGACGCCAACCGCGCACTCATGGGTGCCAACATGCAGCGCCAGGCCGTTCCGCTGGTCCGTTCCGAGGCTCCGTTCGTGGGCACCGGCATGGAGCGCGCCGCCGCCGTCGATGCCGGTGACGTTGTCATCGCCAAGAAGGCCGGTGTGGTCACCGAGGTTTCCGCCGAGCTCGTCATCATGCTCAACGACGACGGCACCGAGACCAACTACCGCATCAACAAGTTCGCCCGCTCCAACCAGGGCAACTGCTACAACCACCGCGTCCTGGTGAACGAAGGCCAGCGCCTTGAGGTCGGCGGCATCATCGCCGACGGTCCGGCAACGGACCAGGGTGAACTCGCACTCGGCAAGAACCTGCTCGTGGCATTCATGTCATGGGAAGGCCACAACTTCGAGGACGCCATCATCCTCTCGCAGCGCATCGTTGCCGAGGACGTCCTTTCCTCCATCCACATCGAGGAGCACGAGATCGATGCCCGCGACACCAAGCTTGGTGCCGAGGAAATCACCCGTGACATCCCCAACGTGTCCGAGGAAGTCCTGGCCGGCCTGGACGAGCGCGGCATCATCCACATCGGTGCCGAGGTTGAAGCAGGTGACATCCTGGTCGGAAAGGTCACCCCGAAGGGTGAAACCGAGCTGACCCCGGAAGAGCGCCTGCTGCGCGCCATCTTCGGTGAGAAGTCCCGCGAAGTGCGCGACACCTCCCTGAAGGTGCCGCACGGCGAGTCCGGCACCGTCATCGGCGTTCGCGTCTTCGACCGCGACAACGACGACGAGCTGCCCCCGGGCGTGAACCAGCTGGTGCGCGTCTACGTGGCTGCCAAGCGCAAGATCACCGACGGCGACAAGCTCGCCGGCCGCCACGGCAACAAGGGTGTCATCTCCAAGATCCTCCCCGTCGAGGACATGCCCTTCCTTGCCGACGGTACCCCCGTTGACATCGTCCTGAACCCGCTGGGTGTTCCGGGCCGTATGAACGTGGGCCAGGTGCTCGAAACGCACCTCGGCTGGGTTGCCAAGACCGGTTGGAAGATCGAAGGCGAGCCCGAATGGGTCAAGCAGCTGCCGAACCTGCCGCGCGAGAGTGGTCCCACCACTGTTGCGACGCCGGTGTTCGACGGTGCCCGCGAAGAGGAAATCACGGGCCTGCTGGACTCCACCAACGTGACCCGCGACGGTGACCGCCTGATCAACTCCTCCGGCAAGACCCGCCTGTTTGACGGCCGCTCCGGTGAGCCGTTCCCGGATCCGATCTCGGTCGGCTACATGTACATCCTGAAGCTCCACCACCTGGTGGACGACAAGATCCACGCGCGCTCCACCGGCCCGTACTCCATGATCACGCAGCAGCCGCTGGGTGGTAAGGCACAGTTCGGCGGCCAGCGCTTCGGTGAAATGGAAGTGTGGGCGCTCGAGGCTTACGGCGCTGCCTACACGCTCCAGGAACTCCTCACGATCAAGTCGGATGATATCCACGGTCGTGTGAAGGTCTACGAAGCGATCGTCAAGGGCGAGAACATCCCCGAGCCGGGCGTTCCCGAATCCTTCAAGGTCTTGATCAAGGAAATGCAGTCGCTGTGCCTGAACGTGGAAGTTCTTTCCACGGACGGAACCACAATTGAAATGCGTGACTCTGATGACGCAGTCTTCACGGCTGCGGAAGAACTGGGCATCGATCTGTCTCGTGCAGAGCCCAGCTCCGTAGAAGAGGTCTAGCAGGAGGTTTACGACGGCGGGTGACCACCCGCCGTCGTATGCCCCCTCCCTCATCCCGCACCAAGACTTCAGAATTTAGAGAACAAGAGAGAACAGGGACCATATGTCCAGCGAATCCTCCTTCGGCCTCATGCAGATCGGCCTCGCCACCGCGGAAGACATCCGCGGCTGGTCGTACGGCGAGGTTAAGAAGCCGGAAACCATCAACTACCGCACGCTCAAACCCGAGAAGGACGGACTCTTCTGCGAGAAGATCTTCGGCCCGTCCCGGGACTGGGAATGCTACTGCGGCAAGTACAAGCGCGTGCGCTTCAAGGGCATCATCTGTGAGCGCTGTGGCGTTGAAGTCACCCGCGCCAAGGTCCGCCGTGAGCGCATGGGCCACATCGAGCTGGCCGCCCCGGTCACGCACATCTGGTACTTCAAGGGTGTTCCGTCCCGCCTGGGCTACCTCCTTGACCTGGCCCCGAAGGACCTCGAAAAGGTCATCTACTTCGCTGCCTACATGATCACCAGCGTCGACGAGGCTGCCCGCCACGAGGAACTGCCCAACCTGCAGGTTGAGCACGACATCGAGAAGAAGCAGCTGATCGACAACCGCGACGCCGACATCGCCGCGATCGCCCGCGACCTCGAAGGCGAAATCGCACGCCTCGAGGGCGAAGGCGCCAAGGCAGCCGACAAGAAGAAGGCCCGCGACTCCGCCGACCGCCAGATGGCCAACGTGCGCAAGCGTGCCGACGCCGACATCGAGCGCCTCGAGCAGGTCTGGGACCGCTTCAAGAACCTCAAGGTCGCCGACCTCGAAGGTGACGAGGGCCTGTACCGCGAACTGCGCGACCGCTACGGCATGTACTTCGAAGGCTCCATGGGTGCCGAAGCCATCAAGAAGCGCCTTGAGAACTTCGACATGCAGGCCGAGTCCGACCTGCTGCGCGACATCATTGCCAACGGCAAGGGCCAGCGCAAGACTCGGGCCCTCAAGCGCCTGAAGGTGGTCAACGCGTTCCTGACCACCAACAACAGCCCGCTCGGCATGGTGCTCGACGCCGTCCCGGTGATCCCGCCGGAACTGCGCCCGATGGTCCAGCTGGACGGTGGCCGCTTCGCGACCTCCGACCTGAACGACCTTTACCGCCGCGTGATCAACCGCAACAACCGCCTCAAGCGCCTGCTTGACCTGGGCGCTCCGGAGATCATCGTCAACAACGAGAAGCGCATGCTTCAGGAAGCTGTTGACAGCCTCTTCGACAACGGCCGTCGCGGCCGTCCGGTCACCGGACCGGGCAACCGTCCGCTTAAGTCCCTGAGCGACATGCTCAAGGGCAAGCAGGGCCGTTTCCGCCAGAACCTCCTCGGCAAGCGCGTCGACTACTCCGGCCGTTCGGTCATCGTCGTCGGCCCGCAGCTGAAGCTGCACCAGTGCGGCCTGCCCAAGCAGATGGCGCTGGAGCTCTTCAAGCCGTTCGTGATGAAGCGCCTGGTTGACCTCAACCACGCCCAGAACATCAAGTCGGCCAAGCGGATGGTGGAGCGCTACCGTCCGCAGGTTTGGGACGTGCTCGAAGAGATCATCACCGAACACCCGGTGCTGCTCAACCGTGCACCTACCCTGCACCGCCTGGGCATCCAGGCCTTCGAGCCGCAGCTTGTTGAAGGCAAGGCAATCCAGCTGCACCCGCTGGTTTGTGGCGCGTTCAACGCCGACTTCGACGGCGACCAGATGGCAGTCCACCTGCCGCTGAGCCCCGAGGCACAGGCTGAGGCCCGCATCCTGATGCTGTCCTCGAACAACATCCTGAAGCCCTCCGACGGACGCCCGGTCACCCTGCCCTCGCAGGATATGATCATCGGCCTCTACCACCTGACCACCAAGCGCAAGGGTTCAGCCGGTGAAGGCCGCATCTTCGGTTCGGTTTCGGAAGCCATCATGGCGTTCGACGCCCGCGAGCTGCACCTGAACTCGCAGGTCAAGATCCGTCTCGAAGGGTTCGTGCCGTACGCCGGCTGGGAAGCTCCGGAAGGCTGGGAGCAGGGTCAGCCCGCACTCGTCCAGACCTCCCTGGGCCAGGTCCTCTTCAACGAGACCCTGCCCGAGGACTACCCCTGGGTTGAGGCTGTTGCCGACAAGGGCGAACTGTCCCGCATCGTCAACGACCTCGCCGAGCGCTACCCGAAGGTTGTTACCGCGGCAACGCTGGACAACCTGAAGGATGCCGGTTTCTACTGGGCCACCCGCTCAGGCGTCACCGTCGCCATCTCGGACATCGAGGTTCCGGCCGCGAAGCCGCAGATCCTTGCCGGTTACGAGGAGCGCGCCGCCAAGATCCAGGGCCAGTATGACAAGGGCCTGATCGACGACGACGAGCGTCGCCAGGAACTGATCGAGATCTGGAACAAGGCAACCAACGAGATCGCCCAGGCGATGCGTGACAGCCTGTCCCCGATGAACACCATCAACCGCATGGTGTCCTCCGGTGCCCGTGGTAACTGGATGCAGGTCCGTCAGATCGCGGGTATCCGTGGCCTGGTGGCCAACCCTAAGGGTGAGATCATCCCGCGTCCCATCAAGTCCTCCTACCGTGAGGGCCTGTCGGTGCTGGAATACTTCATCGCCACCCACGGTGCCCGTAAGGGTCTGGCTGACACCGCGCTGCGTACCGCCAACTCGGGTTACCTGACCCGTCGTCTGGTGGACGTCTCGCAGGATGTCATCGTCCGCGAAGAGGACTGCGGCACCGAGCGTGGCCTGGTCACGCCCATTGCCGTCGCCGATTCCAACGGTGAGCTGGTCCTGGACGAGAACGTCGAGAACAGTGCCTACGCACGTACCCTCGCCGTCGACGTCGTGGACTCCGAGGGCAAGGTCCTCGCAGCCGCCGGCACCGACTGCGGTGACGTGGTGATTGACGAGCTGTTCAAGGCCGGCATCACCGAGGTCAAGGTCCGCTCCGTACTCACCTGTGAGTCCAGCGTCGGCACCTGCGCACTGTGCTACGGCCGTTCCCTGGCCACCGGCAAGACCGTGGATATCGGCGAGGCCGTGGGCATCATCGCCGCACAGTCCATCGGTGAGCCGGGTACCCAGCTGACCATGCGTACGTTCCACACCGGTGGTGCTGTTTCCGCCAGCGGTGGCGACGACATCACCCAGGGTCTGCCCCGTATCCAGGAGCTCTTCGAAGCCCGTACTCCGAAGGGTGTCGCTCCGATTGCTGAAGCAGCCGGCCGCATCACCATCGAAGAGTCCGAGCGCCAGATGCGCCTGGTCATCACCCCTGATGACGGAACGGAAGAGATCGCTTACCCGGTCCTGCGCCGTTCACGCCTGCTCATCGAAGACGGCGACCACGTCACCGTTGGCCAGAAGCTGATCAACGGTCCCGTGGACCCCAAGCAGGTCCTGCGCATCATGGGTCCGCGTGCCGCCCAGAAGTTCCTGGTGGACGAGGTCCAGGGCGTGTACCGCAGCCAGGGCATCGGTATCCACGACAAGCACGTCGAGGTTATCGTCCGCCAGATGCTGCGCCGCGTCACGGTCATCGAGTCCGGCGAATCGGACCTGCTGCCCGGCGAGCTCGCCGAGCGCAGCCGGTTCGAGGAAGCGAACCGCCGCGTTGTGTCCGAGGGCAAGACTCCGGCTTCCGGACGTCCCGAGCTCATGGGCATCACCAAGGCGTCGCTGGCCACCGAGTCCTGGCTGTCGGCCGCTTCCTTCCAGGAGACCACCCGCGTCCTGACGCAGGCGGCCATGGAAGGCAAGAGCGATCCGCTGCTTGGCCTGAAGGAAAACGTCATCATCGGTAAGCTGATCCCGGCCGGCACGGGTCTCCCGCGCTACACCGAGGTCACCGTCGAGCCCACTGAGGAAGCGAAGGCCAACCTGTTCACCGGCCCCAGCGCATTCAGTGACTTCTCGTACGACACCCTGGGCGGTGACGGAGCTCCTGAGTTCCACGCCATCCCGCTGGATGACTACGACCTCGGCAACGACTTCCGCTAACCAGTAGGATCCGACTTAGCCGAAAGGGATGGTCCCGCACCGCAAGGTGGGGGACCTTCCCCCTTTAACCGTCGATTAAGGCCTGGACCCTGTCCGTGGTAGAGTGGATACCAATTGTTATTGTGGCAGTGGATGAGTGCGCCGGTTCCAGCTGAAAGGCTGAACCAGAGCGACGTTTCCGGTTTGCAGGGTTCTTGTGCAACGTATGCCACATTTTTGCATGCCTAGGGACTGATAGGATCGCAAGCTCCTTCCCGGTATGCGATCCGACTATTAAAGGCTTCGCCTTCGCCGCCATGGAGATCCTCTTCAGGGCCCGGGCGGCGGGGCAACGCAACAAGAGAGTGGCCGGAAACAGCCGCTCCGGATAAAACGGAGAACACGAGAGTGCCTACGATTAACCAGCTGGTCCGCAAGGGCCGCACGCCTAAGGTCTCAAAGACCAAGGCTCCCGCGCTTAAGGGCAGCCCCATGCGCCGCGGTGTTTGCACCCGCGTTTACACCACCACCCCGAAGAAGCCGAACTCGGCTCTGCGTAAGGTGGCGCGTGTTCGCCTCAACGGCGGCGTGGAAGTTACCGCCTACATCCCCGGTGTTGGCCACAACCTGCAGGAGCACTCCATTGTGCTCGTCCGCGGTGGTCGTGTGAAGGACCTCCCCGGTGTCCGCTACAAGATCGTCCGTGGCGCCCTCGATACCCAGGGCGTGAAGAACCGTAAGCAGGCCCGCAGCCGCTACGGCGCAAAGATGGAGAAGAAGTAATATGCCTCGCAAGGGTCCGGCCCCCAAGCGGCCGCTCGTTTCGGATCCGGTTTACGGCTCCCCGCTGGTAACCCAGCTCATCAACAAGGTGCTTGTTGACGGCAAGAAGTCCACGGCAGAGCGCATCGTCTATGGTGCCCTCGAAGGCGCACGCGCCAAGTCCGGTGGCGACCCCGTCGCAGCGCTGAAGAAGGCCATGGACAACGTCAAGCCTTCGCTTGAGGTTCGCTCCCGCCGCGTCGGTGGCGCCACCTACCAGGTTCCGGTCGAGGTCAAGCCGGGCCGCTCCACCGCACTCGCCCTGCGCTGGCTGGTTGGCTACTCCAAGGCCCGCCGTGAAAAGACGATGACCGAGCGCCTCCAGAACGAAATCCTGGATGCGTCCAACGGTCTCGGTGCCGCTGTGAAGCGTCGCGAAGACACCCACAAGATGGCCGAGTCCAACAAGGCCTTCGCACACTACCGCTGGTAATACTCCCCGGGCGCCGCCGGCTCAACAGAGCCGGCGGCGAACGTGTAGTCCATCCCAAAAGGAGACCCCGTGGCACAGGACGTGCTTACCGACCTTAGTAAGGTCCGCAACATCGGCATCATGGCCCATATTGATGCCGGCAAGACCACCACAACCGAGCGCATCCTGTTCTACACGGGTGTGAACCACAAGATCGGCGAAACGCACGACGGCGCTTCGACCACTGACTGGATGGAACAGGAAAAGGAACGCGGCATCACTATCACGTCTGCCGCCGTGACCTGCTTCTGGGAGAACAACCAGATCAACATCATCGACACCCCCGGCCACGTGGACTTCACGGTTGAGGTTGAGCGCTCCCTGCGCGTCCTCGACGGTGCAGTTGCCGTCTTCGACGGCAAGGAAGGCGTTGAGCCGCAGTCCGAGACCGTGTGGCGCCAGGCTGACAAGTACAACGTTCCGCGTATCTGCTTCGTCAACAAGATGGACAAGCTCGGTGCTGACTTCTACTTCACCGTAGACACCATCATCAGCCGTCTCGGTGCCAAGCCGCTGGTAATGCAGCTGCCCATCGGTGCCGAGAACGACTTCATCGGCGTCGTCGACCTGCTTTACATGCGCGCCCTGGTTTGGCCGGGCGACGCCAAGGGCGACGTGACCATGGGTGCCAAGTACGAGATCCGCGAGATCCCTGCTGACCTCCAGGAAAAGGCTGAAGAGTACCGCGCGAACCTCGTTGAGACGGTCGCAGAGTCCTCCGAGGAACTCATGGAGAAGTACCTCGAGGGCGAAGAGATCTCGGTCGACGAGCTCAAGGCCGGCATCCGCAAGATGACCATCAACTCCGAGCTGTACCCGATCTTCTGTGGCTCTGCCTTCAAGAACCGTGGCGTCCAGCCGATGCTCGATGCCGTGGTGGACTACCTGCCGAACCCGCTCGACGTCCCCCCGATGATCGGTCACGATCCTCGTGACGAAGAGAAGGAACTGACCCGCAAGCCCTCCTCCGAGGAACCGTTCTCGGCGCTGGCGTTCAAGATTGCGGCGCACCCCTTCTTCGGCCAGCTCACCTTCATCCGCGTGTACTCCGGTCACGTGGAAGCGGGCGCCCAGGTGGTCAACTCCACCAAGGGCAAGAAGGAGCGCATCGGCAAGCTCTTCCAGATGCACGCCAACAAGGAAATGCCCGTCGAGGGCGCTACCGCCGGCCACATCTACGCAGCCATCGGTCTGAAGGACACCACCACGGGCGACACCCTGTGCGATGCCAACAACCAGATCGTGCTCGAGTCCATGAGCTTCCCGGAGCCCGTGATCTCGGTTGCCATCGAACCGAACACCAAGGGTGACCAGGAGAAGCTCTCCACGGCCATCCAGAAGCTCTCCGCTGAGGACCCCACCTTCCAGGTGTCCCTCAACGAAGACACCGGCCAGACCATCATCGCCGGCATGGGCGAACTCCACCTGGACATCCTGGTGGACCGCATGCGCCGCGAATTCAAGGTCGAGGCTAACGTGGGCAAGCCGCAGGTTGCTTACCGCGAAACCATCAAGCGCGCCGTCGAACGCCACGACTACACGCACAAGAAGCAGACCGGTGGTTCGGGCCAGTTCGCAAAGATCCAGATCGCGATCGAGCCGCTGGACACCGCCGAAGGCGAGCTGTATGAGTTCGAGAACAAGGTCACCGGTGGCCGCGTTCCCCGCGAGTACATCCCGTCTGTTGACGCTGGCATCCAGGACGCGCTGAACGACGGCGTCCTGGCCGGCTACCCGGTCGTCGGCATCAAGGCCACGCTGATTGACGGCGCGTACCACGATGTTGACTCTTCGGAAATGGCGTTCAAGATCGCCGGACGCATGGCTTTCAAGGAAGCTGCGCGCAAGGCGAACCCGGTTCTGCTTGAACCGCTGATGGATGTCGAGGTCCGCACCCCTGAGGAATACATGGGTGAAGTTATCGGTGACCTCAACTCCCGCCGTGGCCAGATGCAGTCGATGGAAGATGCACAGGGCGTCAAGGTCATCCGTGCGCACGTACCGCTGTCCGGCATGTTCGGCTACATCGGCGACCTGCGCTCGAAGACCCAGGGCCGTGCTGTGTACTCCATGACGTTCAACAGCTACGCCGAGGTCCCGAAGGCAGTTGCCGACGAGATCATCCAGAAGACCCGCGGCGAATAGTCCCTGGGACTTCTCAAAGCGAACAAACTCGGGTGCGCTTGCCGGTTACGGAAAGCACAGCCGGTGCAGGTGGTCGGGGCTCGGTCGGATTCGTCCGGTCAAGCCGGGCTCTGGCCATCTGCACGAACAGGCTCTAGGGACTAGTATTAGTTCCTGAATCTGCAATTTCACCAATCCAAAGCCCCCCAAGTAGACTTACCTGAGTTTCTGCCGCGACAAGAGCGGCAGGAGGGTATGTCATTTGAAAACGTTCTAGGAGGAACCTGTGGCAAAGGCAAAGTTCGAGCGGACTAAGCCGCACGTCAACATCGGCACCATTGGTCACGTTGACCACGGTAAGACGACGCTGACGGCCGCCATTTCCAAGGTGCTGTACGACAAGTACCCGACTCTCAACGAGAAGCGTGACTTCGCGTCGATCGACTCTGCACCCGAAGAGCGTCAGCGCGGTATTACCATCAACATCTCCCACGTGGAGTACCAGACCGAGAAGCGTCACTACGCACACGTTGACGCCCCCGGCCACGCTGACTACATCAAGAACATGATCACCGGTGCTGCCCAGATGGACGGCGCAATCCTCGTGGTTGCTGCTACCGACGGCCCGATGGCTCAGACCCGCGAGCACGTTCTGCTGGCCCGCCAGGTTGGTGTTCCCTACCTGCTGGTCGCGCTGAACAAGGCTGACATGGTTGACGACGAAGAGCTCCTCGACCTCGTCGAAATGGAAGTTCGTGAGCTCCTGAGCTCGCAGGGCTTCGACGGTGACAACGCTCCGGTTGTCCGCGTTTCCGGCCTGAAGGCCCTGGAAGGCGACCCCGAGTGGGTCAAGTCCGTTGAGGACCTGATGGCTGCTGTCGACGAGTCCGTTCCGGACCCCGTACGTGACCGCGACAAGCCGTTCCTGATGCCGATCGAAGATGTCTTCACCATCACCGGTCGTGGCACCGTTGTTACGGGCCGCGCCGAGCGTGGAACCCTCGCCATCAACTCCGAGGTCGAGATCGTCGGCATCCGCCCGGTCCAGAAGACCACGGTTACCGGTATCGAGATGTTCCACAAGCAGCTCGACGAAGCATGGGCCGGCGAGAACTGTGGCCTCCTGCTCCGCGGTCTGAAGCGCGACGATGTCGAGCGTGGCCAGGTTGTCGTCAAGCCGGGTTCCATCACCCCGCACACCGACTTCGAGGCAAACGTCTACATCCTCTCCAAGGACGAAGGCGGACGTCACAACCCGTTCTACTCCAACTACCGCCCGCAGTTCTACTTCCGCACCACGGACGTAACCGGCGTTATCACCCTGCCTGAGGGCACGGAAATGGTTATGCCTGGCGACAACACTGAGATGACCGTTGCGCTCATCCAGCCCATCGCAATGGAAGAGGGCCTCGGCTTCGCAATCCGTGAAGGCGGCCGCACCGTTGGTTCGGGACGTGTTACCAAGATCATCAAGTAGTTTCTGCTGATCACGGACCATCCGAATCATTGATTCGGTAATCCACAGAAAACCCCGCTGCCCTGCGCAGCGGGGTTTTCTTTTGCTAAAATTTATCCATTCGCTGGATAAAAAAGTGGATTGCTGCTGTCTGTTAGGAGAAGGCCGGACATGAGGGACGAGTCGTATGCCGCAGGCTACCGGGCCGGCCACCTGCAGGGTTGGTTGGATGCCATAGCGCCAATCGAACAGATGCGGCAGCCGACTGGCACGCCCCAGCCCGCGCCCCAAGGCGTGCAGCCCACGCCTGTTCCTGTGCGGGAGCCCGCTGCTGTCTCTCCGCGGGAAACCGCAGCATCCGCCGCGGCAGCGCCAGCCGGGCAGGTCATACCGGCTCCCTCCGCCATGGCCGCCCAGGTCGACGCCGAGGGATCCGGAATCGTCGTTGGCCCCGGGCTGCGGGTGCAGCCACGGCGCCCCGCACCTGCACCGCCCGGTGTCCGTACCGTACGGCCCGCATTCACGCCTGCCGAGCGCCAGGCGCGCCGTGAACGGCGGGACCGGCAGAACATCAACACCACGCTCTACGTAGCGAGCCTGCTCCTGGTGGCTGCTGCCGCTCTGTTTGTCGGCAGCGGGCTGCCGCCGATGCTGCGCTTTGCCGGCGTAGGCGCCGTCACTACGATGTTCTACTGCCTGGGCTTCGGGCTGCATGCGAAGATCGCGCGGTTGAGGCCCGCCGCCGTCGCCTTCACGGGGACCGGCCTGGCGCTGGTGCCGGTCTCCGGCCTGGCGCTGTACAACTTTGCCTGGCATAACGGGCCCGCCACCTGGTTGCTGACGTCCATAGTGGGAACCGCCGCCTATGTAGCGGCCGCCATCAGGCTGGAGAGTAAAGTCCTGACGTACCTCTCCTTGACGTTCGTGGTGTCGAGTGCGTGGTCGGGAGTTGCTGTCCTCGGGGGAGCACTCATTTGGTATTTCGCGGCGCTGATCAGCGTGGCCGTGGTATTCACGCTGTTATCGCACCTGCGCCCCGCCTGGCTGCCGCCACTCTTCGTCGGGCCGCTCGCCGCGCTGCACCCCTACTTGGTGCCAGGCGTCGCCGCCGCGGCCTCGTTGTCGCTGTTCCTGCCGGCTGAACCGGGGTTGACCAAGGCAGAGTATGCACTCGTCCTCGGCACCTGTGGGGCATACTTCGCCGTGTTTGCAGCAGCCGCGGCTGCCTTAAGGTTGGCTTATTTCAGGGCCGCGAGGGTGGCACTGACAATCGCGGCCGCCGTCGGGATGTGGCACATGACAGGCCGCGGGACGGACGCCCTGTTCACCCTCGTCGTGCTGCTCGGCGCCCAGTCAGTGGCTGTTGCGTTCATGGGTGCGCGCCTTGAAACCTGGATCACGCGGGCAACCGGCGTGACCGGCGGGCACCAAAGGGCGGCCCATCCCGTCCCGAAAGCGGGTATGGCACGGTGGCGGCGTGACGCTTTCATCGAGTTCGGCCTCCAGATCGCGGCCACGGCCGTCTTTGCGCTGGCTGTCGTCGTCGCGGGCTTCTTCCCGCCGGCTCGGATATCTGTCACCCCTGTGCCATTGTGGCTTCCCGTCCTGATCAGCCTTGTCACGGGTTTTACGCTGGCTGCCAGGCTTCGCGGCCGCGCCGAGATTGCCCCGGTTCCGGCTCTGTTGCTGGCAGCCGTCGTCAGCCATCACATCGGTGAAGGAATGTTTGCGGTGCTGCTCGCCCTGGCCTCGGGCTTCTGGGCAGTCAGGGCCTACGCTGCGGACGGGGCGTTGCGTCGCCTCATGGTGCTCAACGCACGCGTGGCCGTCACACTACTGGCGCCTGCCGTGGCGGCAGCCGTGACCGAAGGCGCTGTGCAGGACCGGGCCGTGTGGTTCGTGTTGCTGATCGCCGCTGCAGCACAGCAACTTCTCTCAGCGGGGATTCAGCGATTCGGGATAAGCGCACTGGCACCCCAAGTGAGCCTGGTCGGTTTCACGCTTGTTGGCCTGGGGAGTATCGCCAGCGTCTCGTCACTTGAGGGCCGCGGTTCCCAGGGACTGACGTGGGCAGCGGTGCTGATCCAACTGGCCGCCGTCCTTGTGACCGGCCTGTTGCTGACCGGCAAACCTACGGACTCGCGCAACTGGCGGTTCGGCGCCGGAGAGTTCCTTGCACCGGTGGTGGCAGCGATGCTTGCAGCGTTCGCGTTTATGAGGCTTTCGGAGGGAGCCGGCAACCTGGTGCTCTTGCTGCTGCTGGCGTACATGGTGGCTTCTGCGCCCAGGCTACCGGCGCTGGAGCACCGGTGGGCTTATTGGTGGGCGGCCCGGGCGGCAGGAACTGTTCTGGTGTTGACGGCGTTCTCGCAGTTGCAGCACAGCACCGGCAGTATCGTTGTCGGCGGGGAGGAGTTGCATCCGGCCAGCGTTCTCTTCGCCGCATTGTTCGTTCAGCTGGCCCTGCCGCTGGGCGGGCAAATGCTGCGGCGGGCTCCTGCGGGCGTGGTGTTCGATGCCGCCTGTGTCATCCTGCTGCAGCTTGCCGCCTGTGCCGTCCTGGCGCAGCAAGCCTCCGGGAGTTGGCAACACCTCGTTGCCGTGTCCGGGGCTGCAATTGCCGCCGCGCTGGCTGCCTACGTCCTGCGGACCGAGCCCGTCACTGTGGTGTTTGCCCCGGTGTCCTTCCTGATCCTCGTCGGCCTCTCGCTCGGAAATGTCCGGGTGGTGGAGGTTCTCCTGGGTGTCTTCGCCGTCTTTGCCGCCGTCATGGTGGTGGCGGTTCCCCGGCCTCGGAGCAAAGGGTGGTACTTCGTTGCCGCGCGCGTGCTCACTGCCGTCCTTGCCCTGGTGCTCAGCGACGATGTCACGGCGTCACCTACCGCTGTCTCCGTAACGTTTGCTCTCGTCCTCGCTGCCCAGCATGTGATCCGCTGGATGATGCGTTTCCGGCTCGCTGCCGTGCCGTTCCAGCAAGCCGCCGTATGGATCACCCTTGCAGGCCAGGCCCTGCTGCCCCTGGTTTACGCCGTGCAGCACGGGGCTTTGTGGCCTGGCACGGACCTCAGTGGCTCGCTGCCGGGCGGCGGCGGGATGGGCGACGCCGGCCGTTGGGTGTTGCTCCTTGAGGTGGGCCTCCTGGTGGTTTCGGCTGCCGTGGCCCGCAGGCTGTTCGTTGCCCGCGGTGCGTTGTACTTCGGCATTTACGGCCTGCTCTTCGGTGTTTTGTCCCTCAGTCCGGTGGTTGCTTTCGGGGACGTGGCAGCCCTCAGCTTCACCGGGACGGCGGTTGTGCTGCTGTTCTTGGGCCTTGCGGCAGCGGCGGCCGGTCCGGAGTGGCGGCGCCGCAGCGCTTCTGCGGCCGGCCCGGAACTCCGCCTGTGGCTCGCCGCCGCAGGAACATTCACCGGTGCGGCGCTGGCTGTGTCGCCGCAAGCAGCTGGCTGGCTTCCGGGAGCTGCTGTGCTGGCTGTGGCCGCAGTCCTGCTGACGGCCTCCCATGTTGAAGCCGTGCCGATGCTCTATCCGCCTGCCGCGGCCGCCGTCCTTGGCGGAGCCTTTATGCTTGCGAACGCTTTGCCGGGACTTGGGAGCGATGCTGGCCCGGGGGAGTGGGAACGCTATCTGCCGTGGTTGGCGGGCCCGGGTGCAGCGGCATTGGGGCTGTATGCAGCGCGCCGGGCACGGTCAGCGGCGTTGGCGGATGATCCGGTCCGGCGCTGGTCCCTGGCGGGCGGCGCGTTCTTTGGCCTTGTGCTGGCAGCGGCAGCGGGCCTGTACCGGGACGGGACCGCCTGGGCCGGTGTGGGCGTGCTCATTGCCGCCGCGGCTGTTGCAGTCTTCGAACCTTCACCCCGCATGCGCAGGCCTGCTGCGGAACTGGCTGCCATCCTGATTGTGGCTGCTGTCCAGCGGGCAGCAATATTCGAGTTCAGCGGAGCCCGGGGACTCCTGCCGTGGCCGGCAGCTTCCCAGGCGGATCCCTTCTGGGTGGCGCAGTGGTACATGCTGCTGGCGGCTGCGCTGGCAGGCCTGCGGTACCTGACAGGCAGTCCTTCCGTGGGCCGGCGTTATGCGTGTGCCTCGGCGGGGCTGCTCTCACTGTCCGGGCTGGGCACCATCTTCGGCGGCGAAGCCTCCCACCAGCTGTGGGTGCTGGTATGGCTGGCAGTGTTTCTGGCTGCGGGGCTTGTTGTTGGTGACAGGCTCTTCGTCAGGTGGGGTGCGGTGGGGATCGCCGTCTGCGTCCTGTGGGCGATGCGGCAGTACACTTTTGCGCTCCTGGCAATTGTCGCCGTCGGCCTTATTGCCTTCGCGGTGTGGCGCCTCAACCGAGCTGCCGCCGGTGCGGATAAAGCAGGGGACGCGCCCTGATACTGTTTCAGCACTGAAAGGAGTCCATCATGGGATGGCTTATTTTCCTGATCATCGCGGTTGCCGTAGTCGCCGGGGCGTTCTGGGCCAGAAGGTATTTCCGGCGCGAGATCGATCGCGCCAAGCGGATCAACAGGTCCAACAAGAACCAGTAACACGGGCCCTTCAAAGTTTGCCGGTCTACCGTATTCCTACTTTTCGGTATGCCTAAATTCGCGCTATCCTCGTCTTATTGATGCCCGCAACGACGAGGACACGAAATGGCTGCTCCAACACTGACAGCCGGACCTGCCGCCCCCAAGGCCTGGTCCCGGCTCCTGCTGCTCGGACCTGCCTTCGTGGCGGCCATCGCCTACGTGGATCCGGGCAATGTTGCCGCAAACCTGACCGCTGGTGCCAACTTCGGGTACCTGCTCGTGTGGGTCCTCGTGGCGGCCAACGCCATGGCGGTATTGATCCAGTACCAGTCCGCAAAGCTTGGGCTCGCCACCGGCATGAGCCTGCCGGAAATCCTGGGCAAGCGGCTGGGTACCCGTCGCCGCCGTGCCTTCTGGGCCCAGGCCGAGATTGTGGCCGGGGCTACGGACATGGCCGAGGTGATCGGCGGCGCCGTGGCGCTCAACCTCCTCTTCGGAGTGCCCCTCCTCGCGGGCGGATTCATCATTGGCGTAGCCTCCATGCTGTTGCTGGCACTGCAATCACACCGGAGCCAGAAGTCCTTCGAGATCGCCATCCTGATGCTCCTGGGCGTGATAGCGGTCGGTTTCGTCTCGGGTCTGTTCGTCAGCCCACCTGACGCGGGGGGTGCCCTGGCTGGCCTTGTGCCGCGGTTCGAGGGGACGGATACGGTCCTGCTGGCGGCCAGCATGCTCGGGGCAACCGTCATGCCGCACGCGATCTACCTGCACTCAGCCCTGGCACGGGACCGCCATGGCTTCTCACCGGATCCGCGGGTCCGGTCCCGGCTGATCCGGGCCACGCGCTTTGACGTCGCCGGTGCCCTGCTGCTTGCCGGAATCGTCAATATCGCCATGCTGTTGCTGGCTGCCACAAGCCTCCGCGGCGTGGAGGGAACCGACACCATTGCCGGGGCGCACGCCGCGGTGACGTCGGCGCTCGGACCGGTGATCGGCGTCGTATTCGCCGTGGGCCTGCTGGCCTCGGG
Source organism: Arthrobacter sp. SLBN-112 (assembly GCF_030944625.1). NCBI lineage: Bacteria > Bacillati > Actinomycetota > Actinomycetes > Micrococcales > Micrococcaceae > Arthrobacter > Arthrobacter sp. SLBN-112. The sequence continues at coordinate 2,089,225 of NZ_JAUSXY010000001.1, forward strand.
CCTGGCCTCCACCTCCGTGGGCTGCTACGCCGGCGCCACGATCATGGGCGGCCTGCTGAAGATGAAGGTTCCCCTCCTGGTCCGGCGGATCATCACCCTTATCCCGGCACTGGTGGTCCTGGGCGCGGGTATTGAACCGACGCTCGCCCTGGTCCTGAGCCAGGTGCTCCTCAGCTTCGGGATTCCGTTCGCGCTGATCCCACTCATCCGGCTCACAGGCAGCCGGGAGGTGATGGGTATCCACGTGGACTCCAAGCCGCTGCGCGTTGCCGGCTGGACGAGTGCCGCGCTGATCGTTGGGCTGAACTGTGTCCTGATAGTCCTCACGGTGTCCGGACATGCCTGAGCCGCAGCCGGCAGCCCTGCGCTAGCTGTCCCGGCGTGCCCGCGCCCGCGAGAGAGCCTGGTACCAGTAGAAGGACCTTTTCGGGGTCCGTTCAAGGGTCTCAAAGTCCACGTGCACCAGGCCAAAACGCTGCGAGTAGCCGGCGGCCCACTCGAAGTTGTCCATCAGGGTCCACACGTAGTAGCCGCGCAGGTCCACGCCGTCCGCAATACCGCCGGGGGCGGTGGCGTCAAGGGCAGTCCCCAGGTGCGCTGCGAGGTAGTCCACCCGGTCGGCGTCCTCCAATGTCCCGGATACACGGTCGGGCTCGGGGAAGCTGGCCCCGCCCTCGGTGATGTACACCGGCGGAAGGGCGTCGCCGTACCGGTCCCGCATTTCCTTTAGCAGGATGCCCAGGTGGTGCGGTGCCACCGGCCAACCGAAGCCGGTGCTGCCGTATTCCGGGTACCCCACCTCGTGGAAGGGAAGCCGGGCCAGCTCCTGGTGCATGTCCGCAGGCAAGGGGGTGATGCCGGGGCCGAGCGCAACCTTGACCGGGAAGTAGTAGTTGAGCCCGTAGAAATCCAGCGGCTGGTGGATGGTCTTCAGGTCTGCGTCGGAGATCCTGCCAATGGAGCGCAGCCACGGCCTGGCGTACAAAGGCAGGGACGGGTACCTGCCAAGCAGGACGGGGTCGGCATAAAGTCGGTTCATCAGCAGGTCGTACAGGTGGGCCACCAGCCGGTCGCCGATCTTCCGGGTTGCGGGCCTCACCGGTGAGTGCAGGTTCGTCAGGCCGATGCCACCGGCAACACCGGCGGCCCGCAGAGCCTGGACTCCCAGGCCGTGCGCCAGGAGCTGGTGGTGGATGGCGGGCAGGGCATTGAACATCAGGCGGCGCCCCGGTGCGTGCACCCCCAGGGCATACCCGTTCAGGGTCACCGAGACGGGTTCATTGAGGGTTACCCACTGCGCCACCCGGTCCCCGAACCGGTCGCCGGCTGCCCTGGCGTATTCGGCAAACCGATGCGCAGTGTCCCGGTTCAGCCAGCCGCCCCGGTGCTCGAGCGGCAGCGGGGTGTCCCAATGGTAGAGGGTGGCCATGGGGGAGATGCCGGCCTCAAGGAGCTCGTCGATCAGTCGGTCGTAGAAGTCCAGGCCCTGGGCATTGAAGCTGCCCTGGCCATCGGGCTGGATACGGGGCCAGGAGAGCGAGAAGCGGTACGAGCCAACGCCCAGCTCCTTGAGCAGCGCCACGTCTTCGGGCAGCCTGTTGTAGTGGTCGCAGGCGACTGCGGGGGAGTGGCCGTCCAGTATCGCCCCGGGTTTTTCGACGAAGGCGTCCCATCCGGAGGGTCCCCGGCCGTCCGCCTTGAGTGCGCCTTCGATCTGGAATGCCGCTGCCGCGACGCCCAGGGTGAACGACGCCGGCACGCGCCCGGCCAGTTCGGTCACCGATTCCGTGCCTTCCATGGTCATGCCCCTATCATCCAGTGGCTTCCCGTCCACGGCAATGGCCGTTGCCGGGCCTGAAAAGGGACGATTCGCATCTGGCCGGGTTTTCCGGCATACTAGATGAGTTGTTCAAGCGCTTCTTCGCGTCCCGATCCGGATAATGCCGGGTGCAGGGTCCAAGCTGAAGTCCAAACATAACCCACCCCCAAGGAACTGCGGATTCATATGCGCGCCCAGCGCGACACGCCCGACCGCGGGGGTCGGTTACGCCGGCAAGGTGAGGAACCCGGATTTATCCGGATTCAGTTTGTGCGGCGGATGGTGGTCACGACCTCAAATGCTTCGGCAGCCATACAACGAGTAAGTGAACAGGGCAGCCCTAAACCGGGGAAGCACAGACTGAAAGAGAGTCAGGCGACATGGCGGGACAAAAAATCCGCATCCGGCTGAAGTCATACGACCACGAGGTCATTGACGTTTCAGCACGGAAGATCGTTGAGACGGTCACGCGCGCAGGCGCAACGGTAGTTGGCCCCGTGCCGCTGCCGACGGAGAAGAACGTGTACTGCGTGATCCGCTCTCCGCACAAGTACAAGGACAGCCGCGAGCACTTTGAAATGCGCACGCACAAGCGTCTTATCGACATCATCGATCCCACGCCGAAGGCCGTCGACTCGCTCATGCGTCTCGACCTGCCGGCTGACGTGAACATCGAAATCAAGCTGTAGGGAGGTGCTGAGAAACTATGACCGCAACCCGTAACGTAAAGGGCCTGCTGGGCACGAAGCTCGGCATGACCCAGGTCTGGGACGAGAACAACAAGCTCATCCCCGTCACTGTGGTCCAGGCAGACTCGAACGTCATCACCCAGCTGCGCAACGCTGAGACCGATGGTTACGTCGCCGTTCAGATCGGCTACGGCCAGATCGATCCCCGCAAGGTCACCAAGCCGCTGGCTGGTCACTTTGAAAAGGCAGGCGTCACGCCTCGCCGCCACGTCGTCGAACTCCGTACCGCAGATGCTGCCGAGTACGAGCTGGGCCAGGAGCTCTCCGTAGAGCTCTTCGAAGCCGGCCAGAAGATCGACGTCATCGGCACCACCAAGGGTAAGGGCTTCGCCGGTGTTATGAAGCGTCACGGCTTCCACGGCGTCGGCGCTTCCCACGGTGCCCACAAGAACCACCGTAAGCCCGGTTCAATCGGTGGCGCATCCACCCCGAGCCGCGTCTTCAAGGGCATGAAAATGGCCGGCCGCATGGGCGCCGTTCGTCACACCACGCTGAACCTCACCGTTCACGCGGTTGACGTCGAGAAGTCGCTGCTCCTGATCAAGGGCGCCGTTCCCGGTGCCCGCGGCCAGGTCGTCTTCGTACGCACCGCCGTGAAGGGAGCCTAGTTCAATGGCTAACACTGTCCAGGTTGACCTGCCTGCAGAGATCTTCGACGTTCAGACCAACGTGCCCCTGCTGCACCAGGTTGTCGTTGCTCAGCTCGCTGCTGCACGCCAGGGAACCCACAAGACCAAGACCCGCGCCGAAGTTTCCGGTGCAGGACGCAAGCCGTTCAAGCAGAAGGGCACCGGCCGCGCCCGTCAGGGTTCAATCCGTGCTCCTCACATGACCGGCGGTGGCGTTGTCCACGGTCCCACCCCGCGTGACTACAGCCAGCGCACCCCCAAGAAGATGATTGCTGCTGCACTGCGTGGCGCACTCTCCGACCGGGCCCGCAACGGACGCATCCACGTTGTCGCAGAACTGGTTGAAGGCACCAAGCCCTCCGCCAAGACCGCACTGGCAACGCTCCGCGGTGTTTCCGACCGCAAGAACCTGCTGGTCGTCATCGAGCGCGATAACGACGTTGCCGCACTGTCCGTGCGCAACCTCGCCGGCGTTCACGTTCTGTACGCAGACCAGCTGAACACCTACGACGTTCTCGTCTCCGATGACGTTGTCTTCACCAAGGCAGCCTACGAAGCATTCGTAGCCGCCAAGGCAGCTAAGAACGAGGAGGATGCCAAGTGAGTGCAGCCACCATCAAGGATCCCCGCGACGTCGTGCTTGCACCCGTCGTGTCGGAAAAGAGCTACGGCCTGATCGACGAGGGCAAGTACACCTTCCTGGTGGACCCCCGTTCGAACAAGACCGAGATCAAGCTGGCCGTGGAGAAAATCTTCTCCGTCAAGGTCGAATCGATCAACACCATCAACCGTGCCGGTAAGCGCAAGCGCACCAAATTCGGATGGGGTACCCGCAAGAACACCAAGCGTGCGATTGTCACCCTCAAAGAAGGCACCATCGACATCTTCGGCGGTCCGCTCGCGTAGCGGAGACCACTTTAACGAGGAAATAAATTATGGGAATCCGTAAGTACAAGCCGACTACCCCGGGCCGACGCGGCTCGAGCGTAGCGGACTTTATCGAAATCACGCGGTCGACGCCGGAAAAGTCGTTGGTACGTCCGCTGCCCAAGAAGGGCGGCCGTAACAACACCGGTAAGATCACCACCCGTCACAAGGGTGGTGGACACAAGCGCCAGTACCGTCTGATCGACTTCCGTCGCCACGACAAGGACGGCGTCAACGCCCGCGTTGCCGAAATCGAGTACGATCCGAACCGCACGGCTCGCATCGCCCTCCTGCACTACGTTGATGGCACCAAGCGTTACATCATCGCCCCCAACAAGCTCTCCCAGGGTGACGTTGTTGAGGCAGGTGCCGGTGCTGACATCAAGCCCGGTAACAACCTGCCCCTGCTGAACATCCCGGTGGGTACCGTCATCCACGCAGTTGAACTGCGTCCGGGCGGCGGCGCCAAGATGGGCCGCTCCGCCGGTGCATCCATCCAGCTCGTTGCCAAGGAAGGCCGTTTCGCCCAGCTGCGTCTGCCTTCCGGCGAAATCCGCAACGTTGACGTGCGCTGCCGCGCAACCGTCGGCGAGGTCGGCAACGCCGAGCAGTCGAACATCAACTGGGGCAAGGCCGGCCGTATGCGGTGGAAGGGCGTCCGCCCGACCGTCCGTGGTGTCGCCATGAACCCGGTTGACCACCCGCACGGTGGTGGTGAGGGTAAGACGTCCGGTGGACGTAACCCCGTCAACCCGAACGGTAAGCGTGAAGGCCGCACCCGCCGCCCGAACAAAGAGAGCGACAAGCTTATTGTGCGTCGCCGTCGTACTGGCAAGAACAAGCGATAGGAGCCTGGACACATGCCACGCAGCCTGAAAAAAGGTCCTTTCGTTGACCAGCACCTCTTTGTGAAGGTCGCCAGGGAAAACGAAAAGGGCACCAAGAACGTCATCAAGACCTGGTCACGCCGTTCGATGATCATCCCCGACATGCTCGGGCACACGATCGCCGTACACGACGGACGCAAGCACATCCCGGTGTTTGTCACTGAGTCGATGGTCGGGCACAAGCTCGGCGAATTCGCTCCCACGCGGACATTCCGCGGCCATGTCAAGGACGACCGTAAGGGCAAGCGCCGCTAGGCGCCTGCGTTTACGTCAAAGACGAGAGAAGGAAAGCAATGGAAGCCAAGGCAATTGCGCGCCACATCCGCGTAACGCCTATGAAGGCCCGGCGCGTCGTCAACCTTGTTCGTGGATTGCAAGCGAATGAGGCTCTGGCAATTCTGAAGTTTGCCCCACAGGCAGCTTCGGAGCCGGTATTCAAGGTAGTTCAGTCGGCAATCTCCAACGCCCGGGTCCTCGCGGACCGCGACGGCGTGGCGTTTGACGAAGGTGACCTCATCATCAGCGAAGCGTTTGTTGATGAAGGCCCGACCATGAAGCGGTTCCAGCCGCGTGCCCAGGGTCGTGCATTTCAGATCAAGAAGCGCACCAGCCACATCACCGTGGTAGTCGCTACCCCGGAGAAAGAGGAGGCTCGCTAAGTGGGACAGAAAGTAAACCCGCACGGGTTCCGACTCGGCATCACCACCGATCACGTATCGCACTGGTTCGCTGACAGCACCAAGGCCGGCCAGCGGTACAAGGACTTCGTTCGCGAAGACATCCGTATCCGCCAGCTCATGTCCACGGGCATGGAGCGCGCCGGTATCGCCAAGGTTGAGATCGAGCGCACCCGTGACCGCGTCCGCGTGGACATCCACACGGCACGTCCCGGCATCGTCATCGGCCGCCGTGGAGCAGAAGCAGACCGCATCCGCGGCGAGCTCGAAAAGCTCACCGGCAAGCAGGTTCAGCTGAACATCCTCGAGGTCAAGAACCCCGAGATGGAAGCCCAGCTTGTGGCCCAGGGCGTTGCAGAGCAGCTGACTTCCCGCGTGGCCTTCCGCCGCGCGATGAAGAAGGCCATGCAGTCCGCACAGCGTGCAGGTGCCAAGGGCATCCGCATTGCCTGCTCGGGCCGTCTTGGTGGCGCTGAAATGTCCCGCTCGGAGTTCTACCGCGAAGGCCGTGTGCCCCTGCACACCCTCCGTGCGAACATCGACTACGGCTTCTACGAAGCCAAGACCACCTTCGGCCGCATCGGCGTGAAGGTCTGGATCTACAAGGGCGACGTCACTGCCAAGGAACTGGCCGCCCAGGCTGCTTCGGCACCGTCCCGCGGCAACCGTGGCGAGCGTCCCGGCCGTCCGGGTGGCGCCGACCGCGGTGACCGCCGTCGTCGCAACGACCGCCCGGCCGCTGACGCAGCTCCTGCTGCCGAAGCTCCGGCAGCTGAAGCTGCACCTGCAGCAGCAGAAGGAGGACAGGCTTAAATGCTTATCCCACGTCGAGTCAAGCACCGTAAGCAGCACCACCCGGGTCGTTCCGGCGCTGCCACGGGCGGCACCGAGGTCTCGTTCGGTGAGTGGGGTATCCAGGCTCTGAGCCCGGCATACGTCACCAACCGTCAGATCGAATCTGCCCGTATCGCGATGACCCGCCACATCAAGCGTGGCGGTAAGGTCTGGATCAACATCTACCCGGACCGTCCCCTGACCAAGAAGCCGGCCGAAACCCGCATGGGTTCCGGTAAGGGTTCACCGGAATGGTGGGTCGCCAACGTCAAGCCGGGTCGGGTTCTGTTCGAACTCTCCGGTGTCAATGAAGAGGTAGCTCGCGAGGCCCTGCGCCTGGCAATCCACAAGCTGCCGTTGAAGGCACGCATTGTGCGTCGCGAAGGTGGTGAGTAGAAATGGCAGTAGGATCCAAGGATCTGGCTCCCGCACAGCTGGACGGTTTCGACAACGAGCGTCTCGTTGAAGAACTCCGCAAGGCCAAGGAAGAGCTGTTCAACCTGCGTTTCCAGTCCGCCACCGGACAGCTGGAGAACCACGGTCGCCTGCGTGCAGTAAAGAAGGACATTGCCCGCATCTACACCGTTCTCCGCGAACGCGAGCTGGGCATTCGTGCCGAGGTTGCCGCACCGGTTGTGGAAGCCAAGGAAGAAAAGAAGTCCAAGAAGGCTGCAACCAAGAAGGCCGAAAAGGCTGAAACGGTTGAGACCGAGGAGGATGCCAAGTGAGTGAAAAGGACGAGAACGTGACGGAAACTGCTACCGCCGCCAAGGCTGGGGAGCGCGGTTACCGCAAGACGCGTCGCGGCTACGTGGTCTCCGACAAGATGGAAAAGACCATCGTTGTCGAGGTTGAGGACCGCGTAAAGCACGCCCTGTACGGCAAGGTTATCCGCCGTACCTCCAAGGTCAAGGCACACGACGAAGAGAACACCGCCGGCATCGGCGACCTCGTTGTCATCGCCGAGACCCGTCCGCTGTCCGCCACCAAGAACTGGCGGCTCGTGGAAATCCTCGAGAAGGCCAAGTAGCACCTGCTGCTTCGCTGTTGCCCCTGCTCCCTTACGGGAGCGGGGGCTTCCTCGTTTAAGCCGTGCGGCGGCCCCGTGCCCCGGCGTGCGGCACGCGCAGCAGCCTTTGCTGGAGACGACGACGGCGGGCTTGCGCCGATCCGGGGGAGTGGCACCGCAGGCGGCCCGAAAGGCTGCGCCGGGTGACGTCGTCGTCCATCTTGCAGTGCGGGCGCGGAGGGTGATATGGGGACTGGCGGAATACGTGCTAGGATATTGAGTTTGTATGGCGCCTTTTGCGCGCTGTCATCAACCTCGTAAACAAGCGTGCCACAGCATAGTGCCCCTGTGCGCCCGGGATCCGTCCCGGACTGGATGGGAGCAACTGCTTCCGGCACGGGCGTTTAGGCCTGGTCTGGCAAAATCCAGGCAGGTCAAGAGACACCCCGATCAACCGTTCCGCAAGGCTCATTCCGTAGCAAGATCACGGCCTGAGAACCGGCGCGACGCAAGGAGTAAATAGTGATTCAGCAGGAGTCGCGACTCAAGGTCGCCGACAACACGGGTGCTAAGGAAATCCTTACCATTCGCGTTCTCGGTGGATCCGGCCGTCGCTACGCAGGCATCGGTGACGTCATCGTCGCCACCGTCAAGGATGCAATCCCGGGCGGCAACGTAAAGAAGGGCGATGTGGTCAAGGCCGTCATCGTCCGTACCAAGAAGGAACGCCGCCGTGCGGACGGTTCCTACATCAAGTTTGACGAGAACGCAGCTGTGATCCTGAAGAACGACGGTGACCCCCGCGGCACCCGTATCTTCGGACCGGTTGGTCGTGAACTGCGTGACAAGAAGTTCATGAAGATCGTTTCTCTGGCTCCGGAGGTGCTCTAGTCCATGGCTGCAAAGATCAAGAAGGGTGACCTGGTTCAGGTCATCACTGGCGCCAAGGCTGAGCGCGGCGGCGACCGCGGCAAGCAGGGCAAGGTTCTGCGCGTATTCACCGACACCAACCGCGTGCTGGTTGAGGGTATCAACCGCGTCACCAAGCACACCCGGGTTGGACAGTCGCAGCGCGGCACCAAGACCGGCGGCATCGAGGTCGTAGAGGCCCCGATCCACATTTCCAACGTGGCCCTGGTTGACCCGTCGACCAAGAAGCCGACCCGCGTGGGCTTCCGCCTCGACACGGTGGAGAAGAACGGCGTCAACAAGACCGTCCGCATCCGCGTGTCCAAGAGCACCGGGAAGGACATCTAATGACTGAGACCATCGACGACTCCGGCAACGAAGATCGTTCCCCGTCTGAAGACCAAGTACGCCGAATCCATCAAGACTGCGCTCCAGGATGAATTCAAGTACTCGAACGTGAACCAGGTACCCCGTCTGGTGAAGGTTGTTGTGAACATGGGTGTTGGAGATGCCGCCAAGGACTCCAAGCTGATCGACGGCGCTGTCCGCGACCTCACCCAGATCACCGGCCAGAAGCCGCAGGTTACCAAGGCCCGCAAGTCGATCGCACAGTTCAAGCTGCGCGAAGGCATGCCCATCGGTGCACACGCAACCCTGCGTGGCGACCGTATGTGGGAATTCGTGGACCGCCTGGTTAGCCTCGCACTGCCCCGTATCCGCGACTTCCGCGGCCTCAGCGGCAAGCAGTTCGATGGCAACGGCAACTACACCTTCGGTCTGACCGAGCAGGTTATGTTCCACGAAATCGACCAGGACAAGATCGACCGCGTCCGCGGTATGGACATCACGGTTGTCACCACTGCGAAGACCGATGACGAAGGCCGTGCGCTGCTCAAGGCGCTTGGTTTCCCGTTCAAAACCGAAGCTTAATTAACTACGTAAAAGGTCCGGCTGCTCCGCTCCCCACGGGACGGAATGGCGGAAACCGTTATGAGGAAGGGCATGAGCCCACATGACAATGACAGATCCTGTCGCAGATATGCTTACGCGCCTGCGTAACGCAAACTCGGCTTACCACGACTCCGTGACTATGCCGTACAGCAAGCTCAAGGCACGCGTTGCCGACATCCTCAAGGCCGAAGGTTTCATCGCCGGCTGGAAGGAAGAGGACGCTGAGGTTGGCAAGAAGCTGACCCTCGAACTCAAGTTCGGTCCGAACCGCGAGCGTTCCATCGCCGGTGTACGCCGGATCTCCAAGCCGGGTCTCCGCGTTTACGCGAAGTCCACCAACCTGCCGCACGTGCTCGGTGGCCTGGGTATCGCAATCCTGTCCACCTCTTCCGGCCTCCTGACTGACAAGCAGGCCGGCAAGAAGGGCGTGGGCGGCGAAGTCCTCGCGTACGTCTGGTAACGGGAAAGGAAGAGAATAATGTCACGTATTGGACGTCTCCCCATCACCGTTCCTGCCGGCGTTGAGGTCAAGGTTGACGGCTCTGTCGTCAGCGTCAAGGGTTCCAAGGGGGAACTGACCCACACTGTGGCCAGCCCCATCGAGGTTGCCCTGGACGAGAACACCCTGACCGTTTCCCGCCCGAACGATGAGCGCGCCTCCCGTTCGCTCCACGGCCTGACCCGCACCCTGATCGCCAACATGATCCAGGGTGTCACCGCAGGCTACGAGAAGAAGCTTGAAATCGTTGGTACCGGTTACCGCGTTCAGGCCAAGGGATCAGACCTTGAGTTCGCTCTCGGCTACAGCCACCCGGTCAGCGTTTCCGCTCCGGCTGGCATCACCTTTGCAGTAGAGGGTCCGACCAAGCTCTCTGTCTCAGGCATCAACAAGCAGCAGGTCGGCGAAGTTGCTGCCAACATTCGCAAGCTGCGCAAGCCTGACCCGTACAAGGGCAAGGGCATTCGTTACGCCGGCGAAGTCATCCGCCGCAAGGTCGGAAAGGCTGGTAAGTAACCATGGCCATCGCCATTAACAAGAAGCGTACGAACAAGAGCAAGGCTGCTGCACGCAGCCGTCGCCAGCTTCGTATCCGCAAGCGCATTGCCGGCACGGCTGCCCGCCCCCGTTTGGTGGTCAACCGCTCCGCACGCCACGTATTTGTCCAGGTTGTCGATGACAGCATTGGCCAGACCGTAGCAAGCGCGTCCACTCTGGAAGCTGACCTTCGTGCATTCGACGGTGACAAGACTGCCAAGGCCAAGCGCGTCGGCGAGCTCGTTGCCGAACGTGCCAAGGCTGCCGGCGTCGAGGCTGTCGTTTTCGACCGTGGTGGTAACAAGTACCACGGCCGGATCGCTGCCGTCGCCGACGGTGCACGCGAAGGTGGGCTGTCACTGTGACCGAAGCAAACAAGGGAAAAGGACACTGTGTCTGCAGATCAGAAGGCGCCCGAAGCCGCAGCTGCTGAGACCACTGCCCCCGCTGCCGAGGACCGCCGTGGTGGCGCCCGTCGGGGCGAGCGTGGAGACCGTGGCCAGGGCCGCGGCGACCGCGGTGGCCGTGGTGGCCGCGACGGTGGCCGTGAAGCCGAAAAGAACCAGTTCGTAGAGCGCGTTGTCACCATCAACCGCGTTTCCAAGGTCGTCAAGGGTGGTCGTCGCTTCAGCTTCACCGCTCTGGTGGTCGTTGGTGACGGGAACGGCATGGTCGGCGTCGGCTACGGCAAGGCCAAGGAAGTTCCCGCTGCTATCGCCAAGGGCGTTGAAGAGGCCAAGAAGTCCTTCTTCCGCGTTCCCCGCGTCGGCAGCACCATCCCGCACCGCGTTCAGGGTGAAGCCGCTGCCGGCGTCGTAATGCTGCGTCCGGCTTCCGCCGGTACCGGTGTTATCGCCGGTGGTCCGGTCCGTGCAGTATTGGAGTGCGTGGGTATCCACGACATCCTCTCCAAGTCGCTCGGTTCCTCCAACGCCATCAACATCGTCCACGCGACCGTTGATGCCCTGAAGCGCCTCGAAGAGCCGGCATCCGTGGCAGCACGCCGCGGCCTGCCGCTGGACGAGGTTGCCCCGCCGGCACTGGTGAAGGCCCTTCTCGCACCGAAGGCAGGTGCCTAGTCATGGCTAAGAACCTGGTCCCCTCCGACGCTCAGTTGGAGATCACTCAGATCAAGTCCGCCATTGGCGGCAAGCAGAACCAGCGCGATACCCTGCGGTCCCTCGGCCTGAAGCGGATCGGGCACACCGTTGTCCGCACCGCCGACGCCGTGACCGTCGGGATGATCAACACGGTTCCGCACCTGGTAAAGGTAGAGGAGGCGAAGTAAATGGCAGAGAACACTGCTGATAAGGCACAGGCTGCTGAGAAGCAGAACGCCCTGAAGGTTCACCACCTGCGTCCCGCTCCGGGTGCCAAGACCGCCAAGACCCGTGTTGGTCGTGGTGAGGCATCCAAGGGTAAGACCGCCGGCCGCGGTACCAAGGGTACGGCTGCCCGCTACCAGGTGAAGGCTGGCTTTGCCGGCGGCCAGTTGCCGCTGCACATGCGCCTGCCGAAGCTGCGCGGCTTCAAGAACCCGTTCCGGGTTGAGTTCCAGGTTGTAAACCTGGACAAGCTCAACGAGCTGTTCCCGGAAGGTGGCGCAGTCACCGTGGAGAACCTGGTCGAAAAGGGTGCCGTTCGCAAGAACCAGCCCGTCAAGGTGCTGGGCACCGGCGACATCACCGTCAAGGTTGACATCACCGCCCACGCATTCTCGGCCAGCGCCGCTGAAAAGATTGCCGCAGCAGGCGGAAGCACCACCGCCCTCTAAAGGGACGGCGCCAGCTGTTGAACTCCCGGTATCCGCGGGCCTCGGCCCCGGATACCGGGAGTTTTTCATATCCGCCGGACGAATTTTTCCTGCCATCCGGCGTACCTTGGCCGGTACGGATTGTTCGCATGGCGCATCCAACCGTTAGACTCGGATGTCGGGATTTATCAAATTCCGCAACCCCACTCTTATTGACACCACAGGAGGACGCTTGCTTAGCGCATTTGGCCGGGCCTTTCGCACGCCTGATCTGCGGCGCAAGTTGTTGTTCACGCTGGGAATCATCACCATCTTCCGCTTGGGTGCTTTCATTCCCTCGCCAGGTGTGAACTACCAGAATGTCCAGCAATGCTTGCATAACGGTCAGACTGCCGGCGGGCTGTACCAGCTCGTCAACCTCTTCAGCGGCGGCGCGTTGCTCCAGGTGTCCATCTTCGCCTTGGGCATCATGCCGTACATCACGGCCAGCATCATCGTTCAGCTCCTCCGGGTGGTCATTCCCCGGTTCCAGGAGCTTTACGACGAGGGCGCGTCAGGCCAGTCCAAGCTGACCCAGTACACCCGCTACCTCACCATTGCCCTGGGCTTGCTCAACGCCACCACCCTGGTGTCCCTGGCCCGTTCCGGCCAGCTGCTGCCAGGCTGCCAGCTCCCCATAATCCCGGATACAAGCATCATCACCACCATCCTGATCATCATCACGCTCACGGCCGGCACCGGCCTGATCATGTGGATGGGCGAGCTTGTCACCGAAAAGGGTGTGGGTAATGGCATGTCGCTGCTGATCTTCACCTCCATCGCAGCGCAGTTCCCCACCTCGCTCGGAGCGATCTGGACCTCCCAGGGACCGGGGACCTTCTTCCTCGTCCTGGTGGTGGGCCTGCTGACGGTCGCGCTGGTGGTCTTCGTGGAACAGTCACAGCGGCGCGTCCCGGTCCAGTACGCCAAGCGTATGATCGGCCGGCGCACGGTGGGTGGCACCAGCACCTACATCCCCATCAAGGTGAACATGGCCGGCGTCATTCCGGTGATCTTCGCTTCCTCCATGCTCTACATTCCCGGGCTGATTGCGCAGTTCAACCAGCCCAAGAACGGCGAGCAGCTCCAGCCGTGGGTTGAATGGATCAACAACAACCTGACCCGCGGTGACCACCCGATCTACATGGTGGTCTATTTCCTGCTGATCGTGTTCTTCACCTACTTCTACGTCGCGATTACCTTCAACCCTGAAGAAGTCTCAGACAACATGAAGAAGTACGGCGGCTTCATTCCAGGTATCCGCGCCGGCCGGCCGACCGCGGACTACCTGCAGTACGTGCTCTCGCGGATCACCCTGCCCGGCGCCCTCTACCTGGGCTTCGTGGCACTGATTCCGCTGGTGGCACTGGTGCTGATCAACGCAAACCAGAACTTCCCGTTCGGTGGCACCTCGATCCTGATCATGGTGGGCGTTGGCCTGGAGACCGTCAAGCAGATTGATGCGCAGCTACAACAACGTCACTACGAAGGGCTTTTGCGATGACGAGAATGCTGATTATTGGACCTCCCGGTTCCGGAAAAGGAACGCAGGCGGAGCGGATTTCAGAACGCCTCGGCGTTGTGGCCATCTCCACCGGCGACATTTTCCGTGCCAACGTGAAGGGCGAAACCCCGCTCGGCATCGAGGCCAAGAAGTACATGGACAACGGTGACTTCGTTCCGGACAGCGTGACCAACAAGATGGTCCGCGACCGCCTGGGCGAGTCCGACGTCGAAAACGGCTTCCTGCTGGACGGCTACCCGCGCACCACCGCGCAGGTGGACTACCTTGACGAGATCCTCGCCGACGGCGACGAGAAGCTCGACGTGGTGCTGCAGTTGACGGCCGACGACGAAGAGCTGGTGCACCGTCTCCTGGGCCGGGCCAAGGAGACGGGCCGGAGCGACGACAATGAAGCCGTCATCCGCCACCGCCTTGATCTTTACCACGAGCAGACGGAAGCCGTAGTGGCGAAGTACGCCGAGCGCGGCATCCTGACCCAGGTGGACGGGATCGGTCCCATCGACGAAGTAACCGACCGCGTGATGCAGGCCATCAAGGCCGCACAGGCAGCCTGACTTAAGGCGCCACGGTTATCGAGGCTCCTCCCGGAATCCGGGAGGAGCCTCAGCCATTTGAAAGGACACACCATGGCCTTCGGCCAACCCCGCATCGAATACAAGAACAACGCCCAGATGCGCACCATGCACGAGGCCGGACTGGTCCTCAGCCGCGCGCTGGACGCCGCCGTCGCCGCCGCGGTGCCGGGGGTCACCACCAAGCACCTGGACGACGTCTTCGCGGCAATCCTCAACGAAGCAGGCGCGAAGTCCAACTTCCTGGGCTACCACGGCTTCCCGGCCACCATCTGCACCTCTGTCAACGAGGAGGTGGTCCACGGCATCCCGGGCAGCCGTGTCCTGCAGGACAGCGACATCATTTCCATCGACGGCGGGGCGATCGTTAACGGCTGGCACTCTGATTCCGCCCGGACCGTGATCGTGGGAACCGTGGACCCTGAGGACCAGCGGCTCTCCGACGTCACCCAGGCGGCCATGTGGCGGGGCATTGCGGCACTGGCCACGGGCAGCCACGTGGGCGATGTCGGCGCCGCCATCGACGATTACGTCTCCTCCGTACCCGGCAAGCCCCTGGGCATCCTGGAGGACTACGTGGGCCATGGCATCGGCTCAGAGATGCACATGGCACCTGACGTGCTGAACTACCGCACCAACCACCGCGGCCCCAAGATCAAGCCGGGCCTGTGCCTTGCCATCGAACCCATGCTGGTCCGCGGCAGCATCGACACCGCGGTGCTGGACGACGACTGGACCGTGGTCACCACCGACGGCAAGCGGTCCTGCCAGTGGGAGCATTCGGTTGCGGTGCATGAGAAGGGCATCTGGGTGCTGTCAGCTCCCGACGGCGGCGCGGAGCAGCTGGTGCCCCTCGGCGTCACGCCCGTCCCCATCCCTTAAGGCGCGGTGGTTGAGCCTGTCGAAATCCAAGACCGGGTTTCGACAGGCTCAACCACCGGAGCGTGTAGCGCTATGCCTTCAGTTTGGGCTTGACGTCCCGGTCGTAGATGCCCTGCAGGGTGCTCTTCAGGTCCGTCATGGAGGACTTGACGTCGCCCTGCTGGGTGAGGATCTTCGCGGCAGCCTTGGCCATCTCCTGGTCTGCGCCCGGCAGGAACACCCTGGCGTTGTCCTGGACCTTGGTCACGGCCAGCTGGTCCATCGCCGTCTTGATCTGCGGTGTCTTGGCGAGGACAGCCGCCATGTCGGCCGATTTGCGGATGGGCATGTAGCCGGTGGCGGCCGAGAACTCCGCAGTGCTTTCCGGCTGCGTGACGAACTTCAGGAACGTACCCGCGGCAAGCTGTTCTTCTTTGGTGATTCCGCTCGGGATGCCCAGGCCTGCGCCGCCGGTGGGGCATACGTTGGACTGCGCTTTCGGACCTCCAGGCAGGAAGCCAACGCCGACATTGAACTTGGCGGACTTCAGGATCCCCAGCAGGGAGCCCGTGGAGGAGATGGTGGTGGAGGTCAGCCCGGCCGAGAAATCGTCAGCGGCTTCCTTGGACGAAACGCCTGCCCACTTGTCCTTGTAGATCGAATCCTGGGCCCACTGCAGCGCCGCCACGGATTCGGCGGAGTCGCATGTGATGTCCCATTCCTTGGACCAGCCGCCGCCCCAGCCCCACAGCATGTTCTGCAGCGTCCACCCAGCGTAGCCGGCCAGGGCCGGGTAGATGTAGGCGTACTGGGCGCCGGAGCTCGCCTTGAGCTTGGGTGCCCATTCACCGAACTCGTCCCAGGTCTTGGGTGCGCGGTCGGGCAGGCCGGCCGCGGCGAAGTGATCCTTGTTGTAGTAGAACAGCGGCGTTGAGCGGCCGTAAGGGAGCGCCCACTGCTTGCCGTCGTATTTGTAGTCATCCACCAGGGACTGCTGGAAATCGTCCATCTTCATGTCCAGCTGCTTGGTGAGGCTGTCCACGGGGATGATGCTGCCGTTGGTGTAGTAGCGGAACCACCAGACATCGGACAGGACCACGACGCCCGGGAGGCCCGACTTGGCCGCCTGGGCTGTCTGGAACTTCTGGGCGATTTCCTCGTAGTTGGCGCCGGCCGTTACCAGGTTGACCGTGATGTCCGGGTTCTGGGCGTGGAATTTGTCGATCAAGCTCTTTTCCACGTCCTGGGACTGGCCAGGGTGGCTGGACCAGAAGTCGATCTTGGCCGCGGGCTTCACTCCGTTGAAGTCGATGTCGGCCGCTTGGGACGTGGCCTGGCCGCCACCAGTGGTTGAGGGTCCGCCGCATGCTGCCAGGGCGGCTGCGGAGGCGGTGGCCCCTGCCAGGCCCAGGAAATGCCTCCGGTCCAGATGCAATGCCATGAGAGTTCCTTTCGGTTGTTGCCTTGTGGAAGTGGGATGTACGACGGCGACCGGCAGCTTAGCCGGTCACGCTGCCTTGGGTGAGGCCCGCCACGATGTAGCGCTGCAGGGCCGCGAAGATGATCAGGATGGGCACGATGACCAGGACCGCACCGGCCATGAGCACGCCCCAGCCGGCCGCGTTGCTCTCATTGTTTTGCAGCAGGGTGAGGCCCACGGGGAGCGTCATGGTCTCTGGCCGGTCCGTGATGATCAACGGCCAGATGTAGTCGTTCCATTCGGTCACGATGGTTACCAGCGCCACCGTGGCGATGGACGGAACGGAGACCGGAACCACGATCTGCCAGAGACGGCGCCAATGCCCGGCGCCGTCCATCTCTGCTGATTCCAGGATGGAGGCGGGCAGGGTCCGGAAGTGCTGGCGCAGAAGGAATGTGCCGAATGCGGTGCCGAGGCCCGGCAGGATGATGCCCCACAGGGTGTTCTTTCCGCCGATCCCGGCGATCAGGATGAAGTTGGGCAGGATGGAGACCTGCGGCGGCACCATGAGCGCCACCAGGATCAACAGGAAGATGAAGTTCCGGAACGGAAAGCGGACAAAGACCAGGGCGTAAGCCGTCAGGATGGCGAGCAGCACCTTGATGGTGGCCCCGGCCAGGGTCACGATGGTGCTGTTCAGGAAGAACTGTCCGAACGGGACCGTGGTCATGGCGGTCCGGTAGTTCTCCAGGTTCAGGCTCTCCGGGAGGATCTTGAGGTCCGTGGTGACAATCTCGCCTGACGACTTGAAGGAGCTGAGGACCATCCAGAGCAGGGGCAGGAACACCACCAGCGTGGCCACGAGCAGCGGCAGGTAACCGCCAACAACGGTCTGGACGAGGTTTCGGCGCGAGAAGGGACGGTCAGGGCTAAGTTCGGGATCCGGCGACGCAACCGCCGGGGCGGCCGGATCCGGGTTGACCGGTGATAGCGATGTCACGAGTAGTGCACCTTTCGTTCCACGAAGCGCAGCTGCAGCACGGTGATCACCAGGAGGATCGCAAACAGCACTACAGAAATGGCTGCCGAGTATCCGGCCCGGTTGTAGGCGCCGAACGCCTGGAGGTAGGCCTCGTAGATCAGGGTGCTGGTGCCGGTGCCCAGCGGCGTCATGATGCGAATGAGGTCGAAGGCCTGCAGCGAACTCAGCATGGTGGTGATGAGGAGGAAGAACGTGGTGGGGGACAGCAGCGGCAGCGAGATGCTGAGGA
Source organism: Arthrobacter sp. SLBN-112 (assembly GCF_030944625.1). Lineage (NCBI taxonomy): Bacteria > Bacillati > Actinomycetota > Actinomycetes > Micrococcales > Micrococcaceae > Arthrobacter > Arthrobacter sp. SLBN-112. The sequence continues at coordinate 2,107,093 of NZ_JAUSXY010000001.1, forward strand.
AACGCCGGAATCCGTTCGCACCGTCGAGGGAAGCCGCCTCCATCACGTCCTTCGGAAGGGACTGGAGCCCGGCGAGGTACACCACTGCGCAATAGCCCAGGTTCTTCCAGACGTATACCAGGATCACCATGACCAGCGACAGCTGGGGATCGTTGATCCATTGCGGGCTCCGTTGGCCGATGCCCCGCAGCAGCCAGGCGAGGACGCCATAGCCGGGGTCGAAAATGAACAGCCAGACGAGGCCGACGCCCACGCCGGAGAGCACGTACGGGGCAAACACGGCGGACCGGGCAAACGTTGTGCCACGGACCGTCCCGTTCAAAGCCACCGCCACCAGCAGGCCCAGCAGCATGGATCCGCCCACGGTCACCACGGTGAACACTGCGGTGGTCCCCAGGACTTTGGGGGCGTCATTGCTGCTGAAGAAGGTGACGTAGTTGGCGAGGCCCACCACCGTGGCGGTGGGGGAGCCCAGCGTCCAGTCCAGCGTGGAGTAGTACATGTTGCTGATGAGCGGACGATAGGTGAAAACGGCGATCAGCACCAGGTTGGGCAGCGCCATTGCAAGGAAAACAAAGAAGTCCCGGCGGTTCCTTGCGGTCCACCGCCGGTGCGGAATTTTGGCTGTCGGTCCGGGCGGCCGCTTGGGCTTGGCGGACGGATGCGGGGCGAGTTGACGGGTCATGCGTGTCTCTCCCGGGTCGGGAGCCTGCTTGTAGCGGGCACTGGCTGAATCTAGGGACTAACTACACCAGACCGTCAGTGGGCTGAAGCCCGCATCTGCCCTTCTCAAAGGACTGTTATCCAAGGCTTCGTCGCCCGTTAACGCTGTGTTGGATGCAGTCTCGCATAAAGTTTGGCCTTGCGGCAGGGGGGTGCCCGCGAAGTGGAGAATAGGGGGCATGGGAACCATTGCAGACGTCCCGGGCGTCCGGGTAGGCCACCACCAGCGGACCGGCGACGGCTGGCTGACCGGCGTCACCGTCGTCCTGCCGCCGCCGGGCACCGTAGGGTCGGTGGACGTCCAGGGCGGCGGGCCGGCCACCCACGAAACAGACGCGCTCGACCCCACCACCCTGGTCAGCACCGTGGATGCGGTGGTGTTGACCGGCGGCAGTGCCTACGGGCTGGCCTCGGCCGCCGGCGCCCAGGCCTGGTGCGAGGACAATGGCCGCGGTTTCGCCGTGCCCGGGGGAGTGGTGCCCATCGTCCCCGCGGCCGCAGCCGCCGCAGCGGCACAACAGGAAGGGCACGACGTCGAACGAGGCAACGTCGGCGCCGGCACCGGAGCAGCAATCGGCAGGGGACAGTTCAAAGGCGGCGTAGGCACAGCCTCCATCACGCTGGACACCATCTCAAAAGACGGGCCGGTGGTGGTAGCGGCGCTGGCGGTAGTCAATGCGCTGGGACTGCCTTGGGGCTGGGGCACATCGAGCGAGTGGACGGAACCCGGCAGCGTGCGTCCAAGCGACGAAGGAGCGAGCACGCAGAGGGTTTCGGCCGCTCGCTCGGCGGGCGAGCCGGAAGCAGGAGGTGACGGGAGTCGCGCTTCGGTGGGTCCGCCGCTGAACACAACCCTCGTCGTCGTCGCCACCAACGCCGTGCTGGATGTTGCGGAGTGCAAGCGGACTGCCTCTGCCTCGCACGCCGGGATCGCCCGGGCGCTGAACCCTAGCCACACCCTCGCCGACGGGGACACCGTCTTCTGCCTTGCAACCGGCGCCCTGGCACTGGACCGTTCGGACGACGCTGCCCGGCAAATCAGCCTCATCACGCTGCAAAGCGCGGCAGCCGACGTCGTCCGTTTGGCCATCCTGGACGGCGTGGCCGCGGCTGGTGCGGTGAGCACCCCGGCCGGCGAATATGGTGCGTACCCCACTGCGTAGGCTACTATGGCCGATTTAACTTTTACCGGCCAACAGGGTAGTGTTGTTTGTTGGTTGTCTGGACTGCCACGCCCTTTTGGGGCCTGGATCTGACAATCGATCCAACAAAAACGTTCGTGGTCATGCCCGGTGCAATCCGGCGGGACTGCGGCAACAACAGTTAGCGGAGGGTATGGCCAAGAAGGACGGGGTCATTGAGATCGAAGGCGTTGTGACCGAGGCGCTGCCTAACGCGATGTTTCGCGTTGAGCTCACCAACAAGCACATCGTACTGGCACACATCTCTGGAAAGATGCGTCAGCACTACATCAGGATCCTCCCGGAGGACCGCGTAGTGGTGGAGCTGAGCCCGTACGACCTCACCCGTGGTCGTATCGTCTACCGCTACAAGTAAATTGCTGGGCGGCCTCAGTGCGAGCTGAACGCCGCTCCAGTTGACCAACTGTTACACGCAAAGGAATGCCATGAAGGTCAAGCCGAGCGTCAAGCAGATCTGCGAAAAGTGCAAAGTGATCCGCCGTAATGGCCGGGTCATGGTGATCTGCGAGAACCCGCGCCACAAGCAGCGCCAGGGCTAAATTCCCTTCACGGGGAATTCCTGGGTTGCTAACCCACGCAAGTAAATAAAGGCAGCACAAGCTGATCTGGAACATTGAGCTCGAAAGAGTCCGGACAGCTAACCCCCGGTCGGAGGCTGGGGCCGTACGGAACGTGCGGGTGTACTGCCTACGACCTCCGGTTTATCAAGGAGTACTGCCACTATGGCTCGTCTCGCTGGCGTAGACATTCCCCGCGAAAAGCGGCTGGAAATTGCGCTTACTTACATCTACGGCGTGGGCAAGACCCGTGCACACGAAACCCTGGCTGCCACTGGCATCAGCGCTGACGTTCGCGTCAAGGACCTGACTGACGCCCAGCTGGTTGAGCTGCGTGACTACATTGAAGGCAACTACAAGGTTGAGGGTGACCTTCGCCGCGAAGTAGCAGCAGATATCCGCCGCAAGGTTGAAATCGGCAGCTACGAAGGCCTGCGCCACCGCAAGGGTCTGCCCGTACGCGGTCAGCGTACGAAGACCAACGCACGTACCCGCAAGGGCCCGAAGCGTACCGTCGCCGGCAAGAAGAAGGCCCGTTAAAATCCCCGCTCGGGATTTACGGACTTTCCCCAATAACTTTCTGTAGGAGAAAAAATGCCCCCGAAGACTCGTGGCGCGGTTCGCAAGCCGCGTAAGAAGGACAAGAAGAATATCGCGCTTGGCCAGGCGCACATCAAGAGCACCTTTAACAACACCATCGTTTCCATCACGGATCCCAACGGTGCTGTTATCTCCTGGGCTTCCTCTGGTGAGGTTGGCTTCAAGGGCTCGCGCAAGTCCACCCCGTTCGCTGCCCAGATGGCCGCCGAAGCCGCTGCCAAGCGTGCGCAGGAGCACGGCATGCGCAAGGTAGACGTTTTCGTCAAGGGACCGGGTTCCGGACGCGAAACCGCAATCCGTTCGCTGCAGGCCGCAGGCCTCGAGGTTGGCTCCATCCAGGACGTCACCCCTGCAGCGCACAACGGCTGCCGCCCGCCGAAGCGCCGCCGCGTCTAATTCTTTTCCGCAGCAGGAGCTTGCCCGGACCAGTGATGGCCCGGGCAAGCCCAGCGCGTTAAGTCTTCAGACCGAATTTCCACCACCTGTGTTGCGTCATATAGCGGATGCTCGCCGAAAGGAAACCTAAGTGCTCATTGCACAGCGCCCCACCCTCTCCGAAGAGGTAGTCTCCGAAAACCGTTCGCGTTTCATCATCGAACCGCTGGAACCGGGCTTCGGCTACACCCTCGGAAACTCCCTCCGCCGTACCCTGCTCTCCTCCATCCCCGGTGCTGCCGTAACCAGCATCCGGATCGATGGTGTGCTGCACGAGTTCACCACGGTTCCGGGTGTCAAGGAAGATGTCACCGAGATCATCCTTAACATCAAGAGCCTGTCGGTTTCCTCCGAGCACGACGAGCCCGTCGTGGCTTACCTGCGCAAGCAGGGCCCCGGAGTCGTCACCGCCGCGGACATCGCTCCGCCGGCCGGCGTCGAATTCCACAACCCGGATCTGCACATTGCCACGCTGAACTCGAAGGGCAAGTTCGAACTCGAACTGACCATCGAGCGCGGCCGCGGCTACGTTTCGGCAGCTCAGAACAAGTCCGGCGATGCAGAGATCGGCCGTATCCCGGTCGACTCCATCTACTCGCCGGTCCTGAAGGTTACTTTCCGCGTGGAAGCAACCCGTGTTGAGCAGCGCACCGACTTCGACAAGCTGATTGTCGACGTCGAGACCAAGCAGGCCATCGCCCCGCGCGATGCCGTTGCTTCCGCAGGCACCACCCTGGTGGAACTGTTCGGTCTGGCCCGTGAGCTGAACACCGCAGCTGAAGGTATCGAGATCGGCCCGTCGCCCACCGACGCTGCCCTGGCAGCCGACATGGCACTGCCGATCGAGGATCTGGACCTTACCGTCCGTTCCTACAACTGCCTCAAGCGTGAGGGCATCCACACCGTGGGTGAACTCGTTGCCCGCTCCGAGGCTGACCTGATGGACATCCGCAACTTCGGTGCCAAGTCCATTGACGAGGTCAAGGCAAAGCTGGTTGAACTGGGCCTGTCCCTCAAGGACTCGCCTCCCGGTTTTGACCTCGCAGCACGCGCCGCAGCAATCGAAGAGGACGACGCCGCCTTCGGCGACGACGAACTCTAAACCAGACCTTGGCCGGCGGGCAGCACCACGGTGTGCCGCCCACGGCTTCCACATGAGGAGAAACAATTATGCCTACCCCCACTAAGGGTCCGCGCCTCGGAGGCGGCCCGGCTCACGAGCGCCTCATGCTCGCGAACCTGGCAGCATCCCTGTTCGAGCACAAGCGGATCACCACCACGGTGACCAAGGCCAAGCGCCTGAAGCCGTACGCAGAGCGCCTGGTGACCTTCGCCAAGCGTGGCGACCTCGCTTCCCGCCGCCGCGTGCTCGGCCTGATCAGCAACAAGGGCGTCGTCCACGAGCTGTTCACCGACATCGCCCAGGCAGTGGAGAACCGCGATGGCGGCTACACCCGCATCACCAAGATCGGCAACCGAAAGGGCGACAACGCTCCCATGGCTGTCATCGAGCTGGTCCTGGAGCCGGTTTCCGCCAAGCAGGCTGTCGTAGCCGAGGCTACCTCCGCCGCCAAGCGCGACGCTGACAAGAAGGAAGCTGCCGCTGCTGCTCCGGCTGCCGAAGAGGCTCCGGCCACTGAGGAAGCTGCTGCCACCGAGGAAGCACCTGCTGCCGAAGAAGCCGCAACCGAAGAGGCTCCGGCCGCTGAGGAAGCTGCCGACGCTCCGGCTGCCGAGGAGAAGGACGCGAAGTAATTCGCTGACCTGCTTCGCATAGACTTAGGTCTGTGAACCACCAAAAACCCGCGGCCCCCGTCTTAGGGGGCGGCGGGTTTTTGCGTCTCCGGCTTGATCTTTCGTACGATGGCGGCCCCTTCAGCGGGTGGGCCCTGCAGCCCGGCCGGCGTACCGTCCAAGGCGTCCTCGAGGAAGCGATCGCACTCGTGGTGCGCCGCGCGGTCCGCGTCACCGTTGCCGGACGCACCGACGCCGGCGTGCACGCCCGCGGCCAGGTGGTCCACCTGGACCTCACCGAGTCTGAATGGCTGGCACTGCCGCGCGGTCACGAACTCGATCCCGCCGTCGCCATGCTGCGCAGGCTCCGCGGCGCGCTGAACCGTGCCCTTGGCGACCTTCACGGTGCCGTCGAAGTCCACGACATCGCCCTGGCCCCGGTGGGCTTCGACGCCCGCTTCTCGGCCCTCTGGCGCCGCTACAGCTACCGGATCGCGGACGGACCGGCCCTCTGGGACCCGCTCGCACGGTACTTCACGCTGTGGCACAAGAATCCACTGGACGTGGACCTGCTCAACCAGGGTGCATCGCAGTTGCTGGGCCTGCAAAACTTCCTGTCCTTCTGTAAGCCGCGCGAAGGTGCCACCACCATCAGGGAGCTTCAGCGCTTCGAGTTCACCCGTGGAGACGACGGCGTCATCGTGGCCACCGTGCAGGCCGATGCGTTCTGCCACAACATGGTCCGGGCCCTGGTGGGCTCGGCGCTGTATGTGGGTGAAGCCGTTGAGGAACCGGGCTGGCTGCACGAGCGGCTGCTCCTGCAGAAACGGGACGCCAAGTCCGTCCTGGCCGCCCCGCACCCCCTGGTGCTGGAGGAAGTGGCCTACCCGTCCGACGACGACCTGCTGGCCCGGGCCGAACAGACGCGGGCCCTGCGCGAGTACTAGAACGCCGGCGGCGGGCCTTCCGCCGGCAGCGTCACCGTGAAGACGCTGCCTTGGCCTTCGCCGCTCTCGCAAACGATGGAACCGCCATGCCGCTCGACGATCATCCGCGTGATGGACAAGCCCAGCCCCGCACCCGGGATCGCTGCCCTTTGTGCGGAGTCGGCGCGAAAGAACCTGTTGAACGCCCGGGCAGCGTCTTCCGCTGACATCCCCATTCCGGTGTCTTTGACGCTGAGCCTAACCCATTGCTTGTCTGTTTCCGCGCTGATGCTGACCTTCCCGCCATCGGGCGAGTACTTGATCGCGTTGGACACCAGGTTGTCCAGCACCTGCCCGATCCGGAGCGGGTCGGCATAGGCCCAGAGCGGCGACGGGACGTCGGCTGCTATCTCCACGTGCGAGCGCTGCGCCGAGGCCAGCGCGGAGCTGAGGCTGGTCTCCACCAGGCTGGCGAGGTCGGTCCGTTTCGGGTGGACGTTCAACGCAGTGGACGCCGAGGCCGACAGGTCCGCCACCAGGTCGAGCATCCGCTCGGCGTTGCGCTGCACCACCAACAGCCGCTTGGCCACGTGCGGGGGGAGGTCGGCGACGTCGTCAAGAACCAGGTCCACGTTGCCGAGGATTGAGTTGAGCGGGTTCTTGAATTCATGCGACACGTTGGAGACCAGGTCCTGGTTCGCGGCCAGGGACTCCACCCACCCGGTCACATCGCTGTACACCACCACGGCCCCGGTGAGACGGCCATCCTCGCTGAGAAGCGGACGTGCGGCAGTGGACACGGCCCGCTGCTCCAGGCCCTCTCCCGCCCAGACCAGATAGTCGGCGAATGACTCCCCGGCCATCGCCCGGCTGATGGGTCGCCGGTCCGGGGGCAGCAGGGTGCGCCGGTCCTGGCCATAAATGAGCTGGTGCCCTTGGCCGGGGACTTCTTCGTCGGCGCCCGTGACCCGGCGGAAGTTGCGTTGGCGGCTGTTGGAAACCAGGAAGTGGCCTGAGCGGTCGACGGCGGCAATCCCGACGTCGGTGGCGTCCAGGACGGTTTCGAGCAGTTTCTCCCGTTCCCGGCTTTCGCTTAGCAGCTCACGGAGTTCCCGGTCCTTCTCGGCGAGTTCACGCTGCTGCAGCCGCAGGTTCACGCTTGCGAAGCGGATGGCCAGGGAAACGGCGAGCATCATGAGGGGGAAGAGGACCACGGTGGTGAGGTCCGAGGCCATGATGGCGGGCAGGTGGGCGGCCGTCGGAGGAACCATGATCAAGAAAGGGCCCATAAAACTCAGGACCAAACTGCTTCGGGACAGCATGCCGGACGCGGAAAGCCAGATGACCGGGAAGACAACAAGTACTGCCAGGCCCGGCAACAGCGGCGCTGCGCCGTTGCGCAGCAAGCCAATGGCTGCGAAGTCCAGCACGGGGATCAACAGGTAGGCCCGGTGTGCCAGCCGCTCCCAAGGGATCAGGAAACAGGCAAGGAACAGGATTCCGTGCAAAGCAATCCCTGCCTGGTACATGGGGCTGTGCGTGAGCGAGGGCCAGGCGTACGGGGTGGCCAACGCAATAATGGCCACAATGAGCGTGATGGGAAGCTGGCATAACGCCACTTGCGCGCGGGTTCCCAACCGGCGGAAGATGCGCCCCGGTCCCCGGTGGAACAACGGCTCAGCCATGTTTCTGACTTGTACCCCTTTACATTGGGAAAGCACGGTGGCCCGGGGGCCCATTCAATTGGTCCTGCTACTTCGGCACGTACCCATTCCCGCCCATAATGCACACGTCCTGTCATAATAATTGACTTTTCAATTTTAGGACGGTTTGTTGATGTCATCAGCCGGGCTTACTAGTAGCGTATAAATGGTTGGAGCGGGTATGGCATTGGCGCTGGGCCAATGGGGGGCCATTTCCGCCTGGCGCAGGGATAGCAATGGACGATCTTGGTGTAGCTGTGGTCATCGAAGATGACGCCGATGTGAGGAACCTTCTCGAAGGTGTGTTGACGCAGGCGGGCTTCGAAGTGCATACAGCTGATGATGGGCGGTCCGGGGTAGAGGTGGTCCGCAGCAAGCAGGCCAACGTTGTGACGCTCGATATCGGGCTCCCGGACATTGACGGGTTCGAGGTCCTGCGGCGGATCCGGACTTTCAGCAATGCCTATGTGGTGATGCTGACGGGCCGCACCGAGGAACCGGACCTATTGTCGGCGTTGAACGCGGGGGCGGACGACTACATCGCCAAGCCGTTCAGGCCAAGGGAGCTCCGCGCCCGGGTGGCGGCAATGATGCGGAGGCCCCGCCCGGAGGCGGATGGGTTCGGGCCATCGCCCACGGCTTGGGGACACGTCCCGGCTCCTCCCGCCGGCCAGCCCGAGCCGGGAGTCCTCCAGCACAACGGGCTCCGGCTGAACCACCGGACGCGCACGGTGGAAATCAAAGGTGAGCCGTTGGGCCTCACCCGCAGTGAATTCGACCTTCTGCATGTGCTGCTGAAGGGCGGCGGTGCCGTATGTACCAGGGCTGACCTCGTGCGGGCTGTCCGGGGTGAGTTCTACGACCACGACACGTACATCAGCGAAGCTGACGAGCGCGCCGTCGAAGTCCATGTAGGAAACCTGCGGCGCAAGCTCAAGGAGGACCAGATCTCGCCGCGCTGGCTGCAGACAGTCCGCGGGGTGGGTTACCGGCTGGCGCCGCGGCGCTCCGACGACGCGTGACCGATCGGCTAGTTCTGTCCCAAAATGAAGGTTGACTGCAGCTCGGACACAGTCTGCGCTCCGTCCTGGGCGACGCCGGCCATCATCGCCTGCCCCTGGACGAAATCGCCGTCCCGGATCAGGGCTTCGAGGACTTCGGCAAGCTTGGCCAGCCGGATACCGCCCACCATGGCGGAACTGATTTTGAGGCTGATCACCGCGTCCAAGGCTGAGGCCTCGTCCTCGCTGTCCACCGCTGTTCCCAGCCGGGCCAGGCGCGTGTCCCACATGGCGGCGTAGTCCCGGGCGAATTGCCGGGCCAGTCCGGACCCTGCGAGTTCGTCGTCGAGTTCATCCAGCACGGTTGCATCAATCAAGGGCAAGAGAGCGGCCGCCTTCAGTGAATGGGCCGCACCGGCGGCCGGAATGGATGGCGGCTCGACCCCGGCCAGCGGGAAGTCCGCAGCGGGGCTGTTTCCGCTGGAACCGGGATCGGGATTGTGCATTGTTCAAGGCTACTTCCTGGAAATCCTTCGGTGACCTATTTCGGATGATTCTGTGTAAACCTTGAGGCAACCTTGCCGCCACGCTGAGCAACCCTACTGGCCGGTAAAAGTGGCGATCGTATTGATTACCGCCGGTCCCAGGATGGCAATAAAGAGGACCGGAAAGATAAAGAACAACAGCGGGAAAAGGATCATGACGGGCAGCTTCATGGCTTTCTCCTCTGCCCGCTGGCGCCGCTTGACGCGCATGACCTTGGCCTGGACGCGCAGAACGCGGCTGATGGCGATCCCGTAGGTGTCGGCCTGGACTACGGCCTGGACGAAGCTGCGGAGTTCAGGAATGCTGGTCCGTTCGGCCAGGGCGATGTAGGACTCCCTGCGGCTGCGGCCCACTTGCATGTCTTGAAGCGTACGGACCAGCTCTTCGGCGAGGGGCCCTTTGCCGTTCTCACCGGCCCGGGCCATGGCGCCTTCGAAGCCCAGCCCGGCCTCCACCGAAATGAGCATCTGGTCCAAGGTGTTGGCCAGCTCAAGCTGCATGGCCTTCTGCCGTTCCTGGCCCTTGCTGTACAGCAGGAGGTCCGGGATGAAATAGCCGAGGAACAGGATGAAGAGTCCCGCGAGCTTCATCACCGGGCTGCTTCCCACCGCCGCCAGGTAGCCGCCCATGGCCACCCCTGCCAGGCCGAGACCCAGCTTGGACCCCAGCACCTTTCCCAGCGGCATGGAAACGGGCCTGCCCGCCAGGGCGAGGAGGCGGTCCAGAAAGGCGACGTAGGCCGGGGGAGTCACGCGCCTGCCCAAGGCTTCGAGAAGCCCCGGCGCGGCCCCGGCAGGAGCTACGGCCACAGGGGGTGCGCCACGCGAGAGCAATTCGGCGGCGGCGGTACGGCCCTGCTTGTCCACGGTCAGGACGGACCAGGCCAGGGCCGCCAGTGGCAGGCAAACCAGGAGGATCGAGAGCAAGACGAGCATGTTCATGGGTCCTCAGAACTTCAGGTCAATGATCTTGCGCATCCACAGCGCGCCGATGGTCATCAGGACGAAGGAGGCGCCGATCATCACCCAACCCAGGGGGTGGGTGAACATCGAATTCATGTAGTTGGGGCTCACTGCCAGCAGCATGGCCACGATGCCGAACGGCATGGCGATGAGGATGTAGGCGGAGAACTTGCCCTCCGCTGCCAATGCTTTGATGTGGCCCTTGATTTCCGCCCGTTCACGGATGGTCTCGTTCACCTGCTCCAGCACCTCCGCCAAGTTGCCGCCTACCTCCCGGTTGATCTGGATGGCCTGCGAGATCCATATGAAGTCCTCGTTCTTCATCCGTTCCGCGGTGTCGTTGAGGGCGGCGAGCAGGTCGCGGCCCAGGCTGGTCTCGGTGATCACTCGCCGCATCTCTTCCGACGTCGGTTTCTGTGATTCCGTGGCAGCGGCATCGATGGCGCGCAGGATGCTGTGACCGGCCCGCAGGCCGCCGGAGAGCAGTTGCAGGGTGTCGCCGAGCTGGCTGTCGAAAGCGGCACGGCGCTTGCCGGCCAGGAACCCGAGGACGATCTTGCCGACGAACGGTGCCATCAGGGCAAGGAGCAGCCCCATTAGGGGTCCGACGGTAACAATGCCAACGAGCATGCCCACGCAGGCGCCGATGCCGACCAGCAGGAAGAATTCGGCCTGGCTGAGGCGCAGGCCCGCGTTCTCCAGCTCTGCACGGGAGAAGAGCTTGACGTTCCGGCCACCCAGCAGCCGCTCGAAGGACCTGACACCTGACAGCGCCAGTCGGGTGATGGAGGATGCCGGCTCGGGTTCGAAGGGACGACGGCGGTCCAGGGGCACCGTGGGGGCGCTTGGCAGGAGGACGGCCACGCCGAGCAGGCAGATGGCTGCCAAGAGGATGACGGCTCCGATGGCGATGATCATCCGCGCCCCTACTTCGCGCCCGGGGTGAGCGGTCCGGCAAACACTGCCGGGGACACATGGATGCCCAGGTCCTCAAACCGGTCGATGAACCGGGGCCGGATTCCGGTGGCAACGGGCTTGCCCAGGAAGCGGCCGTGTGCGTCCACGCCGGCGGAGTAATCGAAGACGAACGCGTCCTGGAGGGTGACGATGTCGCCCTCCATACCTTGGACCTCGGTGACGTGCGTGATGCGGCGCGACCCGTCGCGGAGCCTGGAGATCTGCACGATCAGGTTCACGGCGGAGGCGATCTGTTCGCGGATGGCCCGAAGTGGAAGGTCCATCCCGGCCATCAGCACCAGCGTCTCCAGCCTGGCCACGGCATCGCGGGGTGAGTTGGAGTGCACCGTGGACAGGGAACCGTCGTGGCCGGTGTTCATGGCCTGGAGCATGTCCAGCGATTCGCCGCCACGGACCTCGCCCACCACGATCCGGTCCGGACGCATACGGAGGGAGTTCCGGAGGAGCTCACGGATGGTCACCTCACCCTTGCCTTCCGTGTTGGGCGGACGGCTTTCCAGCCGCACTACGTGGTCCTGCTGGATCTGCAGTTCCACGGCGTCCTCGATGGTGACAATGCGTTCGTCCTGCGGGAGGAAGGAGGACAGCACGTTGAGGAGCGTGGTTTTGCCCGTGCCTGTACCGCCAGAAACGATGATGTTGAGCTTGGCCTTAACACAGGCGTTCAGCAGCTCGGCCATCTCCGGCGTCAGCGTGCCGAAGTCAATGAGGTTGCGGACCGTCAACGGGGTCTTGGAAAACTTTCGGATGGTCAGCGAGGAGCCGCCCACAGCCAGGGGCGGGATGACGGCGTTGACACGCGAGCCGTCCTCCAGCCGGGCGTCCACCAGCGGGGAGGACTCGTCGATGCGGCGGCCCACCTTCGAGACGATCCGTTCGATGACTTTGCGGAGGTGTTCTTCGGAGCTGAAGCGGGACTCGGAGAGGGTCAGCTTGCCTTTGCGTTCGACGTAGATCTGGTCCATCCGGTTGACCATGATTTCGGTGACGGCGGGGTCGTCCAGCAGGCGCTGGAGGGGGCCGTAGCCCAGGACGTCGTCGGCCACGTCCTGGACCAGGCGGGTGCGCTCCTCCGGCGTCAGCGGCACCTGCTCGGCGTCGATGATGCGGCTGAGTTCCTTTTTAGCAGTGCTCCGCAGTTCCTGCTCTGTGACGGCGGCGTCGTTGAAGCGGGCGCCCATGCGCTCGAAAAGTGCGGTGGCGGCCCGAAGCTTCATGGCTGCGAAGACGTCCACGCCCGGTGCCTTGGGCACAAAGGAAGTGCCGGCGTCGTGCGTTGAATGCGCTGGGGCGTGACCCGGTGGTCGAGCTTCCGTATGTTCGGCGGGGGATGGGGTAGGCGCAGCCGCCGGAAGCGGAGGCTCGAGAAGCGCGGTGCCGGTTCCGGCAACTGGGTTGGTAGAGGATCCGTTGCGGCCCTGGGCCGCGTTGATGCGTTCGGAGAGTTTCATCAGATAACCACCCTTCGGTGAAGCTTTCGCTGGGCCTGCGCGCGCCAAGCCGGGTTGAATCGCTCCACCAGCTGGCGGAGGCTTTTGACGGCGGGGTCCTTCTTGGAGTCCTGCAGGACGGGGATGCCACGGTTAGTGGACAGTGCCACCGCGCGGGAACGGGGGACGCTGACGTCAACCGGGGCGCCGATGGTGGCTTCGACGTCCTGCACGTTCAAGCCTGCTTTGGCGTCCGCCATGTTCAGGACCACGTGCCGGGATTCGGGCATGATTTCGAGTTGGCGGAGGACCTCAAGGCCGGAGCGGAGGCCGCGCAGGCTGGGGATGTCCATGGCGCTGACCCAGACAACGTCGGTGCACTGCTCCATGGCGGCGAGGCCGATTTCGGGCATCCCGGGGGCCGTGTCAACTACCACGTACTGGAACTCCTGGGCGAGCTGTTCGAGCAGGCGGGTGACCTGGTCAGGGGTGATGTGGTCCGCGTCCACAGGGTTGGGCGGGGCACACAGGGCGTAGATTCCGGCCGGGTGCACGGTGAGGAAGGCCTTGAGGACCAGGGAGTCCTGGGCTGCCGCGGGGGTGACGGCATCGGTGACTGTGTGTTCGGGGTTGAGGTAGAGGCCGGAGGCGACGTCGCCGAACTGCAGGTCCAAGTCCACGATGACCACGCTCATGGGGGCGATTCGGCCCAGGCCAATGGCGATGTTCGTGGCCAGGGTGGTCTTGCCCACGCCGCCCTTGGGAGAGAAGACGCCGATGACCAGGCCCTTGGCGCCGTTCTCTACGTGCGCTGATTCGGGCGTGCGGTTGCGGGTGGCGAAGGACTGGCATGCACGTTCGAGCAGCACCCTAATTTCGGCGGCGTCGGCGTGCGGGCTGAGGATGTCCCGGATGCCCGCGCGCATGGCGTGCAGCAAGCCTCCGGGGTCCACGTCGCTGACCAGGACCAGGCTGAGGCCGGGGAGCTGGACGTCGAAGACCTTGGCGAACCGGAGTGCTTCCTCGTACGGGACATCCGGGCCGATGATCAGCACCTCGGGCTGCTCCTGGTTGAGGAGGGCGAACAGTTCCGCCGGGCCTGCCGGGAGGATGTCGCTAGAGATGGTCTGGACGGTGCCGCGCAGGCCATTGGCGACGGCGGCGCGCAGCTTCTGGTCGAAGTCGCCGTTGGGGGAGAGGAGGACGAAGCGGCTCACTTGTACACCGTGTCCTTCTTGGCGATGAAGCCGCCGTTGTCCTGCGCGTCGAGGGGTTCCTTGGTGAGCCAAAGATCGCCGTTGTTCGAGGAGTAAATGATCTTGGTGGCGTCGATGTCGTTCACGGCGACCGTGACCATGAGAGAACCTTGCGGAAGCGTTGTGTCCTGGGGATTCGTGCCGTCGGTGGGCTTCGCGCTTGGTGTTGCCTGTGCTGCCCGCTGGACGGCGGTGACCAGGACCTTGCGGAGGGTGAGCTGCGTTGTTGGTTCGCCTGCTTTTGCCTTGTCCGCAGCGAAGCTGAACCCGATGCCGACATGGTCGCCGGCTTCGATCCTGCCCCCCACCACTCTCTTGGGTTCGAGCTCGAAGGTGACTTCCTGCATGCCTGTGGGCACCTTGACGGCACCGCTGGACTTGGCGTCTTGTGGGGCGATTAGCCGCTCAGCGAGGAGTTGTTCGCCGGGGACGAGGTCTACGGCAGCGACCTTGCCGGCTGAGTCATCCAGGTTTTTAAGAGCAGTCTTTGAAACGGCCGTTGCCGGAACCTGCTGAACGGCAACCGACGCTTGCACGATGTCGAGGGAGGAGCCCGCCGGTACGGCCTTGGTCACCACGAGCACCCCGGTGGGGTCCATGTCCTTCATTGCGCGCTGATCAGCACCCTGCGCGTAGGTGACGATGAGGACCGCTCCGATGATGGCCAGCACAACTGCTGAAACACCGGCCAACATACGTGACTTCACTGACTGCTCCTGTTGGTTCTAGCTATGGGGTGAGGCGTACGACTGAGGCCCCATAATTTGGGACGCTGCCGAGTTCAAAGGCTTGGGCGAGAGAAACGAACTTTACGAAGTAGCCACGGATTGTTTTGTTTTGGACGTTTCCGCCCGTACTCCAGGAAATGTCGGCAAAGTGGTAGCCAGTTACATGAAATGCCGCAAAGCCTTTGACGTAGTACTTGCCGGAGGAACCCGTACCGGTGGCTACGTCATAGAGAGGGAGTAGAACTGTCTGGTCGTTCATCTGGTTGAAATCGGCAGCGCTACAGATCGTTGGGGCGCTGGCACCGGGATCGCTCGCAAACCAGATACCCGCACTGTCGGACTGGCCGGCCGTCATCGTGACGGAGCATTTCGTTCCCGAGGTGGTAATCCACCCGAACCCGCCCGGCAAGCCACCACAACCATTCACTGCCTGCTCGAGAACCTGCACGGCGCCTTGGCTTCCGGCTGGTGGAATGTCCAGTTTGCAGTAAGCAATGGCCAAGGGAAGAATAGCGGGCCCCTTGGACGGGGTACCCCATTGCGCCGAAGCGGTAGCAGTCACTTCTGCTGAAGAGATTCCGAAGACTTGAGCGAAAAAGAGGGAGACCTGGTTTGGGCTATTCCCCGTCTGCTGTGATCCCGCCGTAACGGAAACCGTCTGATTGGCCGTATTGGGCGCGGCGGACTTGATGTTGCTCAGCCCGTCTGTGGCGTTGCTATTCGCAAGGCTGGCGGCCAGCGCGGAGGTACCCGTGCAGTCCGGGTCAGCGGTACTCTTAGCGCACTTCTGAGCGATGGCGAGCGCAGCGGCGTCAGCGCCGTTTCGAACTTGAGTACGTTCTGAATACATCATCGAGACATCAACCGCCACGGCGGCGAAACCAAGCAGAGCCACCATCATTATTGCCACGATGACACTCACGGCGCCCTGTTCAGAGCGGGAATTTCTACTGATCTTCTTCAGCCGCCGCACAACATGGCTCCTTGGCCAGTCATAGTGAATGGTCCGGCGATACCCGTCAGCGTGGAGAGTGTGTACGTGATGGTGACCGCAATCCGGTTGCCTGATGAGCAGGTTGTAGTGCCCGTGTCGAGGTTTTTGAAAGTGATGTTTGAATCAGCGAGAACTGGATTTAGGGAGACAGCCGTGTTTTCGGCTGCCGCCCGAGACGCCGCCGGATCATTGGTGATGGCCATTACCCGGACCCCCTCACGGGCCGCGGCCGAAAGCGATGCTTGTGCGTTGTAGGCCCGGCTGAATTCCATGATGCCAAGGAGCAGCGTGATGAGGACAGGCACGACGATGGCGAACTCAACGGCCGCCGCCCCGCGTTCTGATGGCCTCACCATGTGCTGCGTCCTCTCGAATCACTGTTGCGATGCATCGATTTGTACACGTGAAACAGTTTGTGCGGTGCAGTTGAGCTGCACCGCACAAACAGCCCGCCGTGATGGGCCTCGGGGTCTTGCTAAAGGGGCCGGCTTCAGAGATTGGCTGTGACGCCGGTGAACATGGTGTTCAGTTGGCCACCCAAGGTGCTTACAGCGACGATGATGACGACTGCGATGAGTCCGACCATGATGCCGTATTCGACAGCTGTTGCGCCCTTTTCGTCGTGGAGGCGGTTCTTGAGGTTGAGGCCAAGGGTCTGGAGGGCGGCGATGAGAGACAGCATTATGAACTCCTGAGCGAGTAGGTTTGGCTGGCCCTGCACCAGCACTATGACGAAGTTTGCAAGGCCTGATGCGGTGTTGACCGGGTCTTGCAGGATCGTGTGCGAAGGCTTTTCAAGGTGTACCTTTTCCGCGCGATTACGTGGAAATCCCTGCGAAATCGGAAGGCCTGCAGATTGGGAAGGCGAAGCGGGCGCCGGGAATGGATGCGTTCTCTGCTGTATCCGCTGTTGTTGCGGTCACGCCGGCGTACGCCCTGCGGAAGCCCCAGCCTTTTCGTCCGAGCTAGAGCTTGGCTGTGACGCCGGTGAACATGGTGTTCAGCTGGCCACCCAAGGTGCTTACGGCGACGATGATGACGACTGCGATCAGTCCGACCATGATGCCGTATTCGACAGCTGTTGCGCCCTTTTCGTCGTGGAGGCGGTTCTTGAGGTTGAAGCCGAGGGTCTGAAGGGTGGCGATGAGAGAAAGCATTATGAACTCCTGAGCGAGTGGTTTTTGGCTGGCCCTGCACCAGCACTAAGACGAAGTTAGCAAGGCTTGATGCGGTGTTGACCGGGTCTTGCAGGATCCTGTGCAAAGGCTTTTCAAGGTGTACCTTTCCTGCGCAATTACGTGGAAAACCCTGCGAAACCGGAAGGCCTGAAGATTGGGAAGGCGAAGCGGGCACCGGGAATGGATGTGTTCTCTGCTGTACCCGCTGTTGTTGCGGTCACGCCGGCGTACGCCCTGCGGAACCGCGCCTGGACCGTTCTCGTCGCGGGAACCTGTTTCCTGGTCGAAGGTCCTGCGCAAGTACAGGTGTGCAACGCAACGGATTCTCCGCTTCGGTCGCTTCGACGGGGTGGTTTCGGCGACGTCGAGCAGACAGTCCCAGCCCATTCGTCCGAGCTAGAGCTTCGCGGTGACGCCGGTGAACATGGTGTTCAGCTGGCCGCCCAAGGTGCTTACGGCGACGATGATGACGACTGCGATGAGTCCGACCATGATGCCGTATTCGACAGCTGTTGCGCCCTTTTCGTCGTGGAGGCGGTTCTTGAGGTTGAGGCCGAGGGTCTGGAAAGTGGCGATGAGAGACAGCATTATGAGCTCCTGAGCGAGTAGGTTTGGCTGGCCCTGCACCAGCACTAAGACGAAGTTAGCAACGCGTTCCGCGCTCCGGCCCGTATCTTGGCGCATCCTGCGCAAAGGCTTTTCAAGCTGCACTTTTCCTGCGCAATTACCCAGCAGACCAGGCGATATCGGCTCAGTCCCAAAAGGACAAAAGCCGTGCCTCCAATACAATCTTTCCCCCGTTAAGGCAGCAGATTGTAATACTGGGCACTCCCGATTTGTTCGCCCCGATAATGGGCTTTTACCCAGTCCACGATTCTTGCCGACTCTCCGCGGCCTTCTAGGGTAAGCGGCGGCAGATCCTGAACCACTACACAGGCCACCTGATGGTCGGTGACCATACGCTGAAACTGCTCCAAGGTTGGGAAGGGATCGGTGCCGTCAAAACCGCCCAGAGGCAGCACCGGTCGCATGCTGGCCAACTGGTAGTTAGCGGCTGTCTCCGACCCCACCATGGCCGCCGACCATTTGCTACTGGACGGAGTGGCGCGAAGGCGCGAAACGATTCCGGATTCCGGCAGGTTGCCGAACATTACCGCCATGAAACTAGCTGGCACATCGGGACCCATCTGCTGACGGTCGGGATGATCCGTGCGTATGCCGAGGATACTGGGACCAGCCACGACACCTGCACCCTCATGTGGACTCAGAACTGTATTAATGGACCAAACAAAAGGACCGACCAATAGCGCCACTGCCAAAAGTCCTCTTGTCACTTTCCGGAGGGCTGGAAATGGAGGTGGGACCACCAGGAAGGTGATGGCCACGGACCAGACCAGGAGTGCCACCAAAGGACCTAGCGGGAAATCAGCCGTTGAGCGACTCGCGGAGAGGAAGGCCAGAACCATTGTTACCAAGAGCGTTCCAACCAGCATCCAGCGTGCGTTTCGCCGTTCAATAAGCCTGTATAAGTGCAGCAGGCCGGTCCCTGCGAGGCAGCATAGCGGTGGTACAACAGTTAGGCAGTAATACGGATGGACAATCCCGGACATGAACGCCAACACCGTTGAGGAGCAGAGAAACCAAAGAACACACAGACTGAGGAAAGCCCGATATCGTTGGCTACCGCTCTGCCGCTTGATGTGCCAGAGGGCAATGCACATTCCTGCTACGGCCAGAGGCAGGAACCAGCCGAACTGGCCCGAGAACTGCGGTTGAAGGAATCGCTGAAAGCCTGGATCCAGTTTTTCCGCAAGGCTCTCCATGCTGGGAGACATCGTCCGGGTGGCGTCCTCACCGGTAAGGCGGTCCAGACCGTTGTAGCCCAAGCTCAATTCCACGGCGCTGTTAAGACGGGATCCTCCGACGAATGGCCGGTTCGCCGCCGGGACCATTTGGACCAGGACAAACCACCAGCCGCCGGTAACCAGTGCAGTTAGCAGGGCGACCGAGACGTGCAGAATACGCTTCAGTAACGGCCCGCTGGCAAAGGCAAGATAGGTAACAGCGACAGCGGGCAGGACCAGTGCGATCTGAAGCTGCTTGGTCAGCAGAGCAGCACCCGTGAGCGCGCCGGCTAAAAGCAGCCACCGAAGCTTGTTGCGGCGGATTGACTCCAACGCGGTATAGGCCACGCCAATCATCAGCAGGGTAAGCAGTGCATCTGGATTGTTGTAGCGGAACATCACAGCTGCAACTGGGGTTATGGCGAAAAACGTCGCTGCGAGGAGCCCCGCGGCGCTCCCGACATAAGTGCGAACCATCCGGTACAGCAGGTAGACACTGGTAACTCCCATCAGTGCCTGCGGCACCAGGATGCTCCAGGGGCTCAGACCGAAAGCCCGGACGGAAGCCGACATTACCCAGAGGCTGAGCGGAGGCTTGTCGACGCTAATGGCGTTGCCTGGATCCGAGGAGGAAAAGAAGAATGCCGTCCAATCCTGTGAGCCTGCCATGGCTGCTGCAGAATAGTACGAATTGGCCCATCCGTTTCTATCCAGGCCCCAAAGATAGAGCACAGCGGTTAGGGCCAACAGGGCCCACAACATCCAAGTTTCCCGCCGGCGGCCCAAGTGTGGTGGGTATGGCTCCCGGGCGTTTTTGCGCACTCGAAGCCCCCGCGCTAGAAGCTCAGAGGGGTCTGACGGATCTTGTGCTAAGGGCTTCAAGAGGCCCGAGCTGTTTGGGCGCCTGAGATCCCAACGCGGCCAGCTGCTGCGTCGGTCCTGGGAACTCGGAAAACCCAGATGCGCAACATGACGAAGCGCATAAGTGTCGCGAGGATGTTGGCCGCGGTAAGTGTCACGAGCTCCATCGTAGAGGACGAGTGCGGTGCAGAAGCGTGCAATATCAACAATGATGATGATGTTATTGACCAGGCCAGTGTAAAGACAACAAGTCCCTGGAACTGCTGGGTGAAGAGCCTGTCCGGGCCGTTCATGCCGAATGTAAAACGCCGGTTAGCGGCTGTATTGCCCACAGCCGTCAGGAGGAGGGCGAGAAAATTGGCCGGCTGTGCGCCAAGAGGCTCCTGGAACAGCACATAGAGCAGGGCGAAGGCCACCGTTGAGATGGCTCCGACAACGCCGAACCGAATAACTTGGCCAAAAAAGCTGGGCCTCGACTGTGGAACCATGGGGCGCCGCCCCAGCTCTGCATAAATCGCTTGGACGGGAATCGACCCCTTCACGAGGGAACCAGCAACGCGAATGAGTCCGCGAATGTCATCAGCTGCAGTCTGCATGATGTCCACCCGACTGTCCGGGTCGTCCACCCAGTCCACTGGGATCTCGTGGATCCGAAGGCCCGAGCGCTCCGCGATGATGAGGAGTTCCGTGTCAAAGAACCACCCGTTGTCCTCAACATGCGGAAGGAGTTTCTTCGCGACGTCAGACCGGATGGCCTTGAAACCGCACTGAGCATCGGAGAATCGAACCTGCATGGTGCGCTTCAGCAGAAAGTTGTAGGACCGCGAAATGAACTCACGCTGCGGGCCGCGGCTAACGCGGGAGCTCTGGCCAAGCCTCGTGCCAATGGAGATATCCGAGTGGCCGGACAATAACGGGGCAACCAGTGGCGGAAGCGCCGCAAGGTCCGTGGAGAGGTCCACGTCCACATAAGCCAAGACTTCCGCATCGGAAGAACTCCAGGCGTCCCGGAGGGCCCACCCGCGGCCCTTCACGTCAAGCCGCCGGTAAGCGACGTTTGGCATGCGACCGGCCAGGCTGGCCCCGATCACTGGTGTCTTGTCAGTGCTTGCGTTGTCGGCGATGGTAATCTGCCACGTCACTGAAATTTCGTTATGGAGATAATTTGCGAGTTCAGTGATGCTTTTTTCGAGTACCGATTCCTCATTGAAGACCGGTACGACAATTTCAAGCGCCAGGCCCCCGTGGCTAAGTTTCATGCTATGTATGCTATGGACGGCTTGGGGGCCGAATGTAGAAACTTGGGGAATACTGATGAACTTCTTGGGGAATCCTTGATCTCTTGGCTTGCTGCCCTGCCGGGCTTTGGTGTCGCCAGTGCGGTGCTCTTGCTGCCCGGACTGGTTTTTGGCTGGGCGCTGGGGTTACGGCGGATCTGGATGATGTCGCTTG
This sequence comes from Arthrobacter sp. SLBN-112, assembly GCF_030944625.1. Lineage (NCBI taxonomy): Bacteria > Bacillati > Actinomycetota > Actinomycetes > Micrococcales > Micrococcaceae > Arthrobacter > Arthrobacter sp. SLBN-112. Next base: position 2,128,203 of record NZ_JAUSXY010000001.1, read on the forward strand.
CCCCAGTCCTGACGGCATCACTTGTTGCGGTGTCCACCCTTGTTTGCTGGTGGGTGCACGTTGACTGGCAGTTGGGCGCGTTCACCGTATCGGTAGCGGTGTGCGCCGGAGTTGCGCTCGTCCTTGTCCGTGCAGGGGCCAAGCTGTGGCCGAAGTTCTTCTCTTGGGATCGAGGAGAAGAGAGGGCAGGCCGTGCATACTGGATTGCACTGCTCGCCAGCGCAATCTTTCTGGCTCTGCGCTATGCCCAGATTGTCGAGGATCCGGCCAACATCAACCAAGGCATAGACACGCCATTTCACCTTAACCTCGTCCAACAGATCATCGATTCGCGTGACGGTTCACCCTTCTCTGTAAGGGGTCTAATGGGGGAGACCGCAGGGTTTTACCCGCAGATCTGGCACGCGCTTGCTGCCCTTGTCGCTGAGGCAACCGGGTTACCAGTGGTTGAGGCAGCGAACGCCTTAAATTTCGCTGTTGTAGCCCTAGCTTGGCCGATCGGTGTACTTTTCTTGGTCAAGGTCGTTGTTGGTCCCAAGATGATCGCCTTGCTATCTGCCGGTATTGCGAGCGCCGGGTTCTTCGCTTTTCCTTTTACTGTCATGCAGAGCCAGAAGAGCGACTTCGGTCCGCTGTTCCCCTACATGCTTGCTGTCACGTTCTTGGCTCCCCTGCTGACGGTATGGGCTTCGTTACTTGGATTTGGCCGCGATCCAATTCCTTGGCCCCTAGGCCTCACAACACTCCTTGCCGGACTGCCGGGATTAGTTATCACTCACATGTCGGCGTTGGTTGCCCTCGTGGGGCTTACATCGGGTTTCACGGCCATGGCCGCCGTGCATTCTTTCCGGAAACTCAGACAGGTGAGGTCCGGCCCTTTTCCTTACCTGCAGTGGATAGCACTTTGGACCAGCGCATTCTTCTTTGGCTTGATAGTTTGGGCCGGTGTGCGGCCTTGGACCACCACATGGGATCCGATTGACACCTTTCCAGGGGCCGTAGGAAGTGTTCTCGAAGCGGCTCCTACGCACGGCGACGTAAGCTGGGGCCTTGCGGCGCTCACTCTGCTGGGAACCGCCGTCCTGTTCGGTCGCCCATGCGAACGGTGGTTTCTGGCTGCATACGGAGGCGCCGTCGCGCTTTACCTGGTGGCGGCGTCGGTACCGCAGTCGTTCGCGAGGCAAATTGTTATTGGTGCGTGGTACGGGGACCCGCCCAGGCTCGCCGCCCTCCTGCCGATGTTTTGGGCCGTATTTGTCGGCCTAGCGGCGACGTGGTTCTTTGAAAACGTCGCCTCCAGCTTCCGCGTTAAATGGCTTGTTGCCATTCCCATCACGGCGGTAGCAGCAGCCACCATAATGTGGCCAACAAATTCGCAAACGACGCCAGGGAGGGAACGCACCTACGCTCTATCAGGAGACTCACCATTGGTGAGCCCCGATGAACTTAAAATTATGCGACGGCTTAGTTCCGAAGTGCCAGAGGGCGCCGTGATGGCCAACAACCCTTGGGATGGGAGTTCTACGGCATACGCTATCGCGAATCGACGGGTACTCTTCCCGCACGCGTATACCGGTTCGAATGCGGACCGTTTACTGTTGGCTGAGACGCTAAACAGGGCAACTCCCGGGTCTGAGGCCTGCGCGGCCGCAAAAAGAGAAAATGTTCAATTTCTCCTCGACTTCGGTGACCACTATATTGATCCGCTGCGAACCGAAGTCAATGATTTTCCGGGCATTAGTGTTCCAGCGAATTCGCCGGCGTTCGTCAAGGTGGATCAACAAGGCTCCGCAGTCCTGTATCGATTCGTGGGTTGCGACCTCTAGCCTCGATTTTTCATGATGGCTGGTGGTGACTGCGGACTCGGGCAGGCGCGGTGGCCTGCGGTTGTTTTCTGTTTTCGGGCGCCGTGGTATGGCCTGTTGGGTCGCCTGGTTTGGCGCCGGTTCCACTTCCGGTGGTGGGGCTGGTCGTCGGGGCTGGGGTGGTGACTGCTCATCCTGAGCGGGCAAGCAGGAGTTGTCTAAGGCGATTGGTGTTTTCCAGAAGCAGTTTCAGAAGGTCTTTCTCGGGCGCTGTTTCCGGCAGGAGGAGCTGGGTGCGGCGGGCTCGGGTGATGATTTTCCCTGCGGTTGTGAAGAGCCGGTAGCGCCAGCGTTTGATGTCCCAGGCTTTGGCGTGGTGGCCGTCCGGGAGGGCGGCGAGCTGGAGCCAGGAGACCAGGTTGAAGGCCAGGGCGACAATGTTCGCCCAGGCCTGGTTCGCGGCGAAGTCGAACGGGAGCTTGCCCAGGCCGGTGTTTTTCAGGGTTTTGACCCGGTTCTCGCACCGTCCCCGGGCGCGGTGTCTGGCGTCCAGGAAGGGTCCGTGCCAGCGGGGTGAGTTGGTCAGGAACGCGGTGATCCGGTGCCCGTCGGTATCGAGCAGACTCGGCTGCGCGCCGGGGTGCAGCGGCTCGGCGCGCAGGAACAGTTTTGTGCCTGGCGGGTAGTCAGTGATCGGGATGACGTCGGTGGCGTTGATGACCCAGGCATCGGTGCGGTCGTTCCCGGTCTGGTCCAGGGCCGGTTGCCAGTACTGTTTGTCGCTGATCCAGTCGACCATGTGGGCCTTGCCGAACGGGAGGGTGTAGCTGGTGGTGAACTGCACGCCGAGGCGGTGCAGGTGCCAGAGGAACTTCCGCGAGGCCCCGGCACTGTCGGTCCGGACCAGCACTTTCTCCCCGGCCAGGGCCCCGGTCGCGGTAAAGAAGCTCTCGGGAAGTTGGGCTGTGGCGGTGTGGAAGACCCGGATGTGGTCCTCGGCGCTGTTCGCTCCGGCGTTTCCGGGCCGCAGCACCGCGGCGAGGATCTCTCCGGAGCCGTTGCCGGCACCGTAATCACAGGAAGCGATGAAGGGGGCGACGCCGTAGCCGCGTTTGTAGGTGCCGGCGACGTTTTCCTTATCGGAGTGTGAGGTCACCAGGGTCGCGTCGATGTCGATCACGAGCGGGTCTGCGGCGGTCGCGGCCAGTGCCGGGTTCGTTGCCCCGGCGGCGTTCCAGGCCCGGGTGCGCAGTTCCCGAGTGAGGGTCTCAAAGCCGTAGCCGAACAGCTCCGGGTTCGTGACAGTGCGTTCGAAGAACCGGGACACTGTCGCGTTCGAGGGAAGCTGACCGAAAAGCGCGGGCGAGGACCGGAAGATGTCCAGATCCGAGGCATGTTCAGCGCCGGCGGCGAGCATCGCGGTCAGAGATCCAACCAGCCGTCCAGACGGTGCTTCGCTCCGGAGGGGACAAACTGGCCGAGCCTGTCCTCGCACAGCCTGCCGAAACCCAGCGCGTCCATGAAGCCGGTGAGCACCGAAACCCCGGCGAGGGAAATCAGCGACTGGCCGGTGAAACTGACCGGCAGGGACGGGAAGACGAAGGTAGACTTTTACATCGAAAGGGTGCTCCCTAGCTCGGCAAATAACGGTCTCGACAACCACTATTTTCCCAGCTCAGAGCACCCTTTCCCTGCTTAAACACGCCCGGCGCCCAGCGCCCCATGAAAACCCCGGGCTAGCCGCACCTCCCCATGAAACCGATTTGGAGCGGAACCCGCCCTGCTGAGTCTCTGCTGACGGGTCGTCGTCGTTACACCGCCACTGGAAGATGGACCTCTCTGGACGGCCCAATGGACCCCCTCGGTTCTGGGTGCCGAGGGGGTCCGGTCTTTGGGGGCGCCGGATAGCGCATTGGGTGGCTTGCGCCGACTAAAGTCACCAGGCAGAGAAGCTCTTCATCACGTTGATTGCCGCCGGGCCAATAATGACGATGAACAGCACCGGCAGGATGGCGAACATCAACGGGAAGAGCACCTTGACCGGCAGTTTCATGGCCTTTTCTTCTGCCCGCTGCCTCCGCTTAATCCTCATTTGTTTTGCCTGCGTCCTGAGGACCTTTGCGATGGCGATGCCGTAGATGTCAGCCTGGACGACGGAACGGACGAAGGACCTCAGGTCTGGTACGTCGGTCCTTGTGGCCAGGGACTCGTAGGCTTCACGCCGGCTTCGGCCAACTTGCATGTCCTGCAGGGTCCGCATGAGTTCAAAAGCCAATGGCCCTTTTCCATTTTGACCGGCCCGGGCCATTGCAGCTTCAAAGCCCAAGCCTGCCTCAACCGAAATGAGCATCTGATCCAAGGTGTTGGGTAGTTCCAGCTCGATTGCCTTTTGGCGTTCCGCGCCCCTGCCATGAATCAGGATGTCGGGGACGAAATAGGCGAGTGCGGCGGCCAGCACCACGAACAGCGAGGCAGAGGGCGTCACATTGTTGCTGATGAAGAGGATTCCTAGAACCGCGACGAGGAGCGCCAAGACCGGTTTGGCTATCAGGAGCCGCGGAAGGGGCAGCTGTGCCGGCCGTCCGGCGCGGCTGAGGAGTTTATCCAGCCAAGCAACATAGCCCTTTGGCGTAACCCTCATTCCGAGCGGGATTGCCGGCTTGGAATCAGACTGCCCGGAAACAAGTGCCCCGGGCACTCCGCTGTCGATCAGGCGGATGCCCTTGCCAAGGTTGCTGCGGACTGCCGCGACGCCCCTCCGATCCACGGAGAGGAACGACCACGCCAGAAAAGAAACAGGGAACACGATCAGGCCAACGATAAGCCAAGCCATGGTTGTCATTCATTTCCTCCTAGAACTTGATCTTGACGACGCGGCTCAACCAGAACGACCCAACGCACAGGAGCACTACTGCGACGCCGAGCAAAATCCAGCCGATCAAGTTGGTGTATAGCGTGCCGATGTATGAGCTATTGACCACCGACATGTAAAGGAACATGCCGATCGGCAAAGCGACGAGGAGTGTATGCGGACAATTTGCCTTCGGCACTGAGGGCCTTGACCTGGCCCTTGATCTGGCTTCGTTCCCTGATGGTTTCCCCTACCTGGTCAAGGACTTCCGCCAGGTCGCCGCCCACTTCGCGATGGATTTCGATTGCCTGCCCCACCCATTCAAAGTCCTCGCTGCGCAGCCGATGTGCCGCGTCGAGCATTGAGTCCCTGAGATCCCGTCCGAGCCTGTTTTCGTTGACCAGCCTGGCGAACTCTTCGGAAGTGGGAGCGTCCGCTTCCTTGGCCACCGCGTCAACAGAACGCAAGAGACTGTGGCCGGCACGCAGGCCGCCTGAGAGCATCTGCAGGGTGTCACCCAACTGAGCCTCAAACTTGGCACGACGTCGGGAAGACAGCACGTTCAAGACCACCATGGCCAAAAGGGGTGTCGCCACAATGAAGAGAAGCGCGGGCAGCAGCCCCCCAAGGATGAAGCCAACGAAGCCGGCAGTGACAGCGCTGCAGGCCACGAGTAACAGGAAGTCTGCCTGGCGCATTTTCAGGCCGGCCTGCTCCAAAGATGCCCTGCTGCCGAACCGGGCGTTCTTACTGACATTCCGTTCCAGGAAGGACGTAGCCGAATCCGTGGCCCGCGTCAGCAGTGTGGGGCCATTGACCACGCCGGGGCGTCGTCGGGAAATTGCTATTTCTCCCCTGGCGCTTTTGAACGTGACCAGGAAAAGCACAGCCCCCGCAGCCAAGCAGAGTGTGACTCCCAGGGCGAGGAATACCGGGTTTGTAACGGTCACCTGAAGCCACCGCCCACAGGCGAAGAGCCGAAAACAGCGGGAGATAGAGAAATGCCCAGCTCAGCGAAGTGATCCACGAAGCGGGGACGCACCCCTGTTGGTACCGGGCGGCCCAAGAACTTCCCGTTGGCGTCCACTCCCGCGCTGTAATCAAAGACAAAGGCGTCCTGAAGAGTGACGATGTCCCCTTCCATGCCTTGGACTTCGGTCACGTGAGTAATCCGTCGGGAGCCATCCCGAAGCCTGGAAATGTGAACAATCAGGTTCACCGCGGAAGCAATCTGCTCGCGGATCGCACGGAGCGGAAGATCCATGCCTGCCATGAGGACCAGGGTCTCGAGCCTGGAGATCGCGTCCCGGGGTGAGTTGGCGTGGACGGTAGAAATCGAGCCGTCGTGGCCGGTATTCATAGCTTGCAGCATGTCCAAGGATTCCCCGCCACGGACTTCGCCGATCACAATCCGATCAGGCCGCATACGCAGTGCGTTACGTACCAAATCCCTGATGGTGATCTCTCCTTTGCCCTCGATGTTTTGCGGGCGGCTTTCCAACCGGACAACGTGATCCTGCTGCAACTGAAGTTCCACCGCGTCTTCAATAGTGACAATTCGCTCGTCGGAAGGCAGGAAGGACGACAGGACATTGAGCATGGTCGTCTTACCTGTACCCGTGCCGCCGGAGACGATGATGTTCAGCCTTGCGCGGACACAAGCGTGCAGGAGCTCCGCAATCTCCGGGGACATCGATCCCAATGAAATGAGATTGTTGACGGTCAGGGGTACCTGGCCAAACTTGCGGATGGTCAGGGATGATCCGCTGACAGCTAGGGGTGGGATGATGGCGTTGACGCGGGAACCATCGCTGAGGCGGGCATCCACCAGCGGCGAGGATTCGTCAATTCGCCGGCCAACCTTCGTGACGATCCGTTCTATGACCTTGCGAAGATGGTCCTCATCGTTGAACCGGGATCCGGTGAGCCCCAGCTTTCCTTGGCGTTCGACATAAATCTTGTCCGGGCCATTGACCATGATCTCGGTAATATCGCCGTCCTTGAGGAATTTCTCGAGGGGGCCGAGCCCCAGGACGTCGTCGATGATCTCCTGAACCAGGCGGTTACGCTCGCTGAGCGTCAGCGGGATGTCTTCCTCTTCGATGATCTTTTTCAGCTCATCCTTGACGTACTGCTGCAGTTCGGCGTCGTCCATGGACGAGTCCGTGATCCGGCTGCCCATGCGCTCATATAAGGCAACGCCGGCGCGGTCCTTGACGGCGCTAAGGGCTTCATTGGGTTCGCTGGCGTAGCTTGGCGAGGCTAACGAGTCGGCGGCCGGTGCCACGTTCGGATGCCAAGGGCCCGCGGGTGACGAAACGGGACCACCGTTCTTTGCTTCGTCGTTTCCCCGTGCTGCTTCTAACCTTCGTGCCAAAGTCACTGGACTACCGCCCTTCTGTGCAGTTTCTTGTGCTGTTTTTCCTTCCAATCAGGCTTAAGACGCTCTACTAACTGGCCCAAGCCACGCGCTGCTCCATCACGACTACCGTCTTGCAGGAGTGGCACGCCTTTGTTAGTTGAGAAGGGGACGGCTCGTGAGCGGGGTAGAACAACGTCCACCGGGCACCCGATCGTGGCTTCAACGTCCTGTACCGTCAAGCCGCTCCTGCGGTCCGCAAAATTAAGCACGACGTGGCGGTTCTCCGGTACAAGGCCCAACTCGTCGAGGATCCGAAAACCGGTTCGCAGGCCCCTGATACTGGGAATATCCATGCCGCAGACCCACACTGCATCGGTAGCACGATCCAACGTTGCGAGTACGTGCTCGCCCAAACCAGGAGCGGTGTCGATAACGACGTATTGAAACTCGCTGGCCAGTTGCGAGATGAGGTGTCCCACCTGATCTCCGGTGATTTGATCGGCCTGGGCCGGGTTCAGGGGTGCGCAGAGAGCATAGATGCCCGATGGATGCAGAGTCAGGTATGACTTCAGCACCATGCTGTCCTGGACCGCCGCGCCGGTGACCGCATCAGCCAAAGTGCGCTCCGGTTCCAGCATCAGGCCGGACGCAACATCACCGAATTGCAGGTCCAGGTCAACCACCACGACGCCGGTCGGGGCAATTTTGCCCAAGCCCACGGCCAAGTTGGTGGTCACCGTGGTTTTGCCCACTCCGCCCTTGGGGGACATGACAGCGACGATGCGTCTGCCTGTAGGTGCCTCGGTGACAGATGCTCCCAGTCCCCGACGACGTCCTGCGGATGCCAGGCTGGCCCTTTCCAACATCGCCCGGATCTCATCGACTGCGGCCTCTGGACTAAGCAGGTCACGAATGCCGGCGCGCATGGCGGGCAAGGCAACGTCGGATCCACCCCTGGTTACCAGGACTACGCTGATCTCCGGGAATTGGAGATCAAACAGACTCGCCAGTCGGATCGCGTCGTCCGTTGGAAGCCCGGGTCCGAGAAGGATCACTTCTGCGGGGTCCCCGTTGATGGCGCGAAGGATATCGTCCGGACTCGGCGGCAGATAGTCTGCCTGGAGTGTTTGGAGTGTGCCGTGAAGTCCGCTCGTAGCCTGCTTCGTTTTTTGAACGAAGGCGCTGTCCGGTGTGATCAAAACAAACCTGCTCATTTGATCAGCTCGGCTTTCTTGATAATGCTCGCGGCACTTTCAGTGGCTGATGCCGGTTCTTTCGTCAGCCACAGTTTTCCGAACTCGGCTGCGAAGGCGATCTTCTGAGAGTCGGTATCGTTCCGGGCGAACGTAACCAGTAATTGGCCCGTTGGCAGCTGCGTGTTTGCTTGCTCAGAGGAGGCCCCTTGAGTGCCGGCGGAGCCTTGGGCCGCAGCCCTCTGGACGCTGGTAACAAGAACCTTGTGGAAGATCTGCTGCGCGGTCCCACCGTCTGCGTTGTCACCGGCGAACAAGGCGACGACGCCAACAGTGTCGCCCGCTGCGAGTCGTCCGCCGACCACCCGCTGCGCGTCGAGCTGTACCGATATCTCCTGCATGCCGGCGGGGACGGGGACGGATCCTGGAGCTGCCAGGCTTGTCGGGTCAACGAGACGGACCCCCAGGAGGGGTTCTCCCGGTACCAGATCTGCCGATGCGACTTTGCCGTCGAGACCGTCGAGGCTTTTCAAAGCTCCGTTTGGAACGGACGCGGATGGAAGGGAGGTGAGCTTTACGGCGGACTTGATCTGGTCCAGCGTTGACCCCTGCGGGATCTGCTTATCCACCACCAGAACATCGATGGGTTGTAGATCGGCTTGGGCCCTGGCTTCAGAACCTTGGACGTATGAGACGAGAAGCAGCGTGCCTACAACAGCGAGCACGAGCGCAACGATGCCTCCCAGAAGGCGAGTTTTCAATGTAACTCCTAACTTGGTTCCTATTTGGTGAGTGAGACACTTGATGTGCCGAAATCTGATCCGCCTGAACCTCCAATGGAGGTGCTGTATTCGACAAATTGGCCGATGATGCAGCGGTCATTTCCACTCGAACAGGCCAGGTTGGCGTTCATGCCGGGGTCCGTCGAAGTGTCGCGGAATTCGTATGGGCCAGAAGCATTTCCGAAATGCCAGCCCATGATGCTGAAAGTTGCATAACCCACGATGTGGAATACACCCGTGTTTCCGCTGCCTGAGGCCGTATCAAAAATGGGGAACGTAACCTTCACGACTCCACCGGCGGTGAGTGTGTTCTTCCAGCTCTGCAGGATAGTTTGGCAAGTCGTCGGCGGGTTGTTGCCGGGATTGCTGGTGGTGAAGCTTCCCACTGAGGTGACAGCCGTGCATGGATCGGTGGATGCGTCATCCAGCCATCCCCATCCACCGGGAATGGTCAGACCTGACGCGTTTGTGCAGGACGGCGTCCCAGGCTTCCACGTGATTTTCTGGACGTCACCGCCGGTCGGCGTCGCCGGGCCAAGATTCCAGCAGCTTTGCGAGAACGCGAGCGGGAATCCGCTGCCGCTGCTGGGATAACCCCACTTTGCTCGTGCCGAAGCGCTGATGTCGGCCGTCGGGATTCCGATCACCTTGGCGAACTGAAGGGAGAAGTGGTTGCTGCTGCCATCAGCCGTCTGCGACTGAATCGTTACGTCCACGGTCCCTGCTCCAGCGTCGGCTATAGCACTGACTACATTGCTATGAGCATCCAGGGCGTTGCCGTTTGCATATCCCGATGCAGCTGCTGCCTGGTCGGCAGCGCAGGGTGTCGCCGCTTTGGAGCATTGGTTGGCAATAGCGAGGGCGGAGGCATCGGCGCCGTTTTGAAGCTGCGCGTGCTCCGAGTACATGGTGGCAACATCGACGGCAAAGGCCGCCATTCCCAGCAGGAAGACCATGAGGAGAGCTGTCATGGGTGCCACGACGCCACGCTCTGAGCCTTTTGAAGTCATCCGCCGCATCGCATGACACCTTTGCCTTGAATATTGAGGCCCGCCGGCATTCCAGGAATGAGGTTAGGAAAACCGGTCATCCACGAAGTTGCGTAGCTAACGCTTACCGAAACGTCATTGCCATCTGCGCAGGTACCAGTGCCCGTATAGGCGATAGCGATGTTGGTGGCTGTCAGTGCCACAGATGGCGCAGCAGCTACTCCTGCTGCTTGGGCGCTTGTTGGCATATAGCCGGCGTCGGCACAGTGGACTGCGGCATATCGGGAGGCTTGGCGTGCCGCTTCGCTGAGTGAGACCTGGATGTTGAATGCCCGTCCCATTTCGGCCGATGCCCAGGACAAGGACTAGGAAGAGCGGAAGAACTAACGCGAACTCGACGGCCACTGCGCCAGCCTCCCTCGCTCGAGGACGCAATCTGCGTTTAACAAGGGAACTCATGATGATGACCAGGATTCTGGGAGGCCGGAGCCCAAGACGCCGGCGAGCTGTATGAGATTCGTAGCGAATTGGAGATCGTGTCGGCGATACCGTTCGACTATGGACGGAGCCCAGGAGCGGCGACGAAGAGTGACTGCACCTATTCGCCTCGCCCCTGGGCTCCCCGTTTCCAGGTCTGCTTCAGAGCTGGCCTGAGACGGTATTGAACGCGGTGTTGATCTGGCCGCCCAAAGCAGCCACAACGACGATGATCACGGCGGCGATCAAAGCCACCAGGAGACCGTACTCAACAGCGGTAGCGCCCTTCTCTGATTCCAGGCGATTCTTGACGCCTGAGACTAGAGCGATAAGCGAGATCATGAGAGCTGACATTTCTTTCCCCCCCCAGCGTGGATCGTGCTCGTCAGAGCTTGCCGGAGATGGTGGTGAACGCGGTGTTGATCTGAGTGCCGAGGGTGGCGACAACAACGACGATGACTGCCGCAATCAGCGCTACCAGCAGGCCGTACTCAACGGCCGTTGCGCCCTTTTCGGAAGAGAAGCGATCCTTGACGCCGGCAACGAAGGCCATCATCGAGACCATGAGAGAAGTCATTATATTTTCCTTAGATTCGGTGAAATTGGATTTATTTGTATTTCAACGAATTTCCAGCTGCCCCCATAAATCCTTAGCGGCTGGACTTCGCTAAGAAGAGATTGTCATTTACGCCAACGGGCAACAATGCGTAGTGGTACTCGACTTTTCAGCGGCGCGCTGAAGGTACGTACTCGAATACCCGGAAAGGTACCTAGGGCACGACGCGGGTGTTCTCTTGACTACTCGGATGGATGCGCCGCGTGGCGGGCACGGGGCGCCGGCCGGAACGGAAACCCGTTATGCGAAAAGGAGGGGCGGTGAGGGCAAGCGCCCCAAGCATCGCGGGGCCATGTGCCACTTCGCGCGCTCTATTCCGGCGTTTTCCGCTGAGAAGTACAGCCGTGGTGAGGCCATTGACGATGAAGCCCAGAAGGCCTCCGTAGAGCAGCTGGCTCCAACCTAGGTACCCCAGGTAAAGGCCGACGGGTGCGGCCAGCTTCACATCACCCATACCGATGCCGCCGGGCGAAATCAACGCCAAAATAAGGTAGACAGCGAACAAAATGACGGCACCAACGAGTGCGCGGACAAAGCCATCAGCTTGCTGGCCAAATATCAAGGGTGCTGCTAAAAGGAAAGTGCCGAAGATGAGCAGAATCAACACGAGCTGGTTGGGCAATAAATGCGACGCAATATCCACCCTTGCAAGCTGAACGCCAAGTACGGCAAGGAGTATCAATGCCGGCAGTCCCGCTATATTTCCAAAGCGCAAGGCGAAGGCGACGCATGCGGCGCCGGTGACTGCCGCCGTCGTAATCCGAACGCTCAGCGCTGGGAGGCCGCCCAGCCGCGGGAGCAGCCGGGCAATCAGGATCTCAGCCATGGGGGAGAGGAGACATCCCAAGAGGCCAATGCCGGCGGCCATGAGCCAACTGGCCGAGCCGCCGCCCCCTGCTGAATCCACTGCGCCCCCTACATTGGTTGGGCCGGCGGGTGATGAGGCAACCACCGGCTACCCCATTTTGACCCTGAACCACCTGACGCGCTAATCTAGGTAGTCGTTGTGCGTGTCCTATTCCGATGGTGCGTGCCCGCTTGAGAATCCGGTTGCAGGATAACTACTCAACGAGCACATTCGGAACCTCAGGATGACTGGTTACATGGAGCCCTCACCTCTGTTCCGGTAGCGCGCAGATAGTAGGTGCGCGAGCTAGCGACACCTAAACAAGAACGCCAGAACAAGAACGAGGCAAACACCGTGCGTACGTACACCCCGAAGCCCGGCGATATCAACCGCCAGTGGCACGTCATTGACGCCACCGACGTTGTCCTTGGTCGTCTTGCAAGCCAGACCGCAATCCTGCTGCGCGGCAAGCACAAGGCCACTTTCGCGTCCCACATGGACATGGGCGACTTCGTCATCATCATCAACGCTGAGAAGGTTGCCCTGACCGGCGCCAAGCTGGAGCAGAAGCGCGCATACCGCCACTCCGGCTACCCGGGCGGCCTGACCTCCGTCAACTACGCGGAACTGCTGGAAAGCAACCCGGTCCGCGCCGTTGAGAAGGCCATCAAGGGCATGCTCCCCAAGAACTCCCTCGCTGCACAGCAGCTGGGCAAGCTGAAGGTGTACCGCGGTGCTGAGCACCCGCACGCCGCCCAGCAGCCCAAGACTTTCGAAATCACCCAGGTCGCCCAGTAGTCCTGGCCACCAAACAACTTATCTATACAAGGAGAATCGTGGCTCAGAACGAAGAGACCACCGAGGCCGTCGAAGCCGAGGAAAACCTGACCAGCTACACCTCTGAGAGCTCGGCTGCTGAAGCTGCTCCCAAGAAGGAACGCCCGGCCCTGACCGTAGCTGGCGCAGCTGTTGGCCGCCGCAAGGAAGCCGTTGCACGCGTCCGCGTTGTGCCCGGCTCCGGCAAGTGGACCATCAACGGCCGCGAGCTGGCGAACTACTTCCCCAACAAGCTGCACCAGCAGGACGTCAACGAGCCCTTCAAGATCCTTGATCTCGAAGGCGCCTACGACGTCATCGCCCGCATCCACGGTGGCGGCATCTCCGGCCAGGCCGGCGCCCTGCGCCTCGGCATCGCCCGTTCGCTGAACGAGATCGACGTCGAGAACAACCGCGCCACCCTGAAGAAGGCCGGTTACCTGTCCCGCGACGCCCGTGTCATCGAGCGCAAGAAGGCCGGTCTCAAGAAGGCCCGCAAGGCCCAGCAGTACTCCAAGCGCTAAATCCGCTTACACAGAAGCCCGTCCCGCTGTTCAGCGGGGCGGGCTTTTTGCGTGCCCTGAATCAGGCGCTACTTTGACAAATCGTAGAACTCTGCCCCATCCAGGGTCTCCTTGGGAAAGTTCGCCCTTACCCAATCGACAATTCGCGCAGACTCGCCACGGCCCTCGAGAGTCAGCGGCGGCAGGTTCTGGATCGTCAGTGAGCCAACCCGTTTGTTGGCTACCATCGCCGTGAATTGTTCAAGGCTTGGGAATGGGTCAGTTCCGTCGAAGCCTCCGATGGGCAGCACAGGGCGCCCCAGTTGAAGCTGGTAATTTGCGGCCGACTCAGAGCCTACGGTGGCCGTTGCCCATGTGGTGGTAGTCCCCGCATTCTCCAGCCTGCGCAGTACGGATGCGTTCGGAATATCCCCAAACATCACGGCGATAAAGCTCGGCGGCACAGAAGGTCCCAATTGCTGTCTGTCGGGATGATCGGTACGGATGCCCAGGAGGCTAGGCCCTGCTACTACTCCAGCCCCAACGTGTGGGCTCAGGATCGTGTTCACGGACCAGATCACGGGGCCGAGCATGAGTGCGAACAACAACAGTGCGGATGACACCGCTTGGAATGGATTCCTCCCCGGGACCAGTTGCAGGGCTGCAACTATTGCCCACAACCCCAGAAATATCGGGGGGAGGCCCGGAAAGTCTGCGGCGGAGCGTGATGCGGTAGCAAACACCAGCACCATGGTGGAAAGGAGCGTGGCGGCGAGAAGCATCCGCGGTTTCCAGCCGGTGCGCCATGCTGCGAGCTTCATGAAACCGACAGCAGCCAACGCACAAAGCGAGGGAACAACGCCCAGCGAATAGTAGGGGTGCACGATTCCGGACATGAAGGCGAGCACCGTGGCTGAGCAGGCAAACCAGAGCGCCATGAACAGCAGGTACGCCAGCTTGCTTCGGTCTTCGCGCCTTTTCCATATGGAGTAGATGGCAATTCCAAACCCGGTCAAGGCGAAGGGAAGGAACCAGCCGAACTGTCCGGAGAATTGCGGTTGAAGAAAACGCTGAAAGCCTCCGTCAAGCTGCTCCGCGAGAGCCTGAGTGTTTGGCGACATTGTCCGGCTTGCGTCGGCCCCCGTCAGCCTGTCCAATCCGTTGTAGCCAAACGTCAGCTCAACCACGTTGTTGAGCCTGGTCCCGCCTACGAAGGGCCGCTCTGACGGATCAGTGAGCTGGACCAGCAGGAACCACCACCCGCCACTAACCAGCGAGGTGGCTGCCGCAAGGACAAGATGGGCCAACCGGCGCCAGAGCGCTCCTGATGCATAGGCAAGATATGCCAAGGTTACGGCGGGAAGAATCAGTCCGACCTGCAGTTGTTTGGTCAGTAGGGCTGCACCGATCAATGCCCCCGTAAGCATGAGCCAGCGCAGCTTCGAGCGTCTAATGGACTCCAAGGTAGACCAGGCAATGCCGATCATCAGCAGGCAGAGCAAGGCGTCAGGATTGTTGTAGCGGAACATCAGCGTCGCGACCGGGGTGACAGCCAGGAAAGCTCCCGCAAGGAGCCCAGTTCTTGCGTCAGTGTAGGTGCGAACCATCCGAAACAGCAGATAGACGCTTGCAACCCCCATGAGGGCCTGCGGAACGAGAATGCTCCACGAACTCAGGCCGAACAGCCGGGCGGACAGCGACATAATCCAAAGGCTCAGTGGAGGCTTGTCGACGGTGATCGCATTTGCCGCATCGGAGCTGCCGAAAAGAAAGGCTGTCCAGTCCTGGGCTCCGGACATAACCGCGGCTGAATAGTAGGAGTTGGCCCAGCCGTTCCGGTCGAGGCCGAACAGGTAAAGAACAGCTGAAACGGCCAGCAAGGACCAAAGGGCGGTGCGTTCCCACGTTTCGCGATGTCCGGACCTCTCCGCGGAATCATCCTTCGTCCCTGGACCCGCAGTACTGAGAGAATCGGCAACGGACCGCTGTGTGGCCGCGTTAGTCATTGCAGGGCCTCTCCGGCCGGACGCAGGGAACCGAGGGATGCCTTCTTGCTTCCGCGCTGTTCCCTGAATACCCACAGCCGCAGCAAAACAAACCTCATGAGCGTTGCGAAAACATTAGCCGCGGTCAGCACCAAAAGTTCCAGGCTGGGCAATGCATCGGCGTTCGCTGCGTGCAGTACAAGGAGCGACGTTGAAGTGATGGTCCAGGCCAAAAGGAAGACAATCAATCCTTGTAATTGCTGCGTAAACAGCTTTGCTGGCCCGCTAATACCAAAGGTGAACTTTCGATTGGCTGCGGTATTACCTACTGCCGTCAGTAGGAGAGACAGGAAGTTCGCTTCCTGAGCTCCAAATGGTCCCTGAAGAACCAGATAAAGGAGCGCGAATGCCAACGTGGACACGGCTCCTACCAGGCCAAAGCGCAGTACCTGTCCGAAAAAGCTCGGACGTCCCGGTGTGACCATCGGGCGGCGGCCCAGTTCCGCATAGATTGCCTGGACTGGAATCGCGCCCTTGACCAGGGAGCCGGCCACACGGACCATGCCACGGAGATCGTCGGTGACTGTCTGCACAATGTCCACCCGACTGTCCGGGTCGTCCACCCAGTCCACGGCGATCTCGTGGATTCGCAGCCCCGAACGCTCGGCAATAATCAGCAGCTCAGTGTCGAAAAACCAGCCATTGTCTTCAACATGGGGAAGGAGGCGCTTTGCCACCTCTGCTCGAATCGCTTTGAATCCACACTGGGCGTCGGAGAAACGCACTTGCATCGTCTGATGCAGCAGGAAGTTGTAGGTCCGGGAAATGAACTCCCGTTTTGGTCCACGGCTTACCCGGGAACCTCGACCAAGCCTGGTGCCGATCGAAATGTCCGAATGACCCGACAGTAGCGGGGCAACCAATGGAGGAAGAGCCGCGAGGTCAGTCGACAGATCGACGTCCAGGTATGCGAGGACCTTGGCGTCAGAGGCGCTCCAGGCATCCCTGAGTGCATGTCCGCGGCCCTTCACATCCAGGCGCCGATAATTCACGTTCGGCATCCGCTCGCTGAGCCGGGTGGCAATCGCAGATGTTCGGTCGGTGCTTGCGTTGTCGGCAATGGTTACTTTCCACGTCGCCGGCATTTCGTTCGTCAGGTATTCGGTGAGCCGTCGGATGCTCTTTTCCAGTACCGCCTCCTCATTGAAGACCGGTACTACAATTTCGAGCGCCAAGCCCCCATAGCCAGGTGTCATGCATGGATCGTAGGAGCCCTTACCCCTGGCTGGCGAGGCTCTGGGCCAAAGACAGGTACTCACCGAAAGAAGCCAAGTAGTGCCCGAGGGATGCCGCTCGAATGGCAGGTAGTTGGCAAGACCTGCAGCTAGGCCGTCCTAGCGTGCTTTATGGTCACCGCAGAGCCCGTGTATCACCAGCTTTCGCGGGAATTGGCGATGGGGGAGCCCTTTCGAAGTGTGGAGACAGGCCCCGCAGGAAACAGGTATTCGCTACTCGGGTGCTGCAACAGGCAGGATCGGTAGGTTCAGGCCCATGGGTGAGCTCACGAACCAGGACCGCTCTTTGCGCTACACCTCATTGGACGCGTTGCGCGGTGTTGCCGCCACAGTAGTGCTGTTGCACCATTGCTTCCTGAGTTCTCCAGACCTTGCCATAACAGACGCGGGCGGGGTGCCCCCTTCCACGGATGTACTGGTTTGGTGGCTTGGCGCGACGCCTCTCCGGCTGCTTTGGGCGGGACAGGACGCAGTATTTGTTTTCTTTGTCCTTTCCGGATTCGTTCTCGCCCTCCCGTTCTTGGGAGGTAACGAGCCCAGATGGGGATCGTACTTTGCAAAGCGGGCCCTGAGAATCTACCTGCCCGTGTGGGCGTCGATTGTTTTCGCATTGGCAGCTGCCTGGTTGTCGCCGAGAACGGCTGGACCTAGCCTGAGTCTCTGGCTGAACGGCCACGATGAAGCTCCTTATCCCCTCCGCGACATGTTGCTGGTCTTGGGGACCGGGCAACTTAATTCCCCGCTCTGGTCATTGCGATGGGAATTGGTCTTTTCGCTTTCGCTTCCGGTCTACTGTGTTGCCGCAATTGCGTTGAAGCGACTGTGGCTACCAGGCATAGTGCTGCTCCTTGCTGCCACTGCTGGGGGTGAATTAGCCGGGTCGGCTGCGCTCGCCTGCCTTCCGATCTTCGGAATCGGCGTCCTGATGGCAAGACATCGCGATGAATTGGAAAGATGGGCTGGCAAACTTGGATCCTGGAGTTGGCGGCTGCTGATTGCTGCATCACTTTTTCTACTGTCATCCCGTTGGTTATTCCCACACCTGGCCGGCACGATGTCCACCAGCGTGCTTGGGGCAGCCATGGTGGTATTCATCTTTTTCGGACACGGCCACGTAAAAGTATGGACAAATCGCCGTCTGTTCCATTGGCTGGGCTCTCGATCATTCAGTCTCTATCTCGTTCACGAGCCAATAGTCGTCTCGTGGGCTTTCGTATTGCACACTGGCGACAGTCTCCAAATTGCACTTCTCGCCGTGCCATCATCTTTGCTCGCTGCCGAAGTGTTTTACCGGCTAATCGAAAACCCCAGCCAGCAGTTTGCTGTTCGGATCGGAAGACGGATAGCGGGTAGAGCGGGTGGCCAGGCAAAGACCGTTGCGCCCGCATAGGGTACCTCCGTGTCCTGATGCTGATTTCAACCACTGATACTTGCCCTGGAAGGACCCTGCCGCGAAGCTCCACGCCCCATCCTCTACACTTGACCGGTGTCTAGATTATTTGGAACTGATGGTGTCCGGGGGTTGGCCAACGGCTTGCTGACAGCTGAGCTGGCCCTGCAACTGGCCCAGGCGGCCGCCGTCGTGCTCGGCCATGACCGCAACTCCAACGGCTCCCGCCCGCGCGCCGTGCTGGCACGTGACCCGCGAGCCAGCGGCGAATTCATCGCTGCCGCAGTGGAAGCCGGACTCTCCAGCTCGGGCATCGACGTGTACGACGCCGGGGTGCTACCTACCCCCGCCGCGGCGTACCTCGTGGCCGACCTGGATGCCGACTTTGGCGTCATGATTTCAGCGTCCCACAACCCGGCGGCCGGACAACGGCATCAAGTTCTTTGCCCGCGGCGGCCAGAAGCTTCCGGACGAGGTCGAGGACGCCATCGAAGCCCAGATGAGCAAGGAAGCCGTCCGCCCCACCGGCGCCGACGTGGGCCGCATCCAGCGCTTCTCCGACGCCGAGGACCGCTACATCGTCCACCTCCTGGGCACGCTGCCGCACCGCCTGGACGGCCTGACTGTGGTCCTCGACTGCGCCAACGGTGCCGCCAGCGGCTGCTCACCCCAACTCTTCAAGGACGCCGGAGCCCGCCTCATCGTCATCGGCGCGGACCCCGATGGGCTGAACATCAACGACGGCGTCGGCTCCACCCACCTTGGGCCCCTCAAGGAAGCCGTCATCAAGCATGGCGCGGACCTGGGTATCGCCCACGACGGCGACGCCGACCGCTGCCTGGCCGTGGACCACGAAGGCAACGAAGTGGACGGCGACCAGATCATGGCCATCCTCGCCGTAGCGCTCAAGAAATCCGGCAAGCTTAAGGACGACGTCCTCGTAGCCACCGTCATGAGCAACCTGGGGCTCAAGCTCGCCCTCCGTGACGCCGGCATCACCATCATGGAAACCGCGGTGGGGGACCGCTACGTCCTGGAAGGCATGCGCGACGGCGGGTACAACCTCGGCGGCGAACAATCCGGCCACGTGATCTTCTCCGATTACGCCACCACCGGTGACGGCCTCCTCACCGGCCTGCAGCTCGCCGCGCAGGTGGCCCTCACCGGGAAGCCGCTTAAGGAACTGGCCACCGTGATGACCAAGCTCCCGCAGGTCCTCATCAACGTCAAGGGCGTGGACCGCAGCAAGGTGGGAAACAATGACGTGCTCGCCCAAGCCGTCGGGGCAGCGGAAGCAGCGCTCGGTGACACCGGCCGCGTCCTGCTCCGTCCCTCCGGCACTGAGCCCGTGGTCCGGGTGATGGTGGAAGCCGCGGACGAGGAAACCGCCCAGTCAATCGCCGAACACCTGGCACAAGTGGTCCGGGCAGAACTCGCGCTGGAACTCGTCGCCGACTAACCGGCAAAAGACCGCAACTAAAAAGTGGCCCGCCTCCCAAAGGGAAGCGGGCCACTCGCGGGTTAGGGAAAAACCTAGACACGGTCCTTCAGTGCATCACGGATCTCGGTCAGAAGTGCAACCTGCGGATCCTCCGCGGCCTCCTTCTTCACATCCTTGTCGATGCCCAGCCGCCGGTTGCGGCGCTCGATCATGTGATTCATCGGCATAACCACAACGAAGTAGATGGCGCCCGCAATCAGCAGGAAATTGACGATTGCCGTCAGCAGGATCCCAAACTCGATGGCGTTGCCGTTTAGCTCAACCCTCGCGAAGCTGTCGAAGTTGGGGGCACCCACCAGGCCTGAAATGAACGGCATGAGCACCTTGTTGACCATCGCCGTGACCACTGCCCCGAACGCAGTACCCATGACAACGGCGACGGCAAGGTCAACGACGTTGCCTTTCATGATGAAGTTCTTGAATCCTGTCAGCATGGGAACCACGCTAGCCCACGGAAGCAGCCCGCCAGATGACGCCGAGGTAAATTCCCCTTGCGTGTCAGCAACGGAAAGCGCCTGCTGCACGCTCACAGGTACGCTGGCGCCGCTTCCAAGCCGAAGTATTCCTCCAGTGTGCCGATGCCCCGGTTCACCATGTCCGTGGCCGCCTCAACCCCCACGAACCGGAGGTGCCACGGCTCGTAGTAGTAGCCCGTGATGGGGTGCAGCATCCACGGATAACGGACCACGAATCCGAACCGGTAGGCGTTCGCCTTCGCCCAGGCGGCCGCCGGCTGGTCGGCGAAACACGGCTGGAAGCTGCAGGCCCCGCCGCCGTCCCCGATGTCGAAGGCCCACCCCGTCTGGTGCTCGGAGTGGCCGGGCCGCGCACTGGCGGTGTCGGCGTCGGCTTGCCCGCGTGCGGCGACGTACCCGTTGTAGGTGGTCACCTGCGTGCTGTACGAGCGGTAGCCGCTGGCCAGGACCATCGCCACGCCGTCCCGCGCGGCAGCCGCGAACATCGCCTCGGCGGCTGCCGCCGTCGTGCTGTTCAGCAGTGCCGCTTCACCCGAGGCGGAAATGGCGACGTCCGGACGCGCCAGATCAGCCGGCACGTAGTCCGCCGGCTTCAGGGGCCTGTGCTTGTTCACGATGACCCACTGGCTGGCCGGGTCGTCAAGCGAAAACTGCCGCGCTAACGTTGCGGACGGCGACGGCGTGGGGGACTGTGTTTCCGGCGACTGGCCCACCGTGGCCGCCTCCGCCGTCGGGCCGGCCGACGCGGTGGGGGCAGCGGGGGACGGCGAAGCGGAGGAAAGAGCAGCGGACGACGACGGCGCAGCCGGAGGTGCCTCCGGCGTGCAGGCTGCCAGGACAGTCAGCCCGGCCCCCGCCGCGAGGAACCGGGCGAAGCTGCGGCGTGTGGCCGATCCGCATTGGTAGCACACGTGTGCTAGACCTTCCGCAGCAGCATGCGGCGGATGGAATGGTCTGCCTCTTTGGTCAGCACCAACTGCGCCCGCCCCCTGGTGGGCAGGACGTTCTCTTCCAGGTTGGGCTCATTGATCCGCTTCCAGATGTCGCGCGCGGTGCTCTCGGCTTCCTCATCGGACAGGGTGGCGTAACGGTGGAAGTAGGACTCCGGCTGCGCGAACGCCGTGCTCCTCAGTTTCCGGAACCGGTCCACGTACCACTCCTCGATGTAGGAAGTCTTGGCGTCGACGTAGATGGAAAAGTCGAAGAAGTCGCTCAGCGCCAGCCCCTGGCGTCCGTCATGCCGTGGCCGGGCAGGGGCCAGCACGTTCAGCCCCTCCACAATCAGCACGTCCGGCCGGCGTACCACCACTTCCTTTTCCGGCACGATGTCGTAGGTGACGTGGGAGTACCAGGGTGCCCGTACTTCCTCGGCGCCGCCCTTGATTTCGCTTACGAAGCGCAGGAGCGCCCGGCGGTCGTAGGACTCGGGGAACCCCTTCCGGTCCAGCAGCTGCCGGCGCTTGAGCTCGGCCAGGGGATACAGGAAACCGTCGGTGGTAATCAGTTCCACGTTGGGGGTACCTGGCCAGCGGCGCAACATCTCGCGCAGCACGCGGGCGATCGTCGACTTGCCCACCGCAACGGACCCGGCCACGCCGATGACAAAGGGGGTGCGCTGGGTCTGTTCACCCAGGAACGTGGTGGTGGCTGCGTGCAGCTGGCCGGCTGCCTCCACATACAGGTGCAGGAGCCGTGACAGGGGCAGGTAGACATCCCTGACCTCGTTGATGTCCAAGGGATCACCGAGCCCGCGAAGGCGCAGCACATCCTCTTCATTAAGGGGCTGTTCCATCTGGGCTGCGAGGCGGGACCAGGTATGCCGGTCCAGCTCCACGAACGGCGAGGCACCCTCCCCGTTCGCTTCATTGCGTTGCGAAGTCACGCTAAAGATTCTGCCCCGCGCCCGGCACATCGCGAAATGACGGTCCTGTTCAGCGCGGCGACGTACGTCACGTGGGCCGCGCGCGGGCGCTTTCCGGTTTAGAGCAACCGGCACGCTGCCGATAGTCTTGTGCTTATGTGTGGAATTGTGGGTTACGTAGGCCGTTCGACCGACGGTGCAATTAACGGTCACAGCGCGTTGGACGTTGTCCTTGAGGGGCTGCGCCGCCTGGAGTACCGCGGGTACGACTCTGCCGGGGTGGCCGTGGTGTCTGACGGCGCCATCGAGTCGCGGAAGAAGTCCGGGAAGCTGAGCAATCTGATCAATGAGCTGGAGGCCCGGCCGCTGCCCGAAACGATGACCGGCATCGGGCACACCCGCTGGGCCACGCACGGCGGCCCCACGGACCGCAACGCGCACCCGCATCTGGCTGACGGTGGCAAGCTGGCCGTGATCCACAACGGCATCATCGAAAACTTCGCCGAGCTCAAGCTTGAGCTGCTGGAGAAGGGCGTCACCTTCCTGTCCGAAACGGACACCGAGGTCGCTGCCGCGCTGCTGGCGGACATCCTGCGGAACCAGTTGGGCGGCGACACCGCCAACGGTGGCCTGACCCGTGCCATGGAGCTGGCGTGCCAGCGGCTTGAGGGCGCCTTCACCCTGCTGGCCGTGCACGCGGACCAGCCCGACGTCGTCGTGGCCGCCCGCCGCAACTCACCGCTGGTGGTGGGCCTGGGCGACGGTGAGAACTTCCTGGGCTCGGACGTGTCCGGGTTCATCGACTACACCCGCCGGGCGGTAGAGCTGGGCCAGGACCAGATCGTGACCATCACCGCGGACACCGTGGAAATCACCGATTTTTACGGCAACCCGGCCCAGGGCAAGGAATACCACGTTGACTGGGATCCGGCCTCGGCGGAAAAGGGCGGCTTCTCCTCCTTCATGGAGAAGGAAATCAACGACCAGCCCGACGCCGTGGCCCAGACCCTGCTGGGACGCTCGGACATCAAGGGCAAGCTGACCCTGGACGAGCTCCGGATCGATCCCGAACTGCTGAAGCAGGTCAACAAGATCATCGTGCTGGCCTGCGGCACCGCCGCCTACGCGGGCATGGTGGCCAAGTACGCCATCGAGAACTGGTGCCGGATCCCCACCGAAGTGGAACTCGCACACGAGTTCCGCTACCGCGACCCGATCCTGGACGAGAACACCCTGGTGGTGTCCATCAGCCAGTCCGGCGAAACCATGGACACCCTGATGGCCGTCCGATACGCCCGCGAACAGGGCGCCAAAACCATCTCCATCTGCAACACCAACGGCTCCACCATCCCGCGTGAATCCGACGCCGTGCTGTACACGCACGCCGGCCCGGAAATCGCCGTCGCCTCCACCAAGGCGTTCCTTGCCCAGATCACCGCCGCGTACCTGCTGGGCCTGTACCTGGCGCAGCTGCGCGGCAACATCTTCTCCGGCCAAATCAAGGACGTCCTGGCGGACCTGAACAAGATCCCCGCCAAGATCCAGACCATCCTGGACAACTCGGAGCCGTTGCGTGAACTGGCCCGCAGTATGGCCAACGAGAAGTCCGTGCTGTTCCTTGGCCGCCACGTGGGCTACCCCGTGGCGCTCGAAGGCGCGCTGAAGCTCAAGGAAATCGCGTACATCCACGCCGAGGGCTTCGCCGCCGGTGAGCTCAAGCACGGCCCCATCGCCCTGATCGATGAAGGCCAGCCGGTGTTCGTGGTGGTCCCGTCCCCGCGCGGACGCGACTCACTGCACGCCAAGGTGGTCTCCAACATCCAGGAAGTCCGCGCCCGCGGGGCCCGCACCCTGGTCATCGCCGAGGAAGGCGACGAAGCCGTCAAGGCCTACGCCGAGTACGTCTTCTACGTACCGGAGACCCCCACATTGCTCATGCCGCTGCTGACCACGGTGCCGCTGCAGATCTTCGCCGCGGAGCTGGCAGCAGCCAAGGGGTACGACGTGGATCAGCCCCGCAACCTGGCCAAGAGCGTCACAGTCGAATAAGCGGTTCGCCACCGAACCGCCGAAGCCCCGGGCCCACAGCCCGGGGCTTTCGCGCTAACACCGGCTCTTGCACCGAAAATTACGCAATTGCGCTATTGGCGGACAACTGAAAGATCCTGCGCCAACGGCGGTGCACCCGGGCTTGCGGAGGAAGCCGCCCCCGTAGAATGAACCGCATGATCGTAGGCATTGGGGTAGACGTAGTAGACATCGAGCGATTCGGCCGCCAACTGGAGCGCACACCCGGCCTGAGGGACCGGCTGTTCGTCCCTGCGGAGCGGGAACTGAACACCCGGTCCCTGGCTGCCCGCTTTGCGGCGAAGGAAGCCGTGGCTAAGGTCCTTGGGGCGCCTGCCGGCATGAACTGGCAGGACTGCTGGATCGGCCTCGACCACAACGGCCCCACCGTCCAGGTCAAGGGAACCGTCCTGGCGGTTGCCGAGGCCAAAGGCGTCAAGCGCTGGCACCTGTCCATCAGCCACGACGGCGGCATCGCCACGGCAACGGTCCTGGCCGAAGGCTGACCCGGCGGCCGCCGCATGATCACTGCCTACACAGGAACGCAGGTCCGCGCAGCCGAGGAACCACTCCTGGCCGCCGGCCTGGGGGACACGCTCATGCAGCGCGCCGCGCACGGCCTGGCAAGCGCCGTCGTCCAGGAACTCCAATCACGCGGCACACGCCTGTACGGGGCCAGTGTGGTGGTGCTGGCCGGCAAGGGGAACAACGGCGGCGACGGCCTCTACGCCGCCTCCTTCCTCGCTGCCCGCGGAATGCGGACGACGACGGTGCTCACCGGCGATTCCGCCCATCCGGGCGGCCTGGACGCGTTCGAGCGGGCTGGGGGACGGGTGCTCCGGCTGACCGGGGCATCGCTTCAGGAACTGTCGGCCCAAGCCGTCCGGGCCGACGTCGTGATTGACGCCGTGCTGGGAACCGGGGCTAAAGGCGGCCTGCGGGGACTTGCCGGAGACTACGTGCGTGCCCTCGAAAGGGCGCGTGCGGCCGAAGGCGGCCACGGCTTCGTGGTGGCATGCGACCTCCCCAGCGGTGTCGACGCGGACACCGGAGAGGCCGCCCTGCCCGTGTTGCCGGCGGACCTGACCGTCACGTTCGGGGGAGCGAAGACCGGCCTGCTGGCCGATCCCGGCGCCGACTATGCCGGCCGCGTGGTGGTGGTGCCGATCGGGATCGAAGAACACTTGCCCGAGCCGGTGCTGCGAAGGCTTGAAGATGCCGACATGGCTGGACTTTTGCCGCACCCCGCACGGCGTGCGCAAAAGTACTCACGGGGCGTGCTCGGCGTGGTGGCAGGGTCCGAGGATTACCCCGGCGCCGCCGTCCTCGCGTGCCGGGGCGCGCTGGCCGCGGGAGTGGGCATGGTCCGGTACCTCGGCCCGCCGGAAGTGGCCCATTTGGTCCGCCAATCGTGCCCCGAGGTGGTTTGCAGCACGGGAAGCGTGTCCGGGAACCGCGTCCAGGCTTGGCTGGTGGGCTCCGGCATGGGACCGCAGGACCACGAACAACTGGCCCGCGCGCGGGACGCCCTTACCTCCGGGCTGCCGGTAGTAGCCGACGCCGGCGCGCTGCCGGCCCTTCCGGACACGCTCGCACCGCACGTGGTGCTGACCCCGCACGCCGGAGAGCTCGCGTCGCTGTTCCAGCGCCTGGGCGGCGGGGAGGACCGGGAAGCGGTCGAAGCGGGCACCCTCGCCGCCGCCCGCCACGCGGCCGACCGAACCGGGGCCACCGTCCTGCTCAAGGGGGCCACCACGCTTGTGGCCGCACCATCAGGCGCCACCTTCAGCCAGGCCGACGGCACCCCCTGGCTCGCCACGGCCGGGAGCGGGGACGTCCTGGCCGGCGTCATTGGGGCGCTGCTGGCCCAGGCGGGGTCCGTCGTCGAGCCTTTCCGGGAGCTTGGCCTTGACGACGACGGCCGCTGGGCCGCGCTGGCCGCGCTGGGAGCCGCTCTCCATGGCCGGGCGGGCAGGTCGGCGTCGGAAGCGGCGGCAGGCGGACCCATCACGGCGGGCCGCATCGCGGATGCCATACCCGAAAGTTGGGGTAAAGTCAGCATGCTTAGTAAATATGGAGCCCGGAAACGTAATAGTCACAGCCAACCACTACGGTAGGCATTAGTTCGCACCAGCAGCAGGGGCGTTCCGATGCCCTCTGCTGCTGACACAAAATGAGGAGCACGATGGAAGTCTGGCCTGGAACTGCCTATCCGCTGGGAGCGACCTTTGATGGCACCGGCACCAATTTCGCCCTGTTCAGCGAGCGGGCCGAACGGGTCGAACTCTGCCTCCTGGCCGATGACCTGACCGAGACCAAGATCGAACTGACCGAGGTGGACGGCTACGTGTGGCACTGCTACCTGCCGCACATCCAGCCCGGCCAGAAGTACGGCTACCGCGTACACGGACCGTACGACCCCGCCAGCGGCAACCGTTTCAACCCGAACAAGCTGCTGATGGACCCCTACGCCAAGGCCATCCAGGGCCAGATCGACTGGGACCCGGCCCTGTTCTCGTACAACTTCGGCGATCCCGATTCCCGCAACGACGCCGACTCCGCCCCGCACACCATGCACGGCGTGGTCATCAACCCCTTCTTTGAGTGGGACGGCGACCGCCAGCTGAAGATCCCGTACCACGAGTCCGTCATCTACGAAGCCCACGTCAAAGGCCTCACCGAGCTACACCCGGAGATCCCCGAAGAGCAGCGCGGCACCTATGCCGGCGTCGCCCACCCGGCCGTCATTGAACACCTGAAAAAACTCGGTGCGACCGCCATCGAGCTCATGCCCGTCCACCAGTTCGTCAACGACGGCACCCTCGTGGACAAAGGCCTCAGCAACTACTGGGGCTACAACACCATCGGCTTCTTCGCCCCTCAGAACACCTACAGCGCCACCGGCGACGTGGGGCACCAGGTGCAGGAATTCAAGGCCATGGTCCGCGACCTCCACCGGGCCGGCATCGAGGTCATCCTCGACGTCGTCTACAACCACACCGCCGAAGGCAACCACCTGGGCCCCACGCTGTCCTTCAAGGGCATCGACAACCAGGCCTACTACCGCCTGGTGGACAACGACCTCAAGCACTACATGGACTACACCGGCACGGGTAACTCGCTCAACGTCCGGCACCCGCACTCCCTGCAACTGCTCATGGACTCCCTGCGCTACTGGGTCACCGAAATGCACGTGGACGGCTTCCGCTTCGACCTCGCCTCCACCCTGGCCCGCGAGTTCTACGACGTCGACAAGCTCTCAACCTTCTTCGAACTGATCCAGCAGGATCCGATCGTTTCCCAGGTCAAGCTGATCGCCGAACCGTGGGACGTGGGCCCCGGCGGCTACCAGGTGGGCAACTTCCCGCCGCAGTGGACGGAATGGAACGGCAAGTACCGCGACACCGTCCGCGACTTCTGGCGTGGCGAGCCCTCCACCCTTGGCGAGTTCGCCTCCCGGCTTACCGGCTCCGCCGACCTCTACGAAAGCTCCGCCCGCCGACCCGTGGCCTCGATCAACTTTGTCACCGCCCACGACGGCTTCACCATGCGCGACCTCGTCTCCTACAACGAGAAGCACAACGAGGCCAACGGCGAAGGGAACAACGACGGCGAATCGCACAACCGTTCCTGGAACTGCGGCGTTGAAGGCGACACGGACGACGACAAGGTCCTGACCCTGCGCGCCCGCCAGCAGCGGAACTTCATCGCCACGCTGCTGCTCTCCCAGGGCGTGCCCATGCTGCTGCACGGCGACGAGCTGGGCCGCACCCAGCAGGGCAACAACAACACCTACTGTCAGGACTCCGAGCTCAGCTGGATCCACTGGGAAGCCATGGACCAGCCGCTGGTGGAGTTCACGGCCTTCGTCAACAAGCTCCGGCACGATCACCCGACGTTCCGCCGCAGCCGCTTCTTCGACGGCCGGCCCGTGGTACGTGGCGAGGGCGAAAAGCTGCCGGACATCGTCTGGTTGAAGACTGACGGCACCGAGATGCGGCCCGAGGACTGGGGAAGCGGCTTCGGCCGGACCATCGGCGTGTTCTACAACGGCGACGGCATCCAGGAACAGGACTCACGTGGCCGCCGGATCACGGACGACAGCTTCATCATGGCCTTCAATGCCCACGACGGCGACGTGGACTTCTGCCTTCCCAACGAGGAGTACTCCCAGTACTGGGAGGTCCTGATCGACACTGCGGCGCAGGCGGACGCCTACAAACCGCTCAAAGCCGGTGCAACACTGACGCTGGACGCGAAGTCCATGGTGGTGTTGCGTGCCTACTCCGGTCCCGAGGCTGAGGTGGACACGTCCGCCGCCGCTTCCCTGGCATCCAGGGCAGAGCACGAGGAGGCCCAGGAGGAGATGGTGGAAGCCCAGACCAAGGCAGCGGAAGCGAGCGAGGCACGGGCAACCGAAGCCGCCGACGCTGCCGAAGCGGCTGACAAAAAGGCAAGCGGATCGAGTGCCACAAAGGCAACCGAAACGAGTGCCACAAAGGCAACCGACGCATGAGGACGCCAACTTCCACCTACCGGCTCCAAATCCGGAGCAGCTTCACACTCTTCGACGCTGCAGAGAAGGTCCCGTACCTGAAGGACCTCGGCGTGGACTGGGTGTACCTGTCTCCCATCCTCACCGCGGAGCAGGGCTCGGACCACGGCTATGACGTGACCGATCCTTCCACCGTCGATCCTGAGCGGGGCGGCCCCGAAGGCCTCCTGGCGCTCTCCAAGGCGGCCCGCGAGCATGGCATGGGCGTGCTGGTGGACATCGTGCCCAACCATGTGGGCGTGGCCTCCCCGCCGCAAAACCCGTGGTGGTGGTCACTGCTGAAGGAGGGCCGCGAGTCCCCTTACGCCGAGGCGTTCGACGTCGACTGGGACCTGGGCGGTGGAAAGGTCCGGCTTCCCATCCTGGGCTCGGACTCCGACCTGGACAAGCTGGAGGTCAAGGACGGCGAACTCCGCTACTACGACCACCGCTTTCCCCTTGCCGAAGGCACGTACGCCGACGGGGATTCCCCGCAGGACGTCCACGCCCGCCAGCACTACCAGCTGATGGACTGGCGGCGTGCCGATTCCGAGCTGAACTACCGCCGCTTCTTCGCGGTGACCACCCTCGCCGGGATCCGGGTCGAAGTGCCGTCCGTCTTCGAACAGGCGCATGCCGAGGTGGGCCGCTGGTTCACCGAGGGCCTCGTGGACGGGCTCCGGGTGGACCATCCCGACGGCCTCGCAGATCCTGCCGGCTACCTCCGCTGGCTCAAGGACCTCAGCGGCGGCGCCTATGTCCTGGTGGAAAAGATCCTCGAACCCGGCGAAGTGCTGCCGCAGGAGTTCGCCTGCGAGGGCACCACCGGATACGACGCGCTGGCCGACGTGGACCGGGTCTTCGTGGACCCGGCGGGGCAACAGGCTCTGGATTCCCTGGACGCTGTGCTGCGTGGAACCACGGAACCGGCAGACTATGCCGCCATGATCCGCGGCACCAAGCGCATGATTGCCGACGGCATCCTGCGTTCGGAGGTGCTGCGGCTGGCCCGGCTGGTTCCCGAGTCCCACGGTCTCACCGTGGACCAGGCAGCCGACGCCATCGCCGAGATCATCGCGTCCTTCCCGGTATACCGGTCCTACCTGCCGGTCGGCGCCGACGTCCTCAAGGAAGCCTGCGAATCCGCCGCGGCGCACCGGCCGGACCTGGACGTGGCGGTGGGCACGCTCCTGCCGCTGCTCCTGGACCCTGCCAACCCCATCGCCGTCCGGTTCCAGCAGACCTCGGGCATGGTCATGGCCAAGGGCGTGGAGGATACCGCGTTCTACCGCTACACCCGGCTGGGCACCCTGACCGAGGTGGGCGCCGAACCCACCGAATTCGCCGTGGCGCCGGAGGAATTCCACCGGCGGATGCAGCGGCGCCAGCAGGACCTGCCGCTGTCCATGACCACCCTGTCCACCCACGACACCAAGCGCAGCGAGGACGCCCGGGCACGGATCTCGGTCATCGCCGAGCTGCCGCAGGAATGGGCGGAAACTTTGGAGACGCTCCGCGGGCTGGCGCCCATCCCGGACGGGCCGTACGAGAACCTGCTCTGGCAGGCGATCGTCGGGGCCTGGCCCGCCAGCCGGGAACGGCTCCAGGGTTATGCCGAGAAGGCGGCACGGGAAGCCGGGAACTCCACGACATGGACGGATCCGAACGAGGCTTTTGAGGCCAAGGTCAAGGCTGCGGTGGACGCAGTGTTCAACGATGCCGCGGTGGCCAAGGTGGTGGGTGACTTCGTGGCCCGCATTGATGCTTATGCCTCTTCCAACTCGGTATCCGCCAAGCTGGTCCAGTTGACGATGCCCGGCGTGCCGGACGTCTACCAGGGCAGCGAATTCTGGGAACGGTCCCTGACGGACCCGGACAACCGCCGGCCGGTGGACTTTACTGCCCGGGAGGCTGCACTGGCAAAGCTCGACGCCGGCACCTTGCCGGACGCGGGCACAGAGGCCAGCAAGCTTTTGGTCACCTCGCGGGCCCTCCGCCTGCGCAGGGACCGGCCGGAGCTGTTCCAGGGATACGCGCCGGTGCCAGCCACCGGCCCGGCTGCCGGGCACCTGCTCGCATTTACACGCGGAACGGATGTTGCCTCCGGAGCCCTCACGCTTGCCACCCGGTTCCCCGCCGGACTGGAAGTCGGGGGCGGCTGGCGGGACACCGCCGTCGACCTTTCCACTGCGATGCGCGACGAGCTGACGGGAGAGGGCTATGGACCAGGTCCGGTTGCGGTGGCCGACCTGCTGGGAACCTACCCGGTGGCCCTGCTGGCACCGGTGGACGGAGAAATGCCATGACCCTTGTCAATGTTGGGCCTGAACGGTTTGATGTGTGGGCACCGGACGTTTCATCGGTGATTTTGCTGGCAGACGGCCGGCAGTACCCCATGGAGAAGAAGGACACGGTGCCGGGATCCGAAGGATGGTGGACGGCGCCTGACGCCCCGGCCGACAGGGACGTGGACTACGGGTACCTGCTGGACGGGGACACCACTCCCATCCCGGATCCCAGGTCGCGCCGGCTCCCTGACGGCGTGCACGAGCTGTCCCGGACCTACGATCCAGACGCCTACGCGTGGCAGGATTCCGACTGGCGCGGCAAGGACCTGCAGGGTGGTGTCATCTACGAACTCCACGTAGGCACCTTCACCCCCGAAGGAACCTTGGACGCCGCCGCGAAGAAGCTGCGGTACCTTGCGGACCTGGGCATCGACTTCGTCGAACTCCTGCCGGTCAACGGGTTCAACGGAACACACAACTGGGGCTATGACGGCGTCCAGTGGTACACGGTGCACGAGGGCTACGGCGGACCTGCCGCGTACCAGCGGTTCGTTGACGCAGCCCATGCCGCCGGGCTCGGTGTCATCCAGGACGTGGTGTACAACCACCTTGGGCCCAGCGGCAACTACCTGCCCAAGTTCGGCCCCTACCTGAAGCAGGGCGACGCCAACACCTGGGGCGACTCGGTGAACCTGGACGGGCCCGGCTCTGACGTCGTCCGCGAATACATCCTGGACAACGCCGCCCTCTGGCTGCGGGACTACCACGTGGACGGCCTCCGCCTCGATGCCGTGCACGCGCTGCGGGACGAGCGCGCAGTCCACATCCTCGAGGAGTTGGGCGCTTTGGGCGACGCCGTCTCGGCGGAAACCGGTCTGCCCAAGACCCTCATTGCCGAATCCGACCTGAACAACCCGCGCCTGATCTACCCCCGGGACGTCAACGGGTACGGCCTGGCCGGGCAGTGGAGCGATGACTTCCACCATGCGGTGCACGTCAATGTCAGCGGCGAAACCACCGGCTATTACTCGGACTTCGAATCGCTGGCCGTCCTGGCCAAGGTGTTGAAGGACGGGTTCCTGCACGACGGCAGCTACTCCAGCTTCCGGGGCCGGCACCACGGGCGGCCCATCAACGCCTCGCTGGTGCACCCGGCGGCACTGGTGGTCTGCAACCAGAACCACGACCAGATCGGCAACCGGGCCACGGGGGACAGGCTGTCGCAGTCCCTGACCTACGGGCAGCTGGCCGTGGCCGCGGTCCTCACCCTGACCTCGCCGTTCACCCCCATGCTGTTCATGGGCGAGGAATACGGGGCCTCCACGCCGTGGCAGTTTTTCACCTCGCACCCCGAACCGGAGCTCGGGAAGGCCACCGCGGAAGGTCGCATCAGGGAATTCGAGCGGATGGGGTGGGATCCCGCCGTCGTGCCCGATCCGCAGGACCCGGAAACCTTCCGCCGGTCCAAGCTGGACTGGACCGAGGCCGGCACGGGAGACCACGCGCGGCTCCTGGAGCTGTACCGGGCACTGACGGCGCTGCGCCGCGAACATCCGGAGCTGGCAGGGCTTGGCTTCGGCGGCACGGAGGCTGAGTTCGACGACGACGCCGGCTGGCTGCGGTTCCGCCGCGGTCCCGTTGAGGTGGTGGTGAATTTCACTGATGCCAAGGTGCGGCTCGACGCGGCAGGGAACGTCCTGCTGGCCACGGACGAGGGGACCGCGCTGGACGGCAGTTCGCTGGCTCTGGCGCCCTGGAGCGCGGCCATCCTTACGTCCTAGCTGGAGAAGTTACGCCGCGGGAAACTCCGCGGCGTAACTTTTCTGCTGAGCGCTAACATCTGATGTAGCGCATGTCACAACTGGCAGGATGGAACGTATGACTTATTCAGCAGCGGACAACCGCTACGAGTCCATGCCCTACCGCCGCGTAGGCCGCAGCGGTCTGAAACTCCCGGCCATCTCGCTGGGCCTCTGGCACAACTTCGGCGACGACAAGCGCTTCGAAGAGCAGCGGGACATCCTCCGGCGGGCCTTCGACCTTGGCGTGAACCACTTCGACCTGGCCAACAACTACGGGCCCCCCGATGGCTCCGCCGAAACCAACTTTGGCCGCCACCTCAAGGACGACTTCAAGCCCTACCGGGACGAACTGGTGATTTCCACCAAGGCCGGCTACTACATGTGGCCGGGCCCCTACGGCGAATGGGGTTCCCGCAAGTACCTGATCTCCAGCCTTGACCAGTCGCTGCAACGCATGGGCCTTGACTACGTGGACATCTTCTACAGCCACCGGCCCGACCCCGAGACGCCCCTGGAAGAAACCATGGGCGCTTTGGACTACGCAGTCCGCTCCGGCAAGGCACTCTATGCGGGCATCTCCTCCTACACGCCCGAGCAGACACTCGAGGCGGCACGGATCCTCAAGGAAATGGGGACGCCGCTGCTCATCCACCAGCCCAGCTACTCCATGCTGAACCGCTGGACAGAGGACGGATCGCCCAACCTGTACGAGGCGCTGGACCAGGTGGGTGCCGGTTCCATCGCGTTCTCGCCCCTGGCGCAGGGCATGCTCACCGACCGCTACCTCCACGGCATCCCGGAAGACTCCCGGGCCGCCAAGGCCAGGTTCCTTTCCGAAGATTCCATCACGGAGGAGAAACTTGACCGGGTCCGCGGGCTGCGCCGCATCGCTGAAGGCCGCGGGCAGTCACTTGCCCAGATGGCCATCGCCTGGATCCTGCGGGACCAGCCGAAGGGCTCACCGGTCACCTCCGCCCTGGTGGGCGCCTCCAGCGTCCGCCAGCTCGAGGACACGCTCTCCGCCATCAACAACCTCGACTTTTCCGCCGAGGAACTGACCGCCATCGACGAGTTCGCCGTGGAATCCGACATCAACCTCTGGAAGCAGACGTCGTGACGTCTGTCCGCACCGGGCAGTCCTGAGGATTGTTTTCTTACACAGCGGGACCGACCGGGGGAACAACTGCCGGTCCCGCTGTGTTGGGTAGTATGAAAAGGCGCCGCGCGGCGCCGTGCCAGCCGGCCGCCGTCGGACCTCCTGCGGAGCTATCCCGGCCGGCTGACGTTTGTTCCCAAAGGAGTTTTGTGTCTTCACATCCGATTCGTGTTGCAATCGTTGGCGTGGGTAACTGCGCCGCTTCGCTGGTGCAGGGCGTCCAGTATTACAAGGATGCCGATCCCGCGGAGACCGTTCCTGGCTTGATGCACGTTGAGTTTGGCCAGTACCACGTGGGTGACGTTGAGTTCGTTGCCGCGTTTGATGTTGACGGCAAGAAGGTCGGCGTTGACCTTTCCGACGCCATCCTGGCCAGCGAGAACAACACCATCAAGATCGCCGACGTCCCGCCCATGGGTGTGACGGTCCAGCGCGGCCACACCTTGGACGGGCTGGGCAAGTACTACCTCGAGACCATCGAGGAATCCACCGAAGAGCCCGTGGACGTGGTCCAGGCGCTCAAGGACGCCAAGGTTGATGTCCTGGTCTGCTACCTGCCGGTCGGCTCCCAGCAGGCGGCCGAGTTTTACGCCCAGGCCGCGATCGACGCCGGCGTGGCGTTCGTGAACGCGCTGCCGGTCTTTATTGCCGGGACGAAGGAGTGGGCGGACAAGTTCACCGCCGCGGGTGTTCCGATCGTCGGTGATGACATCAAGAGCCAGATTGGTGCCACCATCACGCACCGGGTGATGGCGAAGCTGTTCGAGGACCGGGGCGTGACCCTGGACCGGACGTACCAGCTGAATGTTGGCGGGAACATGGACTTCAAGAACATGCTCGAGCGTGACCGGCTGGAGTCCAAGAAGATTTCCAAGACCCAGGCGGTGACCTCGAACGTTGAGGCGGAGCTGGCGGCCAAGGACGTGCACATCGGTCCGTCGGACTATGTGCAGTGGCTGGATGACCGCAAGTGGGCGTTCGTGCGCCTGGAGGGCCGGAACTTTGGTGACGCCCCGGTGTCGCTGGAGTACAAGCTGGAGGTCTGGGACTCGCCGAACTCGGCCGGTGTGATCATCGACGCGATCCGTGCGGCGAAGATCGGCTTGGACCGTGGCATTGGCGGCCCGCTGCTGTCCGCGTCGAGCTACTTCATGAAGTCCCCGCCGGAGCAGTTCAATGACGACCTCGCGCGCGAAAAGGTCGAGGCGTTCATCCGCGGCGACCTCGAACGCTAAACCCTCTCTGGGATGCTCCCTCACCCGCACGGGTGGGGGAGCGTTCCCGTTTAACCACGCCCGCTCACGTTTGACCTGTTTTACTCAAACGCCCGCTCACGTTTGGCCTGTTTTGCTCAAACGCCCGCTCACGTTTGGCCTGTTTTACTCAAACGCCCACTCATCCTTGGCGTATTTTCCGCCCTTATTTGACGGTGCGATCCTTCATCCTGCGTGGGTCACTCGTGTTGACGAAGCCCGAGGCAGTCACAGGATTGTCGTAGGAATTCCTTATGGCCTGCCTGACTCTCTTGAGCGCAGCAGCGAAACCGTCATCCTGATCGGTCTTGTTTACGATGATGACGGCCCAACCGGCCCGTTCGAAGGCCTTGTCTCTGCGCCGATCGATCCGTCGCTGCGGTTCCAAAAGGTGATGGCCGCCGTCGTACTGAATAGCAACTCTGTGCTGACGAAAGCCGAGATCGGCTGATGGTGAGCGGCGGTCCCCCGGGCGAAGACCCAATCTGCAACTCCGGTTCAGGAAGGCCAGCGTCAAGCATGGACAATCGAAGGAATGTCTCCGGCGCAGAGTCCGCCCCTACCCGCATCAGGTCCAGTGCTTGCCGGGCACGGACAACGCCCTGAAGATTTGGATGTCGGGCTACCAAACCCCGTAATTCCTCAAGCGTTGAGTACGCGCCCTCTCTGCCCTCAAGTTCCGGGCGGGGTATCCGGATGATTTGGTCTCCCATAGCCACCAAATCGTTTAATGGGAGTTGCCGTGCCATATCCAACCACGTCCGGCCCCTGGTGCTGAGCCGAATCCCGTCCACGAACTCAATCTCGCCAGGCTTCACAATGACCCGGTGGCCATGAATTCCTTTTCTCCGTGCTCCGGGAAAGGCATTGGGTTTGCTGAGGTGCAGCTCGGTGGAATCGGATAGCCACGGAGGCAGGATGGAACTCTGGAGGCGAGCCGCGGTGACATGTGAAACCCACGCCCCAGGCGTAGCCTCCGACAGGCTGCGGGCGGCCTCCTCCAGACAGAAGTCCCAATCGGCCGGACGGTAGAGTCTCCGGCTTACATGCTCAACATCTGTGCGCCGTAAGCGGCTGTACTTTAGCCCTGCGCCCCTGGCGCTCTCGAGAGTGAAAGGGCTGCTGGCCAGGTGAGCTGGCAGGGGCGGGCGGGATCGCATACTGCATTCTCATGTAAACAGCCGATGTGCGTCGGAAGTTATCCACAGGCACTCATCAGGCCGGTAGAAGGTGAGCGGGGGTTCAGGAAAAGGCGGCAAAAGGTGAGCGGGGGTTCAGGAAAAGGCGGCAAAAGGTGAGCGGGCGTCAACAAAAGATGTGCCAAAGGTGAGCAGGGGTCAGGTGAGGCCTACCGGGTTGCCGTCGGCGTCCACGTCCATCCGGAGGGCGGCCGGGACGGGTGGGAGGCCGGGCATGGTCATCACGGCGCCGGTGAGCGCAACGATGAAGCCCGCTCCGGTCTTGGGCAGCAGGTCGCGCACGTGGATGGTAAAGCCTTTGGGGGCGCCCAGGCGGGAGGCATCATCCGTGAAAGAGTATTGGGTCTTGGCCATGCAGACGGGCAGCCCGCTCCAGCCGTTCCGTTCGATATCGGCAAGGCGTTTCAAAGCCGGCACGGAGAAGTCCACCCCGTCTGCCCCGTAGATTTCCTGTGCAATGGTCCGGATCTTGTCCTCCACCGACAGGTCCAGCGCGTACAAATGCCGGAATTTGCTGGGAGCGTCAACCGCCTGCGCCACCAGCGCCGCGAGCTCGTCACCGCCGTCGCCCCCGCCGCCCCGGCCCCACACGTCGGCAACAGCGGCGCGCAC
Organism: Arthrobacter sp. SLBN-112; assembly: GCF_030944625.1. Classification (NCBI taxonomy): domain Bacteria; kingdom Bacillati; phylum Actinomycetota; class Actinomycetes; order Micrococcales; family Micrococcaceae; genus Arthrobacter; species Arthrobacter sp. SLBN-112. Next base: position 2,164,863 of record NZ_JAUSXY010000001.1, read on the forward strand.
ACCTTCAGCCGCGCACCAGGCCAGCAGCCAGTCGAGTTCCTCCGGCGAATCGGACGAGAACTTGTTGATGGCCACCACCGGCGTGACCCCGAACTTCTCCACGTTGTGGACGTGCCGGCGCAGGTTGGCCACGCCTGCCTCAAGCGCGGCCAGGTCCGGGCGGGTCAACGAGTCCTTGGCCACGCCGCCCTGCATTTTGAGGGCCCGCACCGTCGCCACCACCACGACGGCGGAAGGCGCCAGGCCGCCGTACCGGGCCTTGATGTCCATGAATTTCTCGGCCCCCAGGTCGGCCCCGAAACCGGCTTCCGTCACCACCAGGTCCGCGAGCCGCCGGGCCGTCTGGGTGGCAATGAGCGAGTTGCAGCCGTGCGCGATATTGGCGAAAGGACCGCCGTGCACCAGGGCAGGAGTCCCCGCGATGGTCTGCACCAGGTTGGGCTTGACCGCCTCCTTCAGGAGAAGCGTCAACGCACCCTCCACGCCCAGGTCCGCCACCGTCACCGGCGTCCGGTCATAGGTGTAGCCGAACGTGATCCGGCCCAGCCGCGTCCGCAAATCCGACAGGTCCGTGGCCAGGCAGAAGACGGCCATGACCTCGGACGCCACCGTGATATCGAACCCGTCCTGCCGGGGCACCCCCTGCGTCGGACCGCCCAGCCCGATGACCACCTCGCGCAGGGACCGGTCGTTCATGTCCAGCACGCGCTTGAACGTCATCCGGCGCGGATCGATGTTCAGGGCGTTGCCCTGGTAGATGTGGTTGTCCACCAACGCCATGAGCGCGTTGTTGGCCGAGGTGATGGCATGGAAGTCGCCGGTGAAGTGCAGGTTGATCTCATCCATGGGCAGCACCTGCGAGTAACCCCCGCCCGTGGCGCCGCCCTTCATCCCGAGCACCGGTCCGAGGGATGGCTCCCGCAGCGCGATCATCACCTTGTGACCGGCCCGGGCCAAGGAATCGGCCAGTCCCACCGTGGTGGTGGATTTGCCTTCCCCGGCCGGGGTGGGGGACATGGCGGACACGAGCACCACCTTGCCGTGCGGAGCAGGGGCCTCGAGCCTGGCCGGATCGATCTTCGCCTTGTACCGCCCGTACAGTTCCAGGGCGTCCGCGTTGATCCCCGCCGCAGCCGCGATCTCCCCGATGGGCCGGATCCGGGCAGCCCGCGCAATCTCAAGATCTGAAGGGAGACCAGACATCCTTGTCCTTTCCTGTACCGGCCGGCGCCGGACACCTGCCCCTAAGCTAACAGCACCCGGGCAAGCTGCGGAGGAACAGCGGCCCGGGGAAATGGCTTTCGTAGGAGCAGCGGAAGGACGTCAGGAAGCGGGTACGGCCGGGGCGAGGCGGTGCCCCGAGTAATGGTCGACGGCGGCATGGTAGCTTTCGAGCGTTATGGCGGCAGTGCGCTGCCAGCCGGAGCTCTGGGCACGGATGGCGGCCGCCCGGCCCAGGTCCTCGCGGGTCGCGGGGTCGTCATACAGGGCTTCGAGTGCATCCGCCCAGTCCGCGGCATGGTGCCCGTCCACCAGGAGCCCGGTCCGGCCGTGGAAGATTGCGCGGGACAGGCCGCCCACGCGGGTGGCCACCACGGGCGTGCCGCAGGCTTGGGCCTCCAGCGCCACCAGCCCGAAGGATTCACTGAAGGAAGGCATCACCACGACGTCGGCCGCGCGGAACCAGGAGGCAAGCTCAGGTGCCTTCACCGGCGGAAGCTGCGTGACGACGTTGTCCATTCCCGCCTCCGCAACCAGGCAGCGGAGGTTGAATTCCTTGTTGCCGCTCAAGGCACCCAGGATGGTGACCCGAAGGTCGATGTCCGGGCGGCGTTTCCGCAGCAGCGCCGCGGCCTTGACCAGGACCTGTGGACCTTTGAGCCGCTGGATGCGGCCGGCGAATACCAGGTGGAAGGTATCAGGGCTGATGCCATGCTGCGCCCTGGACCGCGACCGGAACGCCGGGGTGAAGGTGCTCAGGTCCACCCCGGGCGGCGCGATATCGATTTGGTCGTAGGTGGCGCCGTAGTGGGACACCAGTTCGGCGGCCTCGGAACTGGTGTTGGCGATGAGCCTGGCCGCGCCCTCCACGATGCGGTGCTCGCCCAACTCGCGCCGGCGGGGTTCAGGCTGTTCGCCGGACTCCAGCAGCAGGTTCTTCACCTTGGCCATGGTGTGCATGGTGTGCACCAGCGGCACGTCCCAGAGCCGCGACAGTTCCAGCCCGGCGATCCCCGACACCCAGTAGTGCGAATGGATGACGTCGTACCGTCCGTGCGGCTGGCGGCGGCGGATCTGCTCGATTTCCGCCACCATGGCGTGCAGCAACCCGGGAAGCTCCTCCTTGGGGACCTTGGTGGGCGGGCCGGCCAGGACGTTGTGTACGCACACGCCGGGATCAGGGTGTTCGACGGCGGGCTGGTCGGCGGAGGTGGCACGCGTGAAGATCTCCACCTCAACACCCGCCTCTGCCAGCGCCGAGGCCAGCTCTCGGATGTAGACGTTCATCCCCCCGGCGTCACCGGACCCCGGCTGTTCCATGGGGGAGGTGTGGAGGGAGAGTAAAGCGACCCTGCGGATCAGCGCCACGGGACCTCCTTCCGGCCACCGGCGCGCGTCAGCGGAGCCGGTCGAGAGCACATTCGATAAAACACTACTCCTTCGCTCAACGCCCGCCGCCCGCCAAAATCTTCCCCAGCGCCGGAAACGCCTCCTCGTAGCCTGCCAGCAGCCCGGTGGCCAGGTCCGGCGACGCCACGAGCGGGTGCCGGGCAAAGGCCTGCAGGGCGGACTCGCGGCCGCCGCTGGTCGCGGCCAGGACCGTGAGCCGTTCCACTTCCTTGACCTGCCGGAGCAGTTCGAGCTGCGGGTCGCCCGGCTCCTGCTGGGGCAGCGGGGCGGCGCCGGCGGGTGTGACGGTGCAGGGAACCTCGACGACGGCGTCCGCGGGCAGTCCGGGTATGGCCGGTTGCGGAACACCAGGGACTGCCGGGGCCGGCAGGAAAGCGTTGCGTTCCGGGGCCGCTTCAGCGGGTTCGACGGCGGGCGGAAGGGCGTTGCGGGTGTTGAGGATCAGCTGCGTGTCCCCGCCGCCCCCGAGGGCCTTCATGGCTGCGAGGGCAACACGCTCATAGCCGCCTCCGGCCAGGTCCTCCTCGTTCCGGCGCTCGCCGGCACCCCGGGCCTCGGCCAGGTAGCCTTCCTCCCGGGACCGGCGCGCCTCCTCCCACAGCCGGTAGGCGTCCGGACCGGCCGCGGCAAGCCGGGGATACAGCTCCTGCTGCTGGTTGTGGATGGCCTCGCCGCGGGTCTGCGCCATGGCCTGCATCGCCTGCCGTGCGGCGTCGCGCCGATAGTAGTAGTACAGGTATTCGTTGGGGAGCATGCCCAGGCGGCCCAGGAACGGCTGCGGGAACAGCCTGCCCTCTTCGAACGACCGGAGGGCCGGCGCGTTGGCCAGCAGGTCCGGCAACACGTCCCGGCCGCCGGACTCCAGCCGGTACAGCCAACCCAGGTGGTTCAGACCGTAGTAGCCCACCCCGTCCAACCGTCCCTCCGCCAGGGGGACACCGGCGGCCCCGGCAGCCCGCTGCACCAGGCCTCCGGCGGAGTCGCAGATTCCGATGACCCTGTGCCCCAGCACGGGGAGCAGTGCCTCCGTGACCATCCCTGCGGGGTTGGTGAAATTGATCAGCCACGCGTCCGGACAGTGTTCCCGCATCAGGCGGGCCAGGTCCAGCATCGGCGGAATGGTCCGCAGGGCGTAGGAGATCCCGCCGGCTCCCGTGGTTTCCTGGCCCAGCAGCCCAAGGCCCTGCGCCACCTTTTCATCGGCAATCCGGCCGGCCGTGCCGCCGGGCCGGATCGCGGCGAACACCATGGTGGTGCCGGCCAAGTCGCCGGCAAGATCTGTGGTGGCGTGCACGGGAAGGCGGGCACCCGGGCCGGCGGGCATACTGGCCAGGACCGCGCTGACGGCCCTGAGCCGGGCGGGATCGACGTCGTAGAGCACCACCTCGGTGACCAGCCCGGAAAAGCGGCCGGACGTCAGTGCCCGGTATATCAAAGGCACGCGGAAACCCCCGCCGCCCGCAATCAGAAGCCGCATACCATGCAGTCTAGGACCCCGCCCCGACAGCTTGCCCACACCGTTCCTGCGCCCCTACCGCAGCAGGGCGCCACGGCGTATTGTGCCGAACATGGACGCGATCCCCGCACGCCCGTTCGACCCCCTGGCCGCCGTCCGTTCACCCGTCGAGCCGGGATTCGATCTGCTGCTGGCCGGGACGGTTTTCCAGGACATCATCTTCACCGGCCTGGCGCACGGGCCCGAGCCCGGCACGGAAATCTGGAGCGACGGTATGGGCAGCTGCCCCGGCGGGGTGGCGAACCAGGCCATCGCCGCTGCCAGGCTGGGCCTGCGCACCGGGCTGGCGGCAGCTTTCGGCGACGACGGATACGGGGACTTTAACTGGAAAATCCTGTCCAGCCAGGAACATGTGGACCTCAGCCTCTCCCGCCGCGTCCCCGGTTGGCATTCCCCGGTGACGGTATCCCTGTGCGTGGACCAGGACCGGTCAATGGTCACCCACGGGCATTCAGCCCCGGTGACCAACTCCGAGCTGATCGGAGACCCGCCCCCGGCGCTCGCCGGCATCGCGGAGCTGGGCGTGGAAGTGGAACCTTGGGCCAAGGCGGCCCACGCGGCCGGAGTCCGGCTGTTCGGCGACGTGGGCTGGGATCCCAGCGGGGAGTGGGCGCCGGTGCGGCTCGAGAACCTGCAGCACTTCTACGCCTTCCTGCCCAACCAGCGCGAGGCCATGGCGTTCACCGGAAAGGACAACCCTTGGAGTGCCCTCTACGCCCTGGCGGACCGTGTTCCGGTCGCTGTGGTGACGCTCGGGGCCCAAGGGGCCATGGCGGTTGATTCCCAAACCGGGGAGGAGGAATGGGTGCCGTCCCTTCCGGTCAAGGCGCATGACCCCACCGGCGCCGGCGACTGCTTCGACGCCGCGTTCATCGTGGGCACCCTGGCCGGCTGGCCGCTGGGGGACCGGCTGCGGTTTGCCAACCTGTGCGCCTCGTTGGCGGTCCAGGAGGTGGGCGGATCCCTGGCAGCCCCGGGCTGGGGGGACATCGCCGACTGGTGGAAACGCGCCAATGCCCGCCCCGAACGGCAGACGAGCCAGTGGCTGCGGCGCTTTGGATTCCTCGCGGACATCGTCCAGGACGTGCCCCTCGCTGCCCAGCGCAGGGCGGCCGCCACCATCGCGCACCTGTCTGACGCCTGAAGTGCGGAGGCTGCCGATTATTCGGCGCGAAGTGCCCGCACTAGAATCACTTAGGTGACTTACCCCGCAACAACCGGTGAATTCAGTGCTGCCTCCGGGCCGGACCCCCGCCACGAACGGTCCGCCGTGATCGACCTGGACGCCATCCGGCACAACGTCCGCCGGCTCGCCGACGCTGCTTCCCCCGCGAAAGTCATGGCCGTGGTCAAGGCCGACGCCTACGGGCATGGCGCCGTTCCCGTGGCCCGCGCCGCCCTGCAGGCCGGCGCATCCTGGCTGGGGGTGGCCCACATCTCCGAGGCCCTCGCGCTCCGGGCCGCCGGCATCGACGCGCCGCTGCTGGCCTGGCTGCACACCACCGACAGCAACTTCGGGGCCGCCGTTGCCGCCGGCGTCGACATTGGCTGCTCGGGGTGGGAACTGGAGCGGATCGTTGCCGCAGCCAGGGACCAGGAGCGTCCGGCCCGGGTCCACCTCAAGGTGGACACGGGGCTTGGGCGCAACGGAGCCACCCCCGAAGCCTGGGACCGTCTGGTGGGCGAAGCCGTGGAGTACCAGGACCAGGGGCTGCTGCGCGTGGTGGGAATCTTCTCCCACCTGGCCGTGGCTGATGAGCCGGAGCGCCCTGAAACGGATGACCAATTGGCGGCTTTCCGGGAAGCGCTGGCCATCGCTGAGGACGCGGGCGTGGACCCGGAAGTCCGGCACCTGGCCAACACCCCCGCCACTTTGTCCCGGCCGGACACCCACTTTGACCTGGTGCGGGTTGGCCTGGGCATGTACGGGCTCTCGCCGTTCGAGGGGCAGACGTCCGCGGAGCTCGGCCTGCGCCCGGCCATGACGCTGCGCACGCTGGTATCCCAGTGCAAGTCGGTCCCCGCCGGTCAGGGGGTCTCCTACGGCCTGCACTACCGGACCCGGGAGGCCAGCACCCTGGCATTGATTCCGCTGGGCTATGCCGACGGCGTCCCGCGCGTCGCCACCGGCGGCCCCGTCCGCGTGGCCGGGAAGACCTACCCGGTGGTGGGGCGGATCGCCATGGACCAGATGGTCATCGACCTCGGGCCGGAGGCCGTGGGTTCCAGCCTGCTCGGTGCCGAAGCGGAGCTTTTCGGAGACGGTGCGGACGGCGGCCCCACGGCTGACGACTGGGCGCAGGCCGCCGGGACCATCAACTACGAGATCGTGACCCGCATCAGCCCCCGCGTTCCGCGCCGTTTCATCAACGAGGACCAGCAGGCCGGCAGCAGCCCCGGCCTGGCGGGCTTGCCCGGAACGGCAGGGGCATGAGCGGGACAGGGCAGCAGGGCGCCACCTGGGAAAAGACGTTTACGGCGACGACGGCGGAACAGACGCAGGCGTTCGGCAGGCATTTGGCGGAGGTACTCCAGGCCGGAGACCTGTTGGTGCTCTCCGGTGAACTTGGCGCCGGGAAGACCACCTTTACGCAGGGGCTGGGGGAGGGGCTGGGTGTCCGCGCGGGCATCATCTCGCCCACGTTCGTCCTGGTCCGCATCCACCCCAACCTGGCGGACGGTCCTCGTCCCGGCGGCCCGGACCTGGTGCACGTGGACGCCTACCGTTTGGGATCTGCGGCGGAGATCGATGACATCGACCTCGAGAACACGATGGATTCGTCGGTGACCGTGGTGGAGTGGGGCCATGACCGGGTGGAGCACCTGAGCGACAGCCGCCTGGAGATCGACCTGCACCGTGCCATCGGCCTTGGCAGCACCGTGGAAGCTGCCAGTGACGAGGGCACCACGGGCGGGCCGTCCGGAAGCCTGGACTTTGACGACGACGACACCGACGAACCACGCACCATCGTGCTGCGCGGGTACGGTCCCCGCTGGGCAACCGCACCTGCGCTGGTCGGCTTTGAAGGGGGACTCCCATGCTGATCCTCGCCATTGACACCTCGGCCGTGGCAAGCGCCGCCCTGGTGTCCGACGATGCCCCTGAAAGCGTGATCGCCAGCTTCGCGACAGAGGACACCCGCAGCCATGCCGAGGTACTCGCCCCCGGGATCGACGCCATGCTGTCCGAGGCCGGAGTCAGCGGCGCGGACGTGGACGCCCTGGTGGTGGGCGTAGGCCCGGGACCGTTCACCGGACTGCGTTCCGGCATTGCCACCGCCCGCACCCTGGCGTTCGTCTGGGGCAAGCCCCTGCACGGGCTGATGAGCCTGGATGCCGTGGCCCTGGAAGTAGCGGAATCCACCGCTGCTGTTCCGGAATTCCTGGTGGTCACCGATGCCCGCCGCAAGGAGGTCTACTGGGCCCGTTACAGCCTGGCCGATGGCCAGTTGCCCCTGCTCCAGGACGGCCCGCATGTCGGTTTCGCCGCGGACCTGCCGGACCTGCCTGCGTTCGGCGCCGGAGCCGGGCTGTACGGCGACGTATTGAAAGCCCACCCGGAGTTCGCAGCCGAGCAGCCGGACGCCCTGTACCTTGGCCAGTTCGCCCTCGCCAGGCTGGCCTCCGGGGAGTCTCTGCTGGACTCCACCCCGCTGTACCTGCGCGAATCAGACGCCCAGGTCCCCGGGCCCAGGAAAAGGGCATTATGAGCAGCTTGACCGATCCGCGGATGGCGGGTATCACGGTCCGCGACATGACGCTGGACGATGTTCCCGCCGTCGGACTCCTCGAACACCAGCTCTTCCCGATCGATGCCTGGCCCGTGCAGATGTTCCTGGACGAACTGTCCCAGCCGGAAACGCGCCGCTACCTGGTGGCGGAGACCGGCAGCGGCATCGTGGGCTACGCCGGCCTGATGTGCATCGAACCCATCGCCGATGTGCAGACCATCGCCGTAGTCCCGGAGTACGAAGGCCGCGGCATAGGCAGCCACTTGCTCACCCGGCTCATCGGGGAGGCCCGCCGCCGGGGCGCCGCCGACGTCCTGCTCGAAGTCCGCGCCGACAACCCGCGGGCCCAACAGCTCTACCTGCGGTTCGGCTTCGAGCAGATCCATATCCGTCCCCGCTATTACCGCGACGGCGTGGACGCCCTGATCATGCGGCTGCAACTGGCCGCCGAAACCGCCGGTGGCGAAGCAACGGAAGCAGGCAGCCAATGAACCGCACACAGCCCCTGGTGCTGGGCATTGAATCATCCTGCGACGAAACCGGCGTCGGAATTGTCCGCGGCACCACCCTCCTGACCAACACCGTCTCATCCTCCATGGACGAGCACGTCCGGTTCGGCGGCGTCATCCCGGAGATCGCCTCCCGGGCCCACCTGGATGCGTTCGTACCCACCCTGGAGCAGGCACTGGCGGACGCCGGCGTCCGCCTGGCGGACGTGGATGCCATCGCCGTGACGTCAGGGCCCGGGCTCGCCGGCGCGCTCATGGTGGGCGTGTGCGCTGCCAAAGCGCTCGCCGTCGCCACCGGGAAGCCGCTGTACGCGATCAACCATTTGGTGGCGCACGTTGGTGTTGGCCTCCTGGATGACCGGGCAACCGGCAGGAAGCAGGAACTGCCGGCGAACCTGGGCGCCCTGCTGGTGTCCGGCGGCCATACGGAGATCCTGCGGATCAACAGCATCACCAGCGATGTGGAGCTCCTGGGCTCCACCATCGACGACGCCGCCGGCGAGGCCTACGACAAGGTGGCCCGCATCCTGGGCCTGGGCTACCCTGGCGGACCGGCCATCGACAAGGTGGCACGCAACGGCAACCCCAAAGCGATCCGCTTTCCGCGGGGCCTGACCCAGCCCAAGTACATGGGCACTGCGGACGAGCCCGGGCCACACCGGTACGACTGGTCCTTCAGCGGCCTCAAGACGGCCGTGGCCCGGTGCGTGGAGCAGTTCGAATCCCGTGGGGAGGAGATCCCGGTGGCAGACATCGCCGCCGCTTTCCAGGAGGCCGTGGTGGACGTGATTTCGTCCAAGGCGGTGCTGGCCTGCCGCGAGCACGGGATCAAGGACGTCCTGCTGGGCGGCGGGGTGGCGGCCAATTCACGCTTGCGGGAACTGACCGGGCAACGCTGCGCCTCTGCCGGTATCCGCCTGCACGTCCCGCCGCTGGACCTCTGCACGGACAATGGCGCCATGGTGGCGGCCCTCGGCGCGCAGCTGGTGATGGCGGGAGTGGAATCCAGTGGGATCGGCTTCGCCCCGGATTCGTCGTTGCCGGTCACCTCGGTGTCGCTTCCGGCCTGACGGCAGTGGGCCCGGCGAACCGTCGCGGGGCACTTTGGGCGCCTCGACGTCGTAAATCACGACGGCGGCCGGCGTGTCCGTGCCGAAGTGCCCCGTCTCGGGAGGGACCACGTCAGCCGAGGGGCCAGGTCAGGCGGTGGGGCCGTTCCGCATCTGCTTGACCAGGTCCAGCACCACGGCCTGAAGGTTGCCGCCGTTCTCGGCCGCCACGCGGCGCTGGCGCTGGTACCCGGCGCCGCGGCGGATGATCTTCTCCACGTCGGCGAGTTCGTCGGAGCAGCGCAGCTTGGCTGCCACCGGCTCCAGCCGGTTCAGCGTCTCCAGCAGGTGCTCGGTGACCAGCTGCTCCTTGCCGGCCGCGTCCAGGATGATGATGGCGTCCATGCCGTACCGGGCGGCGCGCCACTTGTTCTCCTGCACGTGCCACGGCGGCATGGTGGGAATGGTGCCGCCGTTGTCCAGGGTGGTGGAGAACTCGTCCACCAGGCACTGCGTGAGGGCCGCGATGGCGCCCACTTCCTCCAGCGTGGCCAGGCCGTCGCAGATGCGCATTTCGATGGTCCCGAGCGCGGGCACCGGCCGGATGTCCCAGCGGATCTCGGAGATGGTGTCGATGACGCCGGTGGTGGTCATGTCCTGCACATAGGACTCATATTCCTCCCAGGATTTGAACTGGAAGGGCAGGCCTGCGGTGGGAAGCTGCTGGAACATCAGTGCGCGCTGGGAGGCGTAGCCGGTGTCCTCGCCGCCCCAGAAGGGGCTGGACGCGGAGAGTGCCTGGAAGTGCGGGAAGTAGTTGACCAGGCCGTCCAGGACGGGCAGTGCCTTGTCCCGGCGGTCCAGTCCCACATGCACGTGGACGCCGTAAATGACCATCTGCCGGCCCCACCACTGGGTCCGGTCGATGAGCTTGGCGTACCGCGCCTTGTCAGTGACCGGCTGCAGCTGCGGCGGGCTGAACGGGTGGCTGCCGGCGCAGAACAACTCCACGCCCATGGGGTCGGTGATTTCGCGGACGGCGGCGACGGACCGGTTGAGGTCCTCTTTGGCTTCGGCGGCCGTCTCGCAGATGCCGGTAACCAGTTCCACGGTATTGAGCAGGAGTTCCTGCTTGATGTGCGGGTGTTCGTCGTCTTCATTGAGTTCAGGGTGCCGGGAGGCCACGCCGCGGAGCACCTGGTTGGCCACGGAAGCGAGCTCGCCCGTCTTCCCGTCCACCAGGGCAAGCTCCCACTCAACACCGAGGGTTGACTGCCTCGATGACGCGAAGTCGATCTTCACACTTTTCCTTACTGTCCGGTTTGCCGCTGGCTGATGCCGCTCACAGGCTGCGCCGGCTGGCGAACGGATGGTCCAAGTCTAGTCCAGGGGTAGCATCGTATTGATGGCTCCGTTCCCCATGCGTCACACCCCTGCCAGGACCAACACTGCCAAATCCAGTCCTGCCAAATCCTTCCCTCTCCTCGTTGCCCTGTCCGCCCTGGCACTGGCCTCCTGCACGGCGGCCCCAGCTCCGGCCCCGCCGTCGTCCACCACGCCTGCCGCCAGCGCGTCCGCAGCAGAAAGTACGACGCCGGCAGAACCTTCCGCCTCACCCTCACCTGACGCAGGCTCCCGCCCCCTGGGGTGGGGCCCGGAGCAGCGCGACCAGGACGCCGCCGCTGCGGCTGTGGCGGCGATGTCGCCGGAGGAAAAGGCCGGGCAGGTGCTGCTTCCGTTCTTCAAAGGCAACCAGGTGGAGGCGCACGCCGCACTGATCCAGCGCCTGCACCTGGCCGGGTCCATCATCATGGGCGATAACGTGCCGCGCGACCCCCAGGGGAAGGTTGACGTAGCCGCCATGGGTGCCGTCAACCAGCGGCTGCGGCAAGCTGTGGCCGCGGACGGCCGGCCATGGCCCGGGATCATCGGCGTGGACCAGGAAGGCGGAGCAGTGGCACGGCTGGGCGCCCCGCTCACCGAATGGCCCGCGCCCATGAGCTACGGCGCTGCGGGGAGCGAGGACCTGACCCATCAGGCCGGCAAAGCATTGGCTGCCGAGCTGGTGCCGTTGGGGTTTGACCTCGATTTCGCGCCCGACACGGATGTGACCATTGGACCCAAGGACCCCACCATCGGCGCCCGCTCCATGTCCGCCGATCCGGCGGTGGCGGCATCGCAGGGCGTGGCGTTCTCCCGGGGCATGCTGGACGCAGGCATCCTTCCCACCGTCAAAGCACTTCCCGGGGCACGGCTCGGTGACAACTGACTCCCACCTCAGCCTCCCGGTCCAGCCGGCCACCCTTGATGAACTTCGGGGCAGGGACTGGAAACCGTTCCAGGCCGCCGTGGCCGCCGGCCTGCCGGTCGTCATGACCGGGCACATCGCCGTGCCCGCGCTGGAACCCGGCGTGCCGGCGTCGCTCTCCGCGCCAAGTTACGCGGCGCTGCGGAACCTGGGCTTCCAGGGTGTGGCAGTGACCGACGCCCTCAACATGGGCGCCGTGGAAGAGCAGTACCCGGCCGGCGCTGCCGCCGTGAAGGCCCTGGCCGCGGGCGCCGACCTGCTGCTGATGCCCGAGGACGTGGAACAGGCGCATGCCGCCATCCTGCAGGCCCTGGCCGCTGGAACCCTCCCGGCCGCGCGGCTCGATGATGCCGCCCGCCGGGTTGCCACCATGATGGTGTGGCACGCACGGACGGCGGCCCCTGCAGGGGCGCCCGGCGCCGGTGCTCCGGCCGGGAGCGGCGCCGGGTTGTCGGCCAAGGTCTCGGCGTCCGCCGTGACAGTCCTGTCCGGCCCCTGCAGCGGACCACTGGTGCCGGGTGCACTACGCGTCGAGGGCGGGGGACCGGGGGACCGGGAACGCTTCGAAGCCGCTGCCGCACGTGCCGGCCTGGCAGTTGGCTCCGGCCCCGTGGTCGACCTCATCGGCTTCGGCGGCAAACCGGCAGGCGGTGACATCGCGGTATCCCTGGACGCACCCTGGCCGCTGCAGGACTCCGGCGCCCCGATCAAGCTGGCGCTCTACGGCCGCAATGACACCGCCTTCGACGCCCTCGCCGCCGTCCTGGCAGGGAAGGCGACGGCGCCCGGAAAGCTGCCTGCCGCCGTCGGGCCCTATCCTGCCGGAACCGGTTGCAGCCCGTGACCCGGGAGCGGGATTAGCGGCGGAGCGCGTTTAATGGTCGGGTGCCCATTCTGAATAAAGACATGACCCTCTGCATCTCGCTCTCCGCCCGTCCCAGCAACAACGGGACCCGGTTCCACAACCACCTTTACGGGCAATTGGACCTGAACTGGATCTACAAGGCGTTCGCGCCCACCAACCTTGAGCAGGCCATCGCCGGTGTCCGCGGCCTGGGCATCCGGGGCTGCGCCATCTCCATGCCCTACAAGGAAGACGCCATAGCCCTGGTGGACGAGATGGACCCCTCCGCCAAAGCCATCGACTCCGTCAACACCATCGTGAACACCGATGGCCACCTCAAGGCGTACAACACCGACTACACGGCTATCGAGCAGCTCCTGGCCACCAACTCGGTCCCCACCGGCTACTCCGTGGTGGTGCAGGGCTCAGGCGGGATGGCGAAGGCCACGGTGGCGGCCCTGCGGGACGCCGGCTTCACCGATGTCACGGTGGTGTCCCGGAACGAGGCCTCCGGCCGGGCGCTCGCGGACCAGTACGGTTTCCGGTGGCGTGCAGCGCTCTACGGCGGGACGGCTGATTTGATAATCAACGTCACTCCGCTGGGGATGGCCGGCGGGACGGAAGCGGACACCGTGGCTTTCCCGGCGGAGGCCATCGAAGCGGCCCGCCTGGTGTTCGACGTGGTGGCCCTGCCGGCCGAGACGCCGCTGATACGTGCCGCCCGTGCCGCAGGCAAGCCGGTCATCACGGGTGCTGAGGTGGCCACCATCCAGGCGCTGGAGCAGTTTGTCCTGTACACCGGAGTGCGGCCCACGGCGGAGCAGGTGCAGGCGGCCGAGGAATTCATGCGCGCCCAGTAGGCACGACCCGGCAGGAGCTGCCCAGTGCCGGTCAGGCAGGCTCGACCACGATGGCCACCCGGTCCTCGCCAATCCGGGTCAGGACCAGGGTGGCGGCCTTGCCGGCGCCCTTCTTGCCGGAACCCTTGCCGGCTGCCTTCCCGCCCGGCAGCAGCTGCTTCCGCAGCTCTTCCGGGGTTACCGCGGTGCCACGCTTTTTGATGTCCAGCACGGTGATGCCCTCCCTGCTTTACCCAGGCTTTGAGCGCCTTGACGTTATAGGGCATCACGTCCAGCACCTTGTAGGCCCTGGCGAACGGGGTGTCCAGGAGTTCCGGGGCGCAGATGTAGGCGATGTGTTCATCCACCAGGTGGCCGCCGAGCTCCAGGGCGACATCGGCAACCAGGCCGGCCCGGATCACTGCGCCGTCGGGTTCGTACAGGTAGCCCTCCACCGGTCCCACCGGGGCCGAGGGGCCGGCTCCGAAGTCATCTCCGCTGGTCAGTTCGGCCGCACCCTCGGAACCAAGGACCAGGGCTGCGCGGCGCACCCCTGGCCGGCTGACGGCGTTGAACCACAGGGTCACCTCGGTGACGTCTCCGGCTACCGACACCCATTGGGCCTCGCAGCCTGCGGGCACGGATTCGTGCGGCATGCCGGGGCCCATCTTCACGCCCACTGCCTTCCCCGACGCCGCGAGCGATTCAACGAATGACAACGGGGGTGAGAACGCCTCGGGGTCCCAGATCCGCTTGGTGCCGGACGTGGAGGTGACCCGCCGGGCAGGATCCAGCCAAACACCGTCGACGCCCTCCAACGGCACCGTTGCCGCGTCCGCGTGCACCACGGTGGCATTGGGGAAGGGGATCAGGTTCACCGTGGCGCAGGCCGCGGTGGTCTCATCCATCTCGACGGCGGTCACGTTGAGGTCCAGGGATGCCAGGGCCAGGGAATCGGCGCCGAGGCCGCAACCCAGGTCCGCCACGTGGCTGATCCCGGCGGCGGCGAAACGCTGCGCGTGGCGCGCCGCGACATTCAGGCGGGTGGCCTGCTCCAGGCCGGCCTGGGTGAAGAGCATCTGGCGGGCGAACTCGCCGAACTTCGCCTCAGCCTTGGTGCGCAGTCGCGACTGGGTCAGGACCGCGGAGACCAGCCCGGCAGGGTGGCCGGCTTTCCGGAGCGCGGAGTTGAGTTCGAAGGAATCCTCTTCCCGGTAGGGGCCCAGGGACGCGAGCAGCTCCCAGCCTTCGGGGGTCAGCAGCGGTGCAATCTGGTCCTGGGGAGCGTGAGCCATGGGTTCCAGCCTAATGGAGGAGCGCATGCCGGGTTGCCGATAGTGTGGACACCATGGATGAAACCGCAGCCCCCGGGGACACCGGCGAACACGACCCCAAGGAACGCGGTCCTGCCCGGTTTGCCCGCCCGGTCCTGATCGCCGCCGCCGTGGTGGCAGTAGTGTGCATCGCGCTCCTGGTGATCATTTTCCTCCTCGACACGTTCAACGCCACCGTCTACTCGGTGGGCGGCAACGACATCGCGGACAATACGCAGGAAGCCCGCGATATCCGCGGGCTGTACGACGGCGCGCGGGCCGGAAGCATCTTCTTCCTCGTTGCTGCGCTGCTCGCCGCGGCCGCTGCGGGCTGGGTGCTGTTCCGGGGACGGAAACAGGGCGGCAGCGATGCTGACGGCGGCGAAGACGTGGACTTCGACGATCTGGGCCGCTGAGGCTGCCCGCGACCCCGTTACTGCGTCCCGGAATGATGCGAAACAGAGTACGCCGATGACGAAAAGTTGGCACTCACCTTGACCGAGTGCTAACCCTTACATAGAGTCTTCATTAGCACTCTCCCCCGGAGGGTGCTAACACATGAAGAGCTGCCAGCCAGGCTGCTGCCGGCACCGCGACGACGGTTTGCCAGCCACGGCGGAAAGCTTTCCAGTCCACGAATTTGCTGACGAAAAGGAGAGGTCCGAGTGTCGGTCTCTATTAAGCCTCTTGAGGATCGTATCGTTGTCCGCCCGCTCGAAGCCGAGCAGACCACGGCTTCCGGCCTGGTCATCCCGGACTCCGCGCAGGAGAAGCCGCAGGAAGGCGAAGTTGTTGCAGTAGGCCCCGGCCGCTTCGAAGACGGCAACCGCGTTCCGGTTGACGTAGCAGTTGGCGACGTCGTCATCTACTCCAAGTACGGCGGAACCGAAGTCAAGACCGGCGGCACCGAGTACCTCGTGCTGTCCGCCCGCGACGTCCTGGCGATCGTCGTAAAGTAACTCTTTCGGATCCCCGTGCTGCCGGCCACGCTTTTGCTGGCCGGCAGTGCGGGGTTTCTGTCTTTGAAAGGACAAAACCATGGCAAAGCAGCTTGCGTTTGACGACGCTGCCCGCCGGGCCCTCGAGGCCGGCATCGATAAGCTCGCCAACACAGTCAAGGTGACGCTCGGCCCCCGCGGCCGCAACGTCGTCCTGGACAAGAAGTGGGGCGCCCCCACCATCACGAACGACGGCGTCACGATCGCCCGCGAAGTCGAACTGGACGACCCCTACGAGAACCTTGGCGCCCAGCTGGCCAAGGAAGTAGCCACCAAGACCAACGATGTTGCCGGTGACGGCACCACCACCGCCACCGTCCTGGCGCAGGCCCTGGTCAAGGAAGGCCTGCGCAACGTTGCCGCCGGCGCTGCCCCCGGCCAGATCAAGCGCGGCATCGAAGTTTCGGTCGAGGCCGTAGCTGCCCGCCTGCTGGAGAACGCCCGCCCCGTCGAGGGCACCCAGGTTGCCAACGTGGCCGCCATTTCGGCGCAGAGCGACGAGATCGGCGAACTCCTCGCTGAAGCCTTCGGCAAGGTGGGCAAGGATGGCGTCATCACCATCGAAGAGTCCTCCACCACCCAGACCGAACTGGTCCTCACCGAGGGCATGCAGTTCGACAAGGGCTACCTGTCCCCGTACTTCGTCACCGACGCCGAACGCCAGGAAGCTGTCCTTGAGGACGCCCTGATCCTGATCAACCAGGGCAAGATCTCCTCCATCCAGGAATTCCTGCCGCTGCTGGAAAAGGCGTTGCAGAGCTCCAAGCCGCTGTTCATCATTGCCGAGGACGTCGACGGCGAGGCCCTGTCCACGCTGATCGTCAACCGCATCCGCGGCACCCTGAACGTCGTGGCCGTCAAGGCACCCGGCTTCGGTGACCGCCGCAAGGCCATGCTCCAGGACATCGCCACCCTCACCGGCGCACAGGTTGTGTCCCCGGAGCTGGGCCTGAGCCTGGACACCGTTGGCCTGGAGGTGCTGGGTACCGCCCGCCGCATCACCGTCACCAAGGACAACACCACCATCGTCGACGGCGCCGGTTCGGCCGAGGATGTTGCAGGCCGCGTAGCCCAGCTGCGCGCCGAGCTGACCCGCACCGACTCCGACTGGGACCGCGAAAAGCTCCAGGAGCGCCTGGCCAAGCTGGCCGGCGGCATCGGCGTCATCAAGGTGGGGGCTGCCACCGAGGTTGAGCTGAAGGAAAAGAAGCACCGCATCGAGGACGCTGTTTCCTCCACCCGTGCTGCCTTGGAAGAGGGCATCGTGGCCGGTGGCGGCTCGGCACTGATCCACGCCCTCAAGGCCCTGGATGAGGACCCGTCCGTCAAGGCACTCGAAGGCGACGCCGCCGCTGCTGTGGGCATCGTCCGCCGTGCCCTGGTTCAGCCGCTGCGCTGGATCGCCCAGAACGCCGGCTTCGACGGCTACGTCATCACCTCCAAGGTGGCCGACCTGGAAACCAACAACGGTTTCAACGCCAAGTCGGGCGAGTACGAGGACCTGATCGCTGCCGGTGTCATCGACCCCGTCAAGGTCACCCGCGCAGCCCTCCGCAATGCCGCGTCCATCGCCGCACTGGTTCTCACCACCGAGACCCTGGTCGTGGAGAAGCCCGCCGAAGAGGACGAGCACGCAGGCCACAGCCACTAGTCCCCACCGTCTCCCTAACCTCGCTTCGCTCGGTCAGGGAACCCTGACGGCGTGGGCCCACCCACAGGGACCCACGGCAGGCGCCATACAGAAAACCGGCCCAGCATCAGCTGGGCCGGTTTCTTGTGTTCGGACGCTAGGTCGCGGCCATCTCCGCCGTCTCAACCCCGCCCGCGCGTTCGTACACCAGCGACACCGCCCCTTTCGGGTAGCTGCGGGCCGGCTCGGCGAGGCGGTACGACGCAGGAACGGTGCCGGCGTCGAACAGGCGTTTGCCCTGGCCCAGCGTGACCGGGTAAAGCCAGAGGTGGAGGCGGTCCAGTACGTTCGCAGCCAGCAATGAGCGGATCAGGACGCCGCTGCCGAACAGGTGCACCTGCCCGTACTCGTCGCGGAGCCGTCCCGCAGCCCTCTCATCGGGCAGCACCGTGGTTCCGCCCCAGCCCGGGGTGGACGCAGTGCGCGAGACGACGAACTTGGGCACCCGGTTGAGTGCATCCGCAATATCCCCTGACTGGTGGGGCCAGTAAGCCGAAAAGATGTCATAAGTCTTCCGGCCGAGGAGCAGGGCATCCATTCGGCCGATCTCCGCCGCGATGGCCGCGCCGGCCTCGTCGTCGGAGACAGGTGCCTGCCAGCCGCCGAAGGCGAACTCGCCGTAGGTGTCTTCCTCCCGGCCGCCGGGAGCCTGGTAGACGCCGTCGAGGGTGATGAACAGGTTGGCAACGATGAATCCCATGCGTCCAGTCTGGGAGGGCGATTTTGCGCTGTCCAGAGCCGCGGAGCCGGTACGTGGCAGGATGATGCCATGCTGCTTCTTGAGCTCGTCAAAACCTCAGACGCCGTGGCGTCCACCCGGTCCCGGCTTGCGAAGGTCGAGGCGCTTGCGGACCTGCTGCGCCGGCTTGAGCCGGCGGAGATTCCGACGGCGGTGGGCTTGCTGATGGCGAAGCCCCGGCAGGGGCGCGTCGGAGCGGGATGGCGCAGCGTGGCGGCGGCCAAAGCGGAACCGGCCTTGGCGGCAAGCCTCACCGTTGCCGACCTCGATGCTGCGCTGGACAGGCTGCTCGCCACCGCGGGAGCAGGTTCGGCGGCAGGCCGCGCAGCCACGCTCGGGAACCTGATGACGGCCGCGACGGCGGGGGAGCAGGCCTTCATCTCCGGCGTCCTGCTCGGGGAACTGCGCACCGGCGCCCTCGACGGCGTCCTCACGGATGCCGTCGCCCGCGCCGCGGACAGGCCCGTCGCTGCCGTCCGACGCGCGGCGATGCTCTCGGGCGATCTGGGCGGCACCGCCCTGCTCGCCATGACGGGGACCGCAGCCGAGCTTGAAGCGGTGGGCCTCGTCGTCGGCCGCCCTGTGCAGCCGATGCTTGCCGCCACGGCCGCCAGCCCGGGCGAAGCCCTGGAAACCACCGGGGAAGCCTCTGTGGAATACAAGCTCGACGGCGCCCGCATCCAGGTCCACCGGGCCGGCGATGATGTCAGCATCTACACCCGCAACCTCGCCGATGTCACGCACCGGCTCCCGGAGGTGGTGGAACTGGTGCGTGGGCTGCCGGTGCAGGATGTGATCCTCGATGGCGAAACCCTCGCCCTCGACGAGGACGGTGGCCCACGGCCGTTCCAGGAAACCATGTCACGGTTCGGCGCTGATGCAGCGCGGGAAACGGTGCTGCATCCCTGGTTCTTCGACGTGCTGTACCTCGACGGGCAGGACCTGCTCGACGAACCTTTGTCCACCCGCATCGACGCGCTGGAACGGATAGCTCCGGAACACCGGATCCCCGGCCGGATTACGGCAGACCCGGCCGTGGCTGAACGGGTGTCCCGGGCCGCGTTGGCTGCCGGTCACGAGGGCGTGGTGGTGAAGGCCATCGGGTCCGCCTACGCCGCCGGACGGCGGGGATCCAACTGGGTGAAAGTGAAACCGGTGCTCACGTACGACCTGGTGGTGCTTGCCTGTGAATGGGGGTCGGGGCGCCGGACCGGGTTGCTCTCGAACCTGCACCTTGGGGCACTGGACCCTGAAGGGGACTTCGGTGAACCGGGCGGCTACGTGATGGTGGGCAAGACCTTCAAGGGGCTCACCGATGAGCTGCTGCGCTGGCAGACGGAGAAATTCCAGGAACTCGAGGTGCGGCGCACCGCCGGCACCGTATGGGTTGAGCCGGTCACCGTCGTCGAAATAGCGATCGACGGCGTCCAGCAGTCACCGCGCTACCCGGGCGGAATCGCCCTGAGGTTTGCCCGGGTGAAACGCTACCGGGACGATAAATCCCCGGCGGAAGCCGACACCATCCAGACCCTCCGCGCCCTGCTGCGTCCCTAGCGGACGGATGGTTGGTGGGCGGGTCAGTCGCGGGTGCCGCTGCGCTGCCGCCTCAAGTTCCGTGCCGCTGCCGCGGGCCGCCGCTTGGCCACCACCCGGTAGAAAAGAAGGACCGCGACGGCGGCCGCGACGATGCCCACGAGGTTCAGCAACAACTGCAGGGCCGAGCCAGCCGCCTTCGGGAACTCACCCAGGACCAAAGCCACCGCCACATATCCGGCCGCCGGCACGGTGGTCACGGAGATGAAGACCCCGATCAGTGCCGCGGACCGCCGGCCAATGATCGACAGCATTCCCGCGAATCCCGCCAGGATGGCAACGATCAATGAATAGGGGCCGGGATGGTAGATGAATTCGACGGCGGATCCCTTGTCCAGGGCATCGCGGGGGAAGAGGCCCAGCGGGATCGACAGCCAGGCCGTCAAAGCCGCCAGAAGCATGGCGACCGGAAACCCGACGCCCAGGGCAATGGCTGCGCGGCGGCCAAGCTTCCACTGCCGGGTGGCAAGCGAAACGGCCAGGGCGGCCAGCGGCCCGAACTCGGGTCCCACCGCCATGGCACCCACAATCGCGATGGGGGAATCGGTCACAATGCCGATTCCGGCGAGCTGCGTTGCCAGCACCAGGAAGGCGAGGAAGTTCCACGTGAGCCTGGAATCCTCGCCAGTTTGCCCCGTCACGTCGTCCCAGATCATCGCGTCCGCACCGTCCCCCGGTGCGGCGTGCTCCGCCCGGTCAGCATTCCTGGACAGGACGAATTCCGGCGTGGTCATGGCAACGGAGCCCACGTCGCCGATCTTCAG
Source organism: Arthrobacter sp. SLBN-112 (assembly GCF_030944625.1). Classification (NCBI taxonomy): domain Bacteria; kingdom Bacillati; phylum Actinomycetota; class Actinomycetes; order Micrococcales; family Micrococcaceae; genus Arthrobacter; species Arthrobacter sp. SLBN-112. Next base: position 2,185,387 of record NZ_JAUSXY010000001.1, read on the forward strand.
GACCTCAAGCTTCTCCAGGAGTTCCTCCACAGACTCCCTGGCGATCTGGACCTCGATGACGTCACCCGGCGGTACCACGGACGCGCTGGAGATCAATGCGACACCCGCAGTTCCCACCTGGTCCCGGCAGGCCTTCAACGTCACCTCGGACAATTCTCCGGGCACGCAAATCCGCAATTGGACGATCACGCCGGCTCCCTTCCGCACCTGGGCCCAGCTTAGTTCGCGCCGGAGCCCGGATTGGCCCTTCCAAACCCCGGTGCGTAGGCTGGATGCTTTGGCCGGCCGGTGGTGTGAGGGGTTCGAAGTGTCGATGACGGGGATCCGGACGGCACCGGCAACGGCGGGAACCGTCCCCAGCCGCAACCGCAAACCGACCTTCCGGCCCGAGGTCCAGGGACTCCGGGCCCTGGCTGTCCTCATGGTTGTGGCCTACCACGTCTGGCTGGGCCGCGTGTCCGGCGGTGTGGACATCTTCCTGCTGATCTCCGCCTTTCTGCTCACGCTCTCCTTCGTCCGCAAAGCAGAGTCCGGCCAGCCCTTCCGGCTGATGGCGCACTGGCTGCACCTCTTCAAGCGCCTGCTGCCGGCCGCCGTCGTCGTGATCCTCGGGGTGCTGGCCGGCACCTGGCTGATCCTGCCCCAAGGCCGCTGGCCGCAGGTCCTGGACCAAGCCTGGGCATCGCTGTTGTATAGCCAGAACTGGCTGCTGGCAGACGCCGCGGTGGACTATTACGCACAGGACCATGCCGGAGCCAGCCCGCTGCAGCACTTCTGGTCGTTGTCCATCCAGGGGCAGGTCTTCATCCTCTGGCCGCTCATTTTCGCCGCCACCGCCGCGCTCCTGCGGGCCGTCCGCCGGATTCCCCGGCTGGAGCGCACCACCTACCGGGGATTTCTGGCTGTGGTTTTCGGCTCGTTGTTCGCCGCGTCCCTGGCCTATTCCATTGACCAGACCGCCACCAACCAGGCCTACGCATACTTCGATACCGGCGCCAGGCTCTGGGAGTTTGCCCTCGGGTCCCTGCTGGCGCTCGCGTTGCCGTACCTCAGGCCCGGCCGCGCGCTGAGGGTGGTCCTGGGCTGGGCGGGGCTCGCAGGCATGGTGTCATGCGGGTTGCTCCTCACGGTCGACAGGTCCTTTCCCGGCTACGTGGCCCTCTGGCCCACGCTGGCTGCCGCCGCCATCATCGTCGCCGGGCAGTCCGGCAGTCGCTTCGGCGTGGACAGGCTCCTGAGCAGCAGGCCGGCCGTCGCCCTGGGCGACAACTCCTACGCGCTTTACCTCTGGCACTGGCCGGTCCTGGTGCTGGCGCTGGCGGCCACGGGGGTGGAGGCGCCGAACCTCAAGCAGGGCCTCGGCATCGTAGCCGCCGCCGTCGTGCTTGCCATCCTTACCACCCGCTTCGTGGAGAAGCCGTTGCGGGACTGGCACTGGCCCAAGCTCCGCGCCTGGCGTACCGCCGTCGTCATTGTTGCCTGTGGTGCCCTGCTGGCCGGTCCCGTGGCCGTGTGGCAGACATCGCTCACTGCGGAGGAAAGCGCGACGGCGGCACAACCCCGCGAGCTCACGCCGGGTGCGCTGGCGCTCACCCCGGAGAACGAAAACTTGCCGGCTCCGCGCGCGAGGACCATCCCCGGGCCAACGGCATTGGACAACGACTGGGCCGGGATCGACTCGCGCTGCACAGGTTCGAACGCCACCAGCGACCCAATCCTCGAGGGGTGCCGGCAGGAGATTCCGGAGGAACCAGCCACCAAACGCATCGTGGTGCTGGGGGATTCGCATGCCCAGCAGTACCTCGCCGCGCTGGCCCCGGTGGCGGCTGCACGCGGCTGGGAACTGGTGACACTGCTGATGCCCGCATGCCGGTTCGGCGCGGAATCGGACGCCCGGAACGCCGAATGCAACGCCTACAACAGGGCCAGCTCCGCCTACGTCCTGGAACACCTTCCGGACGCTGTCTTCACGGTGGCGACGCTGACCCACGAAGAAGCCCCGTTCGAAACGGAGGTCCCCGGCTACCTTCAGGGAGTCGCTCCGTTTGCCAACGCGGGAATCGAGATCGTGGGCATCCGGGACAACCCCCGGTTCACGTTCAACATGCCCCAATGCGCACAACGCCATGGCGCGGACGCGCCGGCCTGCAATCCGGCACTGGCCGAGTCCCTCGTTGAGCCGTCGCCGCTGGAAAACTACCGCGGCAAGGTGCCGGGCCTGCACCTGATGGACATGAGCGACTTCATCTGCGCCCGGGGCGTCTGCCCAGCCGTGGTGGGTAACGTCTACGTCTACAAGGACGACAACCACCTGACCCGGACGTACGTGGAAACCATGATCCCCATGTTCGAGCAGCGACTACTGGCGGCAACAGGATGGAGCTGAGTGCGGTTGCTCACATTGCGGGCTTGGAATAGGGGGATCGGGCCGGAGGTTCTAATATTTAGTCAACACTTTCTGCCCCAGGAACGCCGTACCCCAACGGTGGTCCCGCAGGATCGTCTGCACAGGCCAGTTCCGTAATTACGGGCTGGTCATCGGCTGCAACCCCTACCCGCCCAGCAACCAAGGTAAGAGGCGCACTCATGACCGAGCCCGAACACAATCCCTTTGGCTTCATTGGCCTGACCTACGACGACGTCCTGCTCCTGCCGGGCCACACCGACGTCATCCCTTCCGACGCTGACACCTCGTCGCGGATCTCCAAGCGGATCAGCGTGCAGACTCCGCTGCTGTCGGCCGCCATGGACACCGTCACCGAGTCCCGTATGGCCATCGCCATGGCCCGCCAGGGTGGCCTGGGCGTGGTGCACCGCAACCTCTCCATTGCCGACCAGGCGGACCAGGTCGACCGGGTCAAGCGGAGTGAGTCGGGAATGATCACCAACCCGCTGACCATCCGCCCCGAGGCCACGCTGCGTGAACTGGATGACCTCTGCGCCCACTACCGCGTTTCGGGCCTCCCCGTGGTGGACGAGGACAACCGCCTGCTGGGCATCGTCACCAACCGTGACACCCGCTTCGTGCCGGAGTCCGATTTCCCGCTGCGGCTGGTCAGTGACGTCATGACCAAGATGCCCCTGGTCACCGGTCACGTGGGCATCAGCCGGGACGAAGCCTCCCACAAGCTGGCCACCAACAAGATCGAAAAGCTCCCGCTCGTGGACGAGCAGGGCCGGCTCAAGGGCCTGATCACCACCAAGGACTTCACCAAGGCCGAGCAGTACCCGCTGGCCACCAAGGACGACGAAGGCCGCCTCCGCGTGGGTGCAGCCATCGGCTTCTTCGGGGACGGCTGGGACCGCGCCATGACCCTGGTGGACGCCGGTGTGGACGCCCTGTTCGTGGACACCGCCAACGGGCACTCCCAGGGTGTGCTGGACATGATCCGCAGGCTGAAGTCCGATCCTGTAGCCGCGCACGTGGACATCATCGGCGGCCAGGCTGCCACCCGCGAGGGCGCCCAGGCACTGATCGACGCCGGCGCCGACGGCATCAAGGTGGGCGTTGGGCCGGGCTCGATCTGCACCACCCGCGTTGTGGCCGGTGTGGGTGTTCCGCAGATCACCGCCATCTACGAGTCCGCCAAGGCTGCCATTCCGGCCGGCGTTCCCCTCATTGCCGACGGCGGCCTGCAGTACTCCGGCGACATCGGCAAGGCCCTGGTGGCCGGTGCCGACACCGTCATGCTCGGCTCCCTGCTCGCCGGCTGCGACGAATCCCCGGGCGAGCTGATCTTCGTCAACGGCAAGCAGTTCAAGTCCTACCGCGGCATGGGCTCCCTGGGTGCCATGCAGTCCCGCGGCAAGAACACGTCCTACTCCAAGGACCGTTACTTCCAGGCCGACGTCTCCGGCGACGACAAGCTGATCCCGGAAGGCATCGAAGGCCGTGTGGCGTACCGTGGACCGCTGTCCTCGGTCGCCTACCAGTTGGTGGGCGGTTTGCGCCAGACCATGTTCTACACCGGCGCTCCGACCATCCCTGAGCTGAAGGCGCGCGGCAAATTTGTGCGGATCACCTCCGCCGGGTTGAAGGAGTCGCACCCGCACGACATTCAGATGACGGTGGAAGCACCGAACTACGGTTCGCGCTGATCCCGGTGGGGTAATGCTGCGGAAGGAGGTGGGGAAATTCCCCACCTCCTTCCGAATTTAATCCCCTATACCGCCGGCTGCAGTTCCGACGTAAGCTCCTCGAGGGTTGGAGGATTGGCGCCCGGCCGGCTGACCGTGATCGCCGCAGCCTTCGATGCTGTCCTGCCCAAGGTTTCCAGGACGGAGGGCGCCAAGCCATCGGTGCTTCGGCAGAGCAGGCCGTAAATCAGGGCTGCCATATAGGAATCGCCGGCCCCGATGGTGTCCGCCACTACCGTTTGAACGGACGGAATCTGCACCCGTGTGGCCGGTGTTGCGAGCAGCGAGCCGGCCGAACCCATGGTGATCACAGCCAGGCCCGCGCCAAGTTCCAGGATCCGCGCCGCGGCGTCCTCGAACGTCAGACCCGGGTAGAGCCACCGGGCATCCTCGTCGCTAAGCTTCAGCACGTCCGCCAGGGGAGCCAGGTCTTCGAAAACAGCGAGCGCCTCCGCGTGGCTGCCCAAGAGTGCGGGGCGGATATTGGGATCGTAGGAAACCAGGCATTCACGGTGCGCCCGTTCCAGGAGGCTCTTGACGGAACCGGCTCCCGGCGCCAGGAAGCTGGCGATCGAGCCGGTGTGCAGCACCTTGGGGAAGTGGGCGGGGTGCACCGGCGGCAGCTCCCAGGAAACATCGAACTCGTAGCTGGCGGACCCGTCCGCGCCCACCGTGGCGGTGGCGGACGCCGTGCGGCCCGGTGATTTTGACCCTGGCAGCAGTGCAACTCCGGCGCTGCCCAGGTGACGCTCGATCAGAGCGCCGCGTTCGTCGTCGCCGATTGAGGTCAGGAGGCTGGTTCGCACACCCAACCGTGCCAGCCCGTATGCCACGTTGGCCGGGGAACCGCCGGGGTGCTCCATCGTGCCTTCGGAGGTGCTGACGACGTCGACGAGTGCTTCGCCAACCACGATGACATCGGGAGTGGAGGTGCTGGCGCCGGAGCCATTGGTGTAGGACATATGAGCAATCTTTCGTGAAGACGGGCGCGGACCTGCCGCCCGGGCAGGCGAGCAGGTCCGCGAACAGGAAGGGAGAGTGAAGGAAAGCGGTCGTACGGGGTCAGGCTGTGGCCGCGCCGGTCATGATGGCCACGGCGTCGGTCATGCTGTGCGACTTCGGGGTGATCGTGGCGGCGCATTTGCCCAGACGCTGGATGTGGATCCTGTCAGCAACGTCGAACACGTGCGGCATGTTGTGGCTGATCAGGATGACCGGAAGACCGCGGTCCCGGAGATCCCGGACCAGCTGGAGGACTTGGTTGGACTCTCTCACGCCGAGCGCCGCGGTCGGCTCGTCCAGCACTACTACCTTGGAACCGAACGCTGCTGCCCTCGCCACGGCCACGGCCTGACGCTGGCCGCCGGAAAGGTTCTCGACCGGGACGGTGACATCCTGGAGGGTCGAAATTCCGAGTCGGGTGAGCTCCTCCTTCGCCTTTCGCCGCATGCCCTTGGTGTCCAGGACCCTGAAGATGGACCCGAGCGGGCCGGCCACCCGTTCTTCCCGGCCCCAGGAACAGGTTCGACGCCACGTCCAGGGCGGGCGAGACGGCAAGGTTCTGGTAGACCGTTTCGATTCCATGCGCACGGGCATCCTGCGGACGCTTGAAGTGCACTGGCTGGCCGGAAACCAGGAGCTCGCCCGAGTCCGGAACCTCGGCACCGGTGAGGCACTTAATGAGGGTGGACTTGCCGGCGCCGTTGTCGCCGATGATGGCCAGCACCTCGCCCGGGTACAGGTCAAGGCTGACACCGTCCAGGCCAACCACCTTGCCGAAAGTCTTGACGAGGTTCCGCGCCTGGAGGATTGGCTGCCGGGTTTCGGTCTCGGGGGATTCAAGCCCGGTGGAGGTCATGACTTCACCTTTCGGATCCACTGGTCGATCGACACAGCGATGATGATGAGGACGCCGACGGCAAGCGTCTGGAACAGTACGTCCAGGCCGGCCAGGGAAAGCCCGTTGCGGAAGACGCCCACGATCAGGGCACCGAGGAGGGAGCCCCAGACTGAACCGCGGCCGCCGAAGAGGCTGGTTCCACCGATCACGACGGCGGTGATGGAGTCCAGGTTCAGGTCCACACCCGCATTGGGGCTTGCTGCGTTGGTGCGCCCGATCTGGATCCACGCGCCCATTGCGAGGACGGCGCCCGCTGCCAGATACACGCTCATCAGGACGCGGTTCACGGGGATGCCCGCCAGGCGGGCCGCTTCCTTGTCATCGCCGACTGCGTAAACGTGGCGTCCCCAAGCGGTCTTGCCCAGGATGAATGCGATCGCAACATACAGCAGGAGCATCATCAGCACGCCCGTGGAGATCCTGACCGGGCCCACCGGGAAGGTGCTGCCCATCCAGGTGAGCAGACCCGGCATGCTGGAGCCACGGACGGTGGAGCCGCCGGAGTACAGCAGGGTCAGGGCGATGAAGATGTTCAATGTTCCCAGCGTGACGATGAACGGTGGGAGTTTGAACCGTGTCACCAGGAAGCCGTTGAGCGCCCCGGCGCCGAGCCCGACAACGAGTCCCGCCAGCAGCGCCAGCGGCGCCGGCATCCCGTTGTTCACCGACAGTTGGGCCACCACCATGGAGGCCAGAATCATCACCGCGCCCACGGACAGGTCGATGCCCGCAGTGAGGATGATGAGTGTTTGCGCGATGGCCAGGGTTCCGACGACGGAAACCTGCTGGGTGATCAGGGAAAGGTTCTCGAACCGCAGGAAGCGGTCGTTGAGGAGGCCAAACACCACCACCGCGACCAGCAGCACGATCGCCGGGCTCAGTGCCGGGTAGCGGTGCAGCACATTGCGGATGCGGCCAAGGGGAGTTTGGCGATCGAGGAATTCCTCGGCCAAGTCGGTGGGCCCGGTAACCGGCGGCCCTGCGGTTTGTTGCTGGGTCATCGTTGCTCCTGTCGCAGTTCCGGCTTACTTGCCCCAGCAGATCTGGGTAGCGTCCGTGGTCGTAATGCTCTTGACGCTGTCAGCTGCCTTGTCGGTGACCAGTTCCACGCCGGTGTTGTAGAAGTCGAGGCCCGGAGAGTTTTCCGGCTTCTTGCCGGTCTTGGCCAGTTCCACGATTGCCTTGACTCCGAGTTCGGCCATCTTTACCGGGTACTGCTGGGCAGTAGCGCCAATGACGCCGGACTTGACGTTGTTCACACCGGCGCAACCGCCGTCGACCGAAACCACCAGGACGTCCTTTTCCTTGCCGGCCGACTTCAGTGCTTCGAAGGCGCCGGCGGCTGCGGGTTCGTTGATGGTGTAGACAACGTTGATGTTCGGGTTCTTGGAGAGCAGCGTTTCCATGGCGGTGCGTCCGCCGTCTTCGGCGCCCTGGGAGGCGTGGTTGCCAACAATTTCGTACTCGCCACCCTTGCCGCCGGTGTACTTGCCGGTCTTGGCTTCGTCGCCGTTCTTCTTCTTGTCGGCGGTGTCGATGCCCAGGCCGGTCAGGAAACCTTGGTCGCGGTTGTAATCAACGGAGACAACCTTGTCGTCGAAGAGGTCGATCAGCGCGATGGTGGCCTTCTTGCCGCCAAGCTGGGCAGCGGTCCACTTGCCGATCAGCTCGCCGGCGGCGAAGTTGTCGGTGGCGAAGGTGATGTCGGCGGCGTCGGCGGGGTCCGGCGGCGTGTCCAGGGCTATCACGAACAAGCCGGCGTCCTTGGCTTTCTTCAGGGCATCGACGACGGACGGACCGTTAGGCGTGATCAGGATGCCTTTGTCGCCCTTGGAGATGGCGTTCTCAATCGCTTGGATCTGGGTGTCCTCGTCTCCGTCGGCTTTTC